>CAVGTL010000076.1:0-474 GCA_963632005.1 Succinivibrio sp.
CGATAATAGTGATAATGGTAGGAATGAACGGCTCACATGGCATCATGAGCCTTTTCAGCTACACGCTCCCCGGCGTGGCGATAGATATCATCCTTCTGATCATAAGGCGCAGAGTAGACAGCAGCATTACAGCATTTCTGGCAGGAATAGCAGCAAACGTAACAGGAACGCTGTGCGTAAATGCGATATTTTTCAGCCTGCCGCTCATACCGCTGCTGCTCAGCGTATGCATAGCAGCCGTCTCCGGTGGTGTAGGGGGACTGCTCGCGTGGGCGCTTCTGAAGTCACTGAGAAAGTATGGTATAGGTACATATGAATAATACAGAAAAAATGCCGAATGCAGCAATAGCTGACGATACAGCGGCGGCCCAGCCGCCCCATAAGAGCAGCAACGGCACACAGAACGGAAAAAAAACAGCTGTAATAATAGCAGTCGTGATGGTCATTCTCGTGATAGCATGCGCAGTTCTCGTC
>CAVGTL010000076.1:576-12737 GCA_963632005.1 Succinivibrio sp.
CAGCAGCCGATGCTGAAGCCGGAAAAGTGACTGTAGTGTCAGACGGCGAACAGGCTGCAGTTTTTGAGCTTCAGGACCTGCAGGCTATGGACAGAGTTGATATAAAAAAGCATATATCATCAGGCAGCGGAGATGACGAGGACGGAGTTTTCAGCGGTCCGGAGCTTAAGGATGTTCTGAAGGCAGCAGGTGTCAGCCTTACAGGTAACGAGAAAAGTATTACGGTAAAGTCGGAAGACGGCTACACAACAGCATTCGATGCTGACGAAGTAATGGCAGACGACTGTATACTTCTTGTTTACGAAAAGGACGGCGAGCTACTTAAGAGCAGCGCCGAGGGCGGAAACGGCCCGTTCAGGATAATAGCAGTCGATGACACGTTCGGAACTCGCTGCGCGAAGTATGTAAATGTAATAGAAGTCGATAAATGAGGTCGATAAACAATGGCTCACACAGAGAAAAGCAGCATGATAGATGCAGTAATGGTAAATGATCTGTCTGTTGCGTATAGAACTGGCAAGTACATAATAAAAAACATGAGCTTTTCGGTAAAAAAAGGAACGACTGCAGTTATAACAGGACGCTCCGGCTGTGGAAAATCTACATTATGCAGCGCGCTGTGCGGACTTATGCCGTCAGTCATAAAGGCTGATATTTCAGGCAAAGTGACATATAAAGCATCAGTCGGCGTTTCGGACAGCATGGACGGAGACGACTTTATGGACATAGAAATAAGCGAGGCAAATGAATCGGAACGTACGGGACTGGTAGGAATGGTATTTCAGAATCCCGACGATCAGCTCATATGCTCCACAGTAGAGGACGAGATCGCCTTCGGGCTGGAAAACCTCTGTATACCGTATGAAAATATGCGTCAGAGAGTCGATGAACAGCTGAAATATTTCGGTATAGAGCATCTGGCGATGAACGATCCGTCACGGCTGTCAGGCGGTCAGAAAAAGATAGTGACTATAGCATCCGTGCTTGCAATGAGACCTGAGGTCCTCATACTGGATGAGCCTATGACCGGACTGGATGAGCCTGCCAGAGAAATGGTCCATGATGCGATACTGAAGCTGAAGTCGGACGGAAAAACGCTGATAGTTGTAGAGCACTGGATAGATAATGTGGATTATGCAGATGAATTTATAGACATGCAGAAGATCAATAATATACAGGAAATGTAAATATGTCAAACTATAATAATACAAACGGAGAAATGATAAGAATCGAAAATGTTTCATTTAAATATCCGGAAAGCGACAATTACATAATAAAGGATCTTTCATGCAGCTTCAGAAGAGGTGAGGTGACGGCCGTCACCGGCCGAAACGGATGCGGCAAAACAACGCTGGCGCGTCTGCTGACAGGAGTGTTCAGATCGGAAAGCGGCAGAGTTCTCATATGCGGAGCAGGCGATGATGCCGATACAAAGAGCATGACTCTCAGTGAGATCGGGCGAGCGGCAGGCTTTGTATATCAGGATCCGACAAGACAGCTTTTCTGTGAGACCGTCTATGAAGAAATTGCATACGGTCTGAGAAATCAGAAAAAATTTAAAAAAGAAAGTATAACAGAAGAAGAAATAGACAGGCGCGTGGTCAGCGCAATGAAATATTTCAGACTCAGCGAAAAAGCTGATGATTATCCTGGAACGATGAGCCAGGGTGAAAAGCAGCGCGTCATGCTTGCGGCAGTGACGGCTCTCGATACAAAGTATATCATACTTGACGAGCCGACGTCAGGCCTCGATATGGAAGGCTGTGAACGGCTTGGTGAGCTTATACGCGATCTGAGTGCCCGCGGGGCGGGCGTGGTCATGATAAGCCATGAGCGTTCATTTATTGATAAATATGCTGATCGGGAGATAAAGCTTGAAGAAATAAACAATACAAAAAATACAGATAATGTAAATTATGAAGAAAGCATCGCAGGCATAGAGGCGTGTCATGAGCAGCCGGAAAAAAACAGAAGATCAGCGTCTCATAGAAAAAGTCTGCTAAGTGCGCTCGATGCGCGTTCAAGGATGTTTGCTTCTGTGTGCATCGTAATGGTATCGGTGCTTTCGCGCGACCCTGTATGCCTGTTGTGCGTGCTTGCTTTTACAGCTGTGCTTATCGGCGCCGGAGGCATCGGCATAATGAATGCGCTTTACCGTGTAAGGGGCATGGTCGGGCTTGCATTGAGCCTGTTTATACTGCAATGCATATTTGTAAGAAGCGGCGACGCTTTGATCGCTGTAAAGAATATTACATTTGTAACATCTGACGGTATGTCAATGGCGGCTGTATCTGCGCTCCGTCTTATGATACTTACTTTTACAGCGTTAATAATGGCTGCAGGAGATATGCGCAGCTGCATAGCGGCTCTGTCACAGATGCATATTCCGTATGATATTGTATTTATGGTCATGGCGGCTTTGAAATTTCTTCCATTTTTACGAGATGAAAGTACAGATGTAATGAACGCGTCAAAAATGCGCGGAGCAGCATTTGACGATATGGGTATGCGTGAACGTGCGCAGTTTTATCTGCGTCTGGTAGTCCCCGTGACCGCAGGAGCCATAAGGCGTGCAGACAAAATGAATATAGCGATGGCAGCGCGAGGATTTAGAGCATTTGACAGAAGAACAAGATTTTTCAGTGTGCAGATGCATGTATACGACTGGGTATTTATGGCAGTGATGCTTATGATCGCGTTGATGCTTGTATATATTTTTTAAAAAATAAGTAAGACTCTGAATATTTAAACCGCAGCAGGGTGGTGAAGCAAATGGCTGGATACAAAAAAACAGTTAACACATCAGTTAGACCGGTGAATGGCACAGATGTAAATGAAACCATAGGCAGGAAATATGGGGAAAAAGATCTGATGACTCTGGAGCAAGTCGCAGGTTTTCTGGGATTTTCAAACAGCAAGATATACCAGATGGTCCGCAATAATGAGATACCGGCATTTAAAGTATCGCGAAGCTGGAGATTCAGAAGAGACGAAGTACTGAAATGGCTTGAAGAGCATACATATGATCATACGAATGGTAATAAAAATGATCAATGGAATATTTCAGCAGAGATCCTGGCAGAACGTATTGCAGAAGCCAAAAGAACGAAATACGAGCATCAGAAAAAGATCTGCATGCAGGAGAACCCCAGAAAGGCTGATAAAGCTTCAAAGTCAAATAAAAATCAGCAGTATGAAACAGAGATCAGAAATCATAACGAACGTAAAAATGAGCTTACAGTACTTGAACTTATGAAAAGAACAGGTCTTTTCAGAGGAATGACTGATAAAGAGCTTCATACTTTTCTGATGTATAACTGGCCTGAAAAACGTCTTTACAGAAAAGGCGAGGCCGTCATGTTTGAAACGGAGAAGCTGAACAGACTGTACATAGTAGAGAGCGGATCGCTTGCGGCGCTCCTTGATATAAGTGATGTCGATGCTCCCGCAAAGAAATATTTCAGACATGGTTCAATGATAGGTCTCGATGTCATGATGTCTGATGTTAAGACATCCTACATGGATGTGTGGGCAGAGGAAGATACATTTGTGATAACATTCAGCGTTGAAAAGATGATGAATTACATGTACAGCAAGCAGACGCTTTTCCTGCGCTTTGCAACAAATGCCATGAAGCTCCTTTCTGATGAGAATATAAGGTGGATGAAGCAGACAAGGCTGTTAATGGAAAAGAGCATCCGCGAAAAGATCATTTACTATCTGAGACTGGAGGAACGAAAGAGCAGCAGCAGACAGATAAGGATCAGGGATAATCGTCAGGGGATGGCATCTCATCTAGGCATAAACAGGAGCGTGCTGTCGCGCGAACTCATGCTGATGAAAGAAGAGGGACTTATAGATTTTAACAGGAATAATTTTACTATACTTGCTCCTGCACGTATATTATATGGCATCTCAGGAGGCATAACAGATCTTGAGTCTGAAGAGGATAATGAAGATGACGCTGATAATAATGCAGTGGATGATCAGCGCGGAGTAGATATCCCGTTAAGTCTGAAACAGATGGATGAGGCCTTTGAATCGTATGAAGAAAAGGAACTGAGGCTTGAAAAGGAAAGAAGCCGATTTGAGAGGCATATAAACAGGAATGAGTCAAAAAGGCGCGGCCGCCCGCGCGGCAGCCGGACTAAAAAGGATGGTGTTATCTGATATGAGAGAAATACTGAGAAAAATATGTAAAATATCAGCCGAAAAATTCATGTTCAATAATAAAAAAGATAATGGCTATACCATAAAAAATTATAGTAAACTTAAAAAAACGATAGCTATAGCTCTTGTGATCGCAGTTTCAGCTTCAGCTTGCGCCTGCACTTCATCTGATGCAGGAAACGGCGGCTCTTCAGAAGCGGTGGGAGCGGACGACAACTGGACGATAACGCTCACGGGCCTCACTGACGGAGATAAGAGCATAACGCTCGGCGAGCTTAAAAAGCTCGATACAGTCACGGAGCGCGCCGAAGCTAACAGATCGAACGGCGACAAAGTAAAGATAAAAGCTACAGGCCCGCTTCTTTCAACTGTACTGGATGAGCTTGGAATAGATATAAGCGAATACAACACTGTCAGATTTAATGCGGATGACGGCTATTCAATAGCAATACCTCCTGATATACTTAAAAAAAGCGATATAATAATAGCTTATCAGGACGGAGGCAAGGCGCTGCCGAAGGAGGACGGCCCTGTAAGGTCTGTAGTCGTAGGCCAGCGAGCAATGTACTGGGTAAGGATGCTTAAGAGCATAGACTTTGAATCTGATGCCGGAGTTCAGGTGGCAGACCGCGTAGTGTTCCTCGATACAGTTCTCAACAACGCGCAGTCGATACAGGGCATGGAAAAGGAAACTGTAGACATCAATGGCAGCAGTCAGGAATGCGTCAGCACGTCGCGCCTGATAGCGCAGTACGCGAACATAAACGACAACACAGTTCAGAACGTGTACATGAACGCATCCGATGGGCTTTCAAAAAACGAAAAGAAGGACAACTTCCTCGGAAAATATCTGACTATATCGGGCGAGGACGCGCCGGAATTCAACGCGCCGGGGCTGCAGGAGGGTATGAGCGTAAAGGGCCTGCTCACTGTGAACTACGGCGATACGGCGTTCTTCTCTGTGGCGCAGGGCATGAAGTGCATGGGACTTACCGAGGCTGACGGCCACGACGCGCTGCCGCTTTCGGGCATACTCAGAAAGATAGGCTCGCTCTCGACAGACGTTTATAAATTTACCGACATTACGGGCAAGACGTATGAATTCACGGCTGACGAGCTCGTAGACCCGGGCGTTTATCTGGAAAATGGAAATGCAGTGTTCGCTGCAGGCACGTCAGGCTCGTTCGGCGTGACGATACAGGGACTCGTTTCTATAGAGGCAGTCGAATCTAAATAAGATCGGACAGCATGATCCACTTAATAAATTCACTTAATACTGAAAAGATAAAACATTAAAGATCAATACATAAAGGAAAAATGAAAATAAATCTTAAATTTATCGCACGAATGTCAGCCGCCGTCGCTGCATGCGTGATAACGGCGGCTGCGGCTACAGGCTGCGCCGCCCAGGGCGGCACGCAGGCGCAGTCAGACGCATCATATGAGCCATCGTTTGAGATAACAGGCGATGTCCAAAATGTAATGACCGTAAAGCCTGACGGCACAGGAATAAATACTGCGTCGGAAAAAGCAGACGCGGCAGGAGATTCGCGAAACGGCTGGCGCGTAAAGTCTCTCGTAGAAGAAGCGCAGCCGTATTCAGCCGATTCCGCCGTCTACATACAGGGCTGGGACGGAATGATGGCGTCTATAAGGCTTGACGAGCTCGACGCGAACTGGCTAGTCTTTGGGCAGAACGGCTGGGAGTGCGTCAGCGACGGCTATCCCGAAAGCCTCGGCGTAAAGGAGATAAGGCGAGTAATAATAGTAGCCGACGACCCATCCGATGTCCCGTCTTCCGTAAACGTCATGGCCGACGACGGCATAGAAAGAACAGTATCGCCGGGCAGCCTATACATCAAGGACTACACAAGCAGCGTAGAATGGCAGGGCGAGTCGTCAAAGAACGAAAAAAGCGTTTCAGTCCTTCTGACAGACAGCTCCGTTCAGATAGGCGACACCAAGCTTAAAGCCGACGGAAACAAGATTATAATAGAATAGTTTATATTTTATACTTTGTTAATACAAAAAGACGCCATATACTGCCGGAGAATATACGGATAAGCGTAGTTGAAGTTCCCTGTACCACGAACTGAAAAATTGCATTGCGGCTAAAGCCGCGCAATTTCTGTATGAGGCCTGCGCGCCGTATCAGAGATACGGGCAGGACTTCAACCGTTCCGTATATTTCGCAGGCAATAAAAAGGCGTCCCGAGTTTTTTAGTTTTAAATGAAAGGGGCGGTGAAAAAAGAATTGAAAAGTTTAATTGTAAAGTGCTTTAAGAGCATGGGAACAGCACTCAGCCTGGCGGCCTGCTGTATGATGCTCGCTCCTGTCGGAGCATACGCAGCATCCGACACAGCAGTGCAGGGACCGTATGACGTCATACTTTCTGTAACGGATGACGCGTCAACTACCATGACGATAACGTGGCACGACAGCGCCGATACAAAAAGCGCAAACGTGCTCTACAGCACATCGGCCGGCCTGGCCGGCGCAAGCAAGGTCGCAGCTTCGCGCATTGATATAAAAAGCGGCATTCCTCTGGAAGATGCGGTATTCAGCGCAAAGCTCACGGGGCTCAAGGCAGGCGCGACGTATTATTACTGCATAGACAACGGCAGCAGGCGCAGCGCAGTCAAGTCGTTTGAGACGGCGCAGAGCAGCGCGGGCGTCGGATCAAACTCCGGAACGACGTTCATGTATATGGGTGATATACAGGTCAGCCGCGACGCTGTGAGCGAGTACGACAGATGGGGAAGCTTCGTTAAAAGCGTTTACAAAAGCAATCCCGATATAAGCTTCGGCCTTTTCGGAGGCGATATAGTCGAAAGCGGCGTGAGCGCGAAGCAGTTCGGGTATTTTCTGAAAAATGCGTCGGAGGTGTTTTCATCTATACCGTTAATGGCGACTAACGGAAATCACGAGAGCAACTTCCCTGACAGCGGCAAGCCTGAACTTTATCTCGATATGTTCTCGCTGCCGCAGAACGGTCCTGACGGCTTTAAAGAAGAATTTTATTCTTTTGATTACAACGACTGCCATGTGACCGTGCTCAATTCGTGGGTGTTCTCGGGCGAGCAGAAGCTCGGCAGCGCCGACTACGACAGGATAAAAAAGTGGATAGACAACGACCTGAAAACAAGCAAGGCGAAATTCAGCATAGTAGTCATGCATCATCCTGTTTACGCGCTTGCCAATGACAACGTTTCGGCAAAGGTGTACGACGAGTGGAGGCCGATATTTGAGGCAGACGGCGTAGACATCGTACTTTGCGGCCATCAGCACGTATACGCCCGCTCTTATCCGCTGACTTCCGGCGGCATAGATTACGATAACGGCGTTACGTACATCATGGGCATGTCAGGCCAGAAGTTCTACACTTCGGCAGACGAGACTAAGCAGGAGCGCGTAGTTTACAGCGTCGCAAACTGCCAGATAATAAGGACGTCGGGAGATCAGCTCACGCTGACTACAGTTGACGATCAAGGCAACGAGATAGACTACTGGACGACGACTGCGAGAAAGAAGCCTTCCGGCGGAACGCAGGCAGGTAATGGTAACAGTAATATAAACAGCAGCGTTGCAAGACCTCTTGCTGTAATAGTGTCTGTGATCGCGGGCGCGACCGGGCGCGCGGCATAACTGCTGTATTATTATATGACGAACATATGACAACGGAAAATGCATCGCACAGACTTAAGGCGGTGCAGCATAAAAGCGGCGTTTGCCGCATTCTCAGAAAAGGAGGAGGGAAAAATGAAACTCAGGGGGCTACATCTCAAAAAAGCGGTCAGCGCTGTATTAACGGCGGCGCTGCTCGTCGGAAGCTTCTCAGCCGTTCCTGCGTCAGCAAAAACGCAGTCGTCGGCAAAGGGCGACCTGCTGTTTTTCTATGCAGCTGACAAAAATGGAAAAGACGTGCTCGTAAAGACGCTGACTTATGATGAACTCAGCAAGCTGGCGCACGGTCAGGCAGACGGCTCATCGTACATGTATTCATCGACGGATAATTATCCGACTACTCAGTACTGCGAGGGAAAAGGATTTACTATTCCTGAACTGGTAAAGTATGTAAGCGGCGTATCGAGTGTCAGCGGGGCTGACGGACTTACGTTCGAGGGCAAGGATTCGATGGGATTCATGGCTACAGACAGTTACGGAAATTACAACAGAACGTGGACCGCTGAAGACCTCTACGGTCAGAAGCGCTATTATTTCGAGGGCATGTACGGCAGCAACGGCTGGAACACGGGCTGGGAAAGCGGCGCAGAGGATACGTCCAAGTACGGCATGACTCTTGAAGAATACAACTCAAAATACGCTGCAGCTGATAAATATTACAACGACAAGCGCGCAGTCTTCAACAGCGGCGTAGACATGCCTGTAATACTTGCTACTGAGTCGTATTCGGGAAGGACCTCATCAGAAACGCTCGTTGCTTCTACTGAGCCGGGACTTGCGGGCTACATAAGCGCAAACGGAGGAAAGGTATCGGGCTGCCTTTCGAACGTGCTGAGTGACGATTATTCTCTCAGGCTGTGCATACCGATGAACGAAGCAGATCTCATGTCGGGCCACAGAACGGCTTACGACAATTTCAAGTGGGTATATAATGTCAGACTTAAGGAGGCTTCTCCGTCTGTAACGTCTGCAGGTACTGTTCCTGCGCCGACAGCGAGCTTCAGCGTAAACGGAGATACTCTCAACATAACTATGAGCTGCGCAGACAAGAGCGCTGATATATATTATTCATTCGACGGCTCGCCGCAGATAAAGTACACGGGCGCAGTCAGCTACGACGTAAATGGCAGAGACCTCACATCGAGCCCTGTGACTGTTTATATGAGAGCAGTGAGAGAAGGCTATGATGACGCGGGCGTAGTAACAGCGAAATACCCGCAGTCAGGCGTGACGTTCAAGACGCTTTACAGTGAACAGACAGGCAAGGACATCGTATTTACGGCTGAGGACAGCGTTAGCGCAGCAGACTGGAACAGCTGGGCCGGCAGTATCATAGGCATTTCGGTAAAGAAGCCGCAGAGCAATCAGTACGCAGGTCTTTCTTCGTCTGATTTTACGGTAAACAACAGCAGCAGGACGATAACGTTCAGCAAAAACGTATTTGACACAGCGGGAGCGTACAGCTTCATAGTTTACTCAAAGGGATTTTCGAACAAGAATCTGTCAGTTTCAGTTAAAAAAGCAGCTCCGGCCCTTACAGGCGGCTCTTATCCGTCGGGTCAGGCGCTCACGATCACATTCAGCGACAGCGAGTATCAGAACGGTCTGTATATATACGCGGCTAAGTCAGCCGACGAGAACGGCGTGCTCATTCCTGCGACTTATCTCGACAGGACGCAGGCAGGAAAGGTCATAATAAAGAAAGAATATTTCGATTCCGAGACATGCGCGCTCAAGGAACCGGGAAAGTACACGCTGGAATTTACGAATAACAGCTTTACGCCCGTAAGCCAGAAAATGGAAATAACAATAACAGGCGCAGGTGCGACGGCCCCGCCGTCAAACGGTAAGACATCGTTTACAGACGTAAGCGCAGGAGCGTGGTACGAGGACGCTGTAAAATACGCTGTAGATAATGGGCTTTTCAGCGGGACATCACAGACTACATTCAGTCCGTCAAAGAGCATGACGAGAGCGATGCTCGTTACAGTGCTCTGGCGTATGGAAGGAACACCGGAGCCAGCTTCACAGGCAGGCTTTAAGGATGTAACGGCTGGAACTTATTATGATAAGGCAGTATCCTGGGCGGCAGCGAACGGCATAGTAAGCGGTCTTTCAGCTGATTCGTTTGGACCGGGCAGAGATATAACGCGCGAACAGCTCGCGGCTATACTCATGAGATACGCGCAGTACAAGGGCGCTGACGTTACGCCGTCAGGCGATATAAGCGCATTCCGTGACAGCGGCAGCGTAGCTCCGTATGCAGCAGACGCAGTTAAGTGGGCTGTAGGAAACAGCTACATAGGCGGTGTGACTTCAGACACTATAGCGCCGAAGTCAGGTGCGACGCGTGCGCAGGTAGCCGCAATACTCATGAGATACAACGAAAACAAGTAAAAACAGTAAGACTGTAAAACAAAGCAGGAGAATATTAAAATGAAAAAGAAGTTGATAGCGGCTCTGACGGCCGCAGCACTGGCGGTGACATCGTTTGCTATGCCTGTTGCAGTATCCGCAAAGACGCATCCCGACGGACAGGTAGTAGGCTCGACGCTGTTTTACGTTAAAAACAGCAGCGGCGAAAGAGTCCTCGTCTCTCAGATACCTATAGAGACTCTTGAAGCCGATATGAAGGCGGGAAAAATAGATAATACACTTCATAATTATTCAATATTAGACAGATATGTAACGACTGTACATCAGGAGGCACAGGGCTTTACAGCAGGAGAGTATGTAAAATACGCTCAGAGCAAATCGACCGATGCTGACGTAAGAGCCGCAGCGCTGAAGTTTGAAGGCAAAGACAAAATGGCGTTCTGGGAGATGGACGACGTTGACTACGACGAGTCAGACACGTACACATACGATCAGCTATATGGTACGCAGCGCTATAACTTCCCGATGCTTTACAAGTACTGGAATTACAGGACTCAGGATTATTACGACCCTGACGGAAAGATGACGCGCGATCAGGTAATACAGTACATATGGGATAATCGCCAGCCTGAAACATTCATACTCGCTGTAAGAAGCTACTCGCAGCGTTATATGGTAACTGACGAAAAGTACGGCGAGAATGATTACGATATGGAAAATTACTGGCAGACGAGAGGTCTGCTCGACAACGAGCGCGCAGTACGCATGATGGTCGGAATGACTGAGGATGATCTTAAAAATGCGACTCCGTCTGCAAGCAACACTCGCTACTGGGTACAGAGCACGATGCTCGATATGGTAAACGCTCCGGCTTTAAAGTCAAAGGGCGAGGTAGCGGCTCCGACTGCTGTAATGACTGACGATGATAATTATTACTATATTAAGCTCTCATGCGCGACTGACGGCGCGACTGTATATTATAACAATAACTACAGAAATCCGAGCTACATGCCTTCTATGGATTACGACGGCGAAGCGATAAAAATAGAAAAGTCGCTCTTCCCGGACGGCAAGGTCACTCTTACAGTCCACGCCGTAAAGGACGGCTACACAGACAAGGGCGTTCAGACGCTTACGCTGACTTCATCGGGTAAGGGCGCGCCTGCAAATGACTCAGGAAATAATAACGCCGGAAGCAGCGCAAAATGGACAGACGTTGCATCTAACGCATGGTACAGCAGCGCCGTTTCATATGTAACGGACAAGAAGCTTTTCGACAGCTACGGCAAGGCTACAGGCGGCGCTGACAGCAATACATTCGGACCGACTAAGCCTATGACTCGTCAGATGCTCGTGACTGCGCTCTATCGCATGGCGGGAAGCCCGTCTGTGTCAGGCTCGGTACCGTTTACTGACGTCGCGTCAAACGCGGCTTATAAAAATGCTGTCGTATGGGCTTATACAAACAACATCGTAAACGGCACATCGGCGACTGCGTTCAGCCCTGACCGCTCGGTAACGCGCGAGCAGATAACGGCGCTTTTCTGCCGCTACGCTAAGTTCAGCGGCGCCGATACTTCAAAGTCGGGCGACATATCTTCATTTAAGGACGCCGCGAGCGTTTCTTCATGGGCGCTTAATGACGTAAAATGGGCTGTTGCCGCCGGAGTCATAAACGGCAACGCTGACGGAACTCTTAACCCTAAGGGAACTGCGACTCGCGCTCAGATGGCTCAGATAATCATGAATTACATGAAGTAAGTATTAAATTAAAAAATCCATATTCAATATTCACAGGACAGCCGCAAAGCTTACACGCCGAGCGGCTGTTTTGCGTTCTATACTTTATTAAAAGATATAGGACGCCGATGCAGGCGGGCGGGCATGCAGGTCGCTTGAAGCCCTGCCCGTATCTTTGATACGGCGCGCA
>CAVGTL010000077.1:0-12595 GCA_963632005.1 Succinivibrio sp.
CCCACGGTCAACATCACTGTACGTTTCATCAAAACGCCCCGTATACCACGGATCTCGGCAATCAGCATCGCTGCCACAGAACGACAGCAGTTTCATGATCTTGCCGCCTCCACTCTCGTTACCGCCGCCGGCGCGATGCCCCGTCATCCGTTCCGTATTACTTACATTTCTGTCATCCATGCAGATCAGATAGTCATATTCATCGTAATCAGACTTTTTAAGCTGTACAGCCCGCTTGCCCTCGCACGATATCCCATGCTTAGCCAGCTCCGCCTTTGCAGGCGGGTAGACCGGATTCCCGACCCCGTTCCATATCTCCTCCGTGCTGGTCGCCGCCGAAGCAATATAAAACCTGTCAGCCAGCCCCAGCTCCTCGACCTTCCTCTTCAAAACAAACTCCGCCATCGGACTTCTGCATATGTTGCCGTGGCAGATAAAAAGTACTTTTGTCATTGTTTTCTACCTTTCTTTGTCATTGATATTACTTTATCACGTACTTCGTTCCTCTTCCTTTGCCATCAACGGTCACTACACCTTTTTGCGCCATTTCTTTAAGTAACTTAGCTACTTTCGATTTTCCGAAAGGTGCATAAGGAGCGATCTCACTTATAGGTTTCAACATTGTTTTGCTCAAAATTTTGTAAATCACCTTTTCATCTTCTGTTAAATTCAGATTCTTTTCAAAAACAGGGAGCACTATCTTAATTGCATTTTCCGATACTTCAAATTCCGGCTGTTTTGAGCATTCTTCGTATAATTGTTTTATTCGTATTATTCCCGTACCGAATATTTCAACAAATCCTAATCTGTAAAATACATTTGCGAGATTCCTGTTTCTTAAAACTGAAAGTTTACCGGCTAAATATTCCTGCTCTGTTATTCCTGACGGCAGACCGCCGGGTGAAACAACTTCAATTCTATCATCGAACATCGAAACTCTTATTTGCGACTCAACATCCCACACTCTATGAATCAATGCATTCGCAATTGCCTCTCTGAACGCAGCTTCCGGTATCCTTTCTACCTTTTTTCTGTCAGCGCCTTGTATTTCTTCGTATTGGTAATAATCTCTGAATACTTCTATCGCTTTTTCATATACTGCCAAAGCAGACATATGATCAAACGTTGCTCTCTTGTGGATCACACTGATGCTTTCACCAAATCTTACAATATCTATTCCGGGAAAATTATTTTTATCTGCCAAAATTCCCGCAGCATTATTATATCCATTAATATTATCGTACAAGTTTAATGTTTTTAAAGTATCCTTATTAAATGTTTCGATTTGAATGCATTCCTTTAATTTCTGATATAAAATATCAAAAGTCAGCTCCTGATTTTTACACGGTAATTCTTCAAATCTGATATTTTTTCCTTCCAATACCAGCCTTGACAGCTCCTGCATGTCGGCTTCTATCGTTGCAGTATCATTTCGCTTATACGCTTTTGACTTATATAAATAAGGCTTTTGCAGTCCGCTTTTAACCGTCAGTTTTATCGTCCTGTCATTATTCTGAATTTCCAGTGTGTAATCAGGCTGCGGAGTAATGCTGTCATTAATTTTATTTTCTATATCCAAACATGCCTGTTTTACATCAGACAGTCCTTTAACATTGCCATTGTCATCAACGCCAAAAAATATCTCTCCGCCATCATAATTTGAAAAAGCACTGACCGTTTTTAAAAACGTATTTGTAATAGTTTCTTTAAATTCCGTCGTTCTGGTTTCACGCATATCGGTTTCATCCTTTCCCACTCTATTGATTGTATTATATGCTTAAAATACGCAAAAAAGCAATCGCAAAATTTTACGATTGCTTTTTTGATTGCTTTTATGTCATTAAATTTATTTTTCCAGCACAGAAACAAACTCAAATTTTCTGTCCATCCAGTTATTTATGATTCCGATTACTTTACCCATTGTGAAGGCTGCAAGTATCGTTCCTATACCAAGTCCGTCGAGACGTCCAAGGAAAAGCTCTGTAAGGATGCCTGTAAGCGCAAGGCATATGACGTCAAATGATACTTTTATACGCGAATATCTCACGCCAGTAATGTCAGCGAGCTCGCGCGGGAACAGGTCTGTCGGGATTATCGGCAGCTTGCAGTGGTTTGAGAGCGCTATACCGATGCAGATGAGCATATAGCTTATCACAAAATACATAACTCTGAAGCCAAATCCTGTTGGGAGCACGTTTATCCACTCTTCATGCACGTCGAGCATCTCACTGAAAGCGAATCCGACAACAAAGCTGAAAAGATACTGCCATACGAAGCGTTTACGCATGACCATAAGGCTGAATATCAGCAATCCCTGAAATATATACGTCCATGTACCGAGAGAAAGGCGTGTAAACACCTCAGAAAACGCATATGGCACGCTCGATATCGCAGATATGCCCGAGCCTGAATACAGCATCAGCACAACGCCGAAGCTGTTGATGATAACTGCGGTAAGCAGCGCAAGCTCTCCGCGCACTACCGGCTTTCCTGTCGCCATCTCTGTGGCGGCGTTTTTTGTAATAGCACAACTATTCAATTCTTTTCCCCCTTGCATAAATATGCAAAAATATTCTTTAAACAGCAAACTGCCGCGCTTTATGCAGTCCGTCATATCGGCTGCTGCGCGGCAGTCAAAATAGCAAACCCTAGTTTATCACTTTACCCGCCAACATCAATACTTTTTTGATATTTTTCTCAATTTTTTACTTAATAAAGCAGCTCCAGATGTTCCCGCTTCTATGATCAGCGCTATAAAAAGAGCTGCCATTTGTTGACAGCTCTTTTTAACAAGATATTTAATTTATATCAGATATTCTAAATAACTCCAAGATAACGCATTCTTATACGCATAGTCCACCTTGACGATTTCTCCGGTTCAGATATCTTCTGCAGGAATGTACTCAATGTACGTTCCTCATACTGCTCAAGAACAATACCTCCGTAAACAGCTTTTTCCAGTATAGAGCATACACGCAGATACTCTCCTGATTTGACTACGCTGCATTTTTCAGTAACTTCCCTGTCTATCTGATCTGACCTCCATCCGAGACGTGCATCTATACCGCGCAGCTCCAGTATCCGGAATATACGCCTTTCAAGCTCGCGTACACGTTTCTCATGCGAATCGTTCCTGTAACGTTTTTTAAGTATGACTATGAATATCGCTCTAGCGATCTCCAGCGCGCACAGCAGCAGTGCAAATATAACTATCAGTATAGCTGCTGCACCTGCCAGCATTACAGTCGCATTCTCTATTTTTTCCACGGCAGATGTGACCGCAGATGAATTTCCTATGCCATTATCAGTTATATCCTGGAACTGCGACTGATCATCATCTATTGCAGCCGTCTGACGAACTGTATCAGGCGCGCTTACCATCTCCTGAAGAGCTGTAACGGTATAATAATATCCAGGTGTTACATCAACTGGCATCCAGCCTACGCCGTCAAAGTATACCTCCGCCCACGCATGCATATTCTGCCCTGTAACATCTACAGATCCTGATGCTAGGATATCGTCAGCACTTATATAATACCCCTCTGCATATCTTGCAGGTATACCATGCGCCCTCAGCGCTTCTACAGCCGCAGATGCATACATTACTGCATTGCCGCTGCGTTCCTCAGTAAGGAACCATATCAGTGCATCTCTGTCAACAGGAGCTGCATCAGGCTCTTCTGTATAGCTTACTGTCTGCTCAAGAACATCTCTGACTCTGCATACAGCGCTGTACACGCTGTCATTTTCATCATCATATCCTTCCCAGAACATGCTGTTTACAATATTATATATATTTCTGCTTATAGACGTATAGTTATTATAAACAAACTCTCTGTAGACAGCCTCAGCTTCACTGTAAGCACGTTGGCTGTCATTTTCAGGCGAACTCACCCATGATTCCGGCACCGTCAGCTCCGAAGGTCGTGAACCCGATATTTCATCATATGAATATATCCTTGCTCCCACAAGGCCCTTGCTTACCAGACGTGAATCATTTTTTGTACCATATCTTATTCTATATATTTTTTCAAGCGATGCAGGCACATAAAGGTTTTCGCGCTCTGCATCTGTTATAGTCAGATTTATGCGGTTTTTCTCAGGTACTTTATCATTCGCAGAAAGGTTGTAATATTGAGCAGTCTGCGTCATCGGATCAAAGCGCTTGCTCTTCAGCCATTCCATCATACCTGCATTTTCCCCGCTGTAAAGAGCATTAGGAAACTCTGACCAGACACCGTTCTTATAATCTCCTGCTGCAAACGCACGCAGATATATATTTTTCTCCTGCCCGCTCTTCATAGTGAACATACTGTCATTGCTCTCATGCAGCTTTGCTGCCTCACGCATATTGCCATTCACCATATTATCCTGGCCGTAACGCATCTCATATATAGTATCCTGCGCTTCGTTTCTCAGGCTATCCACGAAATCAGATATCTTTTCAGAGGTGATCAAAGCACAAGCTCCCACTGCTGCGATCATGCACAGGCACCATGCGATATCACGCTTTAAAATATCCTGTTTTATGCCTGCGATCAGTGTCATTATAATAACGGCTGCAAGGCATGCAGCAGGAGACGTGCGGAAGTACCCTCCTATTATAGGGACAGCTATCCAAAGAACGCAGAAAAGACACGTAAGCATAACTTTTCTGCCAAAAATGAGATGACACGCACCTTCGCATATTATCAATATCAGTAACAGTTCAAAATGAAAAATATCACTTTCTGATGCATTCACCTTAAAAAGAGCTATTCCTGCATTATTTGCTTCATTAAGATGCTGCAGTATAGTGTTTATCCACGCCATACAGCCTGCGCCGTATCCTCTGAATCCCGTTATGACCAGTACGAACGGTACAGGCAGTATATCCATTGCGGCTGCTGCTGACCTCATGCCTTTTATACGAAGCGTCTGCGCAGCAGTGCAGCATACTGCAGTAACGACCAGAGTCACTACAGACAGAGCCGACATGCTTATACTGCTCCACCATGAATACATTGCAGACTCTGTCGCTCCAACGATCAGTATAAAGGCCGTACAAATATTCCATATAAAGTTTTTTACAGATCTTTCTTTTCCGTCAGTAACTATCCTCTGCACAGAATGTTTTTCACTGTAAATATCCATGTCCATATATTTAACTACTCATTTCCGCTGCTTCGTCAGCCGGTGACGGCTGCTGTCTGCAGACATTTATTCATCATTCATTACGGCAGAAGGCGCTGTCATCAGCAGATAATATGATATACATTTTCTGAATTTTCTCCTGAAGGGAACTCTACTGTTTCGCAGTTTCCATCTATACCTGTAACAAGTGTATCGGTTTCCTCTGTAGCATTTATTACCATCACTCCCATAGTGTTATCTATGCCGCTGAGATCAGGGATCACTCGGCCGGCTGATATTACTATAAGTCTTGTAAAACTTTCAGAAAGGTTGTCCATCACAAAATATTTCATTCCGTTGCCGATATTTCTCTGCATCTTTATCTGAAGCCACTGGCGCATCACTCTCTGAAGATCGCTGTTGTCACGTATCTCACTTATCTCAAGGCCATGCTCTGTAGGGATTATCAGACAGAATCCCATATTGTGCCTTATAAACTGTTCACTGAGCGCCGCGCCCAACGCTACCGCTGTGTTAAGGTCGTCATATGAAATTATTCTGTCGTTTCCTCTGAAGCCTATATCCGGCATAAGTGCTACATTATATCTTGTAGGATCGCTCGGCTGGCGTACTATCAGTTCGCCGTCTGTTGTCTTGCTTGACAGTTTCCAGTTTATCGATCTTATATCATCACCCTCAGTGTATGTTCTCAAGTCAAACATTTCACTCAGGTCATGACCCTTTCTGTTCTGCATCATTATGCTGTCATTCGCAGAACCGGCAGATGCGCGTTCCATTTCTATCTTTAAGTTCAGCTTTCTCGGATATACTACGCAGCTCGATGACCTTCCTGCCGCTACAGGAACGCTGAACAGGCTGAACATATCATACGCTCTTGCAGACACGCATTTAAATGTCATTTCTCCGCAGTGCTCTGCATTAAACGGTACTCTGAACGTATTTTTTCTGTCAGAAAGCTCAAGCAGAAATCTTCTTTGCTCATATGTATCGAACATCCGATTTTTTATTTCAAATTCAACTAAAACAGTACGAGCTGCGATCATACGCTTTGCATCGACTTTTATTGCAAGCTGCACCATACGTCCTTCTTCTGTTCCGGACCGTACAGTATAAGTGACTTTCATTCCGGCAGCATCCAGTCTGACAAGTGTCGCAGCAGCTGCAGCCAGAACAGCCATTATTATGATCAAATAAAGCAGGTATTCTTCACTTGAGAACAGCAGCAGGCCAAGAAGCACTACCATTATAGATATATAGGCAAGCCTGTTTCTCCACATATTATCCTACCTCTCAGATGCAGCAGGCGGTTTTACCGTGTTCATTATTTCTGTCAGTATTTCTCTTGCATCTATACCTTCTACTCTTGCCTGCGGACGAAGAACTAATCTGTGAGCACAGACATCGCAGAATACATTCTGAATGTCTTCAGGGATAACATAATTTCTTTCTCTGAGGACTGCATTTGCCTTTGACATTTTAACAAGCGCTGATACACCTCTTGGCGATATACCAAGGTCTACCATAGCGTGCTTTCTTGATTCCTCGCACAGGCTTATAGCATAGCTCAGTACCGGATCAGCTATCTTTACTGATGTAAGGTAATTCTGTACTTCGAGTACATTATGAGCATTTGTAACTGCTTTAAGATCAAGCAGCGGATTGTTGTAACGCTGTGTTCTGATGATCTTCATCTGATTTTCAAGTGTTGGGTATCCTATTGAAAGGCTCACCATAAATCTGTCCAGCTGTGATTCAGGAAGCGGCTGAGTTCCTGCTGAACCAAGCGGGTTCTGTGTAGCTATACAGATGAACGGTGTTGGCAGTACGTGCGTTTCACCGTCTATAGTTACTGTAGCCTCTTCCATTATTTCCAGAAGTGAAGACTGCGTCTTCGGTGATGTTCTGTTTATTTCATCGGCAAGCAGAAGCTGGCAGTTAGCTGCACCTTCACGATATTCAAACTTGTTAGTCTCACGGTTGAACATAGTAAAGCCTGTTATATCAGACGGCAACGTATCCGGTGTAAACTGGATACGCTTGCTGCTCAGTCCGAGAGCCTTTGAGAATGCCATCGCCAAAGTAGTTTTACCTACTCCCGGGCAGTCTTCCAAAAGGATATGACCTCCTGCATATATAGTCATAAGCACCTTTTCTATTACGTCATTTTTGCCTATAAATGCTTTGTTTACTTCTTCGATTATCTGCTTTGACTGTTCAATTATCATTCAGCCTTCTCCTCTTCCCGGTCTTCACCGTTTTCAATTGTAATTTGCCCGTCATTTTTTAACTGGTCATCATTGCTTATAATATCGTGATCTTCTTCATCACCGTTTTTATTGTCTGAACCGTTTTCGCTGATATTATCATTTGTATCGTCAGCTTCGGGATCATCAGGCTTTATCAGGTATCCTTCATCGAGATCGCTGTTGTCTTCAGGATCATCAGATGCAGCATTATCAATGTCATCGTTCGTAATATCTTCATTTGCTGATGCATTGCTGCTGTTATCTGCACTGATGTCGATCACATCTGCTGTCATTTCTTCGTCAGCTGCGGCCAAAAGCTCATCTCTCAGATCTATTACTGCATAGCCATTGAGACATATAAGATCGCCAGGATCGGTTATAGTCTCTTCTCCAAACATCGTTCTCAGCGTGTTTTCTGCAGGCATTAGCAGTTCTACCATTTTATTGTAAACTATGGTATATATCTCCTCATATGAAGCATCCGGTTCAATATCGTCAGCATCATCAACAAGGTCGTCAGAATCATCTGTTCCGTCTGTAACGGCATTGTCTTCACCTGCATCTAATGAAAATGGCTGATCAAAAATATCGTCCCAGCCGCCAAAATCACCATTGTCGCCGTTATCACCTGTATCTTCGCCATCACCGTCACCGGAATCGCCGCTGTCGCTGCCGTCATTTGAATCTCCGCCGTTAAGCTCCTGTTCTACTTCATCATATAAAGTATAGAACATATCAGAAAGGCTGGTATATCCTGCCAGCGGGAATGCCCATTCACTTATGAAATTGCTTACATATCCGTCAGGGACTTCTATACTAAGCTTGTCCGTATCTATTCCAAACGTAAAAGGCTCATCAGGTGAAGCGCCCTGAAGCTCAGGTACTTCAGTGTCTTCAAGCCTCAGAGTGAGCTTATCGCTTTCTACGCCTGCAAACACGCCGCTTTCTATGCCGAGAAGTCTTTCCGGAACAGTTACGCTCTTAAGATCCTTGCATTTTTCGAACGCGCTTGCTGCTATGTAATCTATGAACCATCCCTCAGGCATATCCATCTGCTCATATGAAAGTGTAAGGTCTTCCACATAAGACGGAACAGCCACAAGAGTTATATTTCCATCAACATCGACATGGTACTGATAAAGGTCTGTCGGTTCGTCCACTATATCGATGTTTAAGATAGTTCTGACTCTGTTTTCAGCATCAAGGAGATCATTGAATAATATAGCATCTACAGTCTCCTCAGAAGGATATTCCCATGTTGACCAGTCTATATTATTAAATCTTATTTCATCACGCATCTGCATATAAGCGTTATCATAGTCAGAACCTGTATATCCGGCAAATGCATATCTCCACTCATATACACATTGTTCTTCCATTCCTTCAGGCAGATGTATATTAAGGGTCTCAGCCTCAGTCTGCTTGTCCCAGTTGTAGTTGAACTGGAAAGGCGTAGTTCCCCATACCGATATACTAGGCATACAGTTGAATGTAAGATCTGTAAGATTATTGCATCCTGTAAATGTGCCCGGATAGAAGAACGATCTTATATACTGTGACTTAGTCATTTCATCGAACGAAGCCCTTTCGAGCGATTCACATCCCATGAAAACGCTTTCACCAAGCGAAGTAAGTATGCCTTTTACATCTATGCTCGTAATATTACAGCCCGTAAACGCTTCAGAGCCTATCATCAGATCCCAGCCTGTAGATTCGCTGCTTACGATAATATCACCGGCAAGTTCAGAATTCTTAAATGCTCCCGAACCTACCGACCATATATTTCCATCAGTCCAGTTTGCTATCGTAAAGCTTCCGCTTCCCGACGCCGCCACTGAATCCGCAAACGCACAGTAGTATATCTCTATAGTGCTCTCAGGCAGTACTACCTCATCAGGCACTTCCTTTTCAGCACGCAGGGCTACCCACGGAGTTCCATCTTCACCCGAAGCGTACAGCACCTTTGACGCGCCTCCGTTTATATCCTCAAGTGTGTACTGTACAACGTTTCTCGAACCCGGCAGCTGGTTTGCAAATTCTTCATAACCCTCTGCGTCAGGAAGAGCAAAGAAGAACTTTGAATCTGAATTCTGCGGCTTATACGGGTCTGCAACATAAGGTATATAGCCATCAGCTATGCTTCCGTTTATCGCATTTGAGGCTATAAATCTCAACGATTCACAATTATCAAATGCCTTATTTTCTATCCTTATGCTATCCTTTGAATCGATCAGCACACCCTTAAGCTTATGGCAGTTTTTAAACGCGCCGTTGCCTATCAGCTTTACATTCTCAGACAATGTTACCCATTCAAGATCTTCCGAATCAGCGAATGCACCGTCATTTATCTCGTTTATCGCAACGCTGCTGCCGTCGCCGGCAGTAACAGTACCGTCAAACTCCTTCAGTCCATCAGGCGCTGAAACAAGAATAACCTGCGTGCCGTCTCCATCATTCTTTATGATATATGAGAAGCCTTCTTTTGATGTATTGAGAAGTTTTACCTGTACATCTGTAATTTCCATTTCCTTAAACTGCCTGATCACACTGTCGTACTGCTTCTGCGTATGGCAGAATACAGTGTTTACAGCACCTCCGTCAAAGCAGCCTTCCTCGAACTCAGGAATAGTCTCATCATCCAGTATAACTTCCGTTATTTCAGGAGAATTTTCAAAAGCTCCTGCACCTACAATACTTATACTGTCATTAAGCATTATATTTGACGAGCCTGATTCAATTACACTTACAAGCTTTCCTTCACTGCTTGCAAGCAGGCCATTGGTTACATGATACGAAACCTCTGGATCGGCCGAGCTTGCCACGGAATTTCCAGTTGCATCGGTAAAGTGTTCATAATATTCAGCTAAAAAGCTGTCAAATATCTTTTCATCCACTGTTATTTTACAGTTGCTTATATTATCGTACTCTATATCAGGAAGGTCTTCCATCGACTCAGCTTCAAATGTTATATTCGCCACGCTGTTGTACTTATCAAGATTTATTTTTTCAACAACATCAGGTATTTCAAGATGAGTTATCTGATAAGGTATTCCCAGTACTTCGGTCTTTGCCTTGTTACAGAGCACTCCATCCTCAGCATAATAATATTCGTTGTCTTCATCAACGATATAGCCTTTTTTTACACGGAACGCGCCGCTTGTATTGTTTATATATATAACAGTTGAAGGGATATCGATATAATCAACAACTACATCAGCATCCTCATCCATATCGATAGACTGGATATACTTCGGCACTTTTAATACAGGAACTTCCACGCGGCCTGTCAGCCAGTTAGTCAGCGTTGCAAATACGCCATCAGGCTTATAATTTTTCAATGTCTGCAAATATGCCAGCACATCCCCCATCGGATCGATATTGCCTTCATTATCCATCCATTTAAACTCAAGCTTTACATCATAATCCTGATCAAGATCGACCATGTCTTCAGGCTCAAGTATATGACGTCCTGTAGTTGCCTCATACCTGAACGGTACAGCTTTCCCATTCTCTGTCCAGCCAGGGAAAAGCTGCGTTAATCTGTCACTGCTCCATCCAACCATATTACCTATATAGCGATAAAGATTTACGATGCTGCCCGCCTCAGGATACTGATCATAACCCATATTACCGGTATTAACGATATCATCCTGACTTATGACAGAATTTTCTTCTTCAAGCTGTCTTGAGAGCACAAATAGACGCACAGACACCGGATCATAATCTACATTTCTTTCTATCCAGTCCTGTGACTTTTCTGAAAGACGATATTCGACCTTTATTATCATCATGCCGTCATCTAAGTCAGCCGGTATCGTTACAGGGAATTCAGTTATCCATGTTTTTCCACCATCTAATGAGATCCCAGTTATCCGCACATACTTATCCATGTCTGCCAAACCGAATTTGTATGCTGTAAGAGTGCTGTCCATAACATATTTATCTAAAGATGTATATATGATCTCCTTAGTTAATGTCTGACCCTTATAAAGCAAAGGTATGCCGCTGCTCGGATCAGGCTGTTCAAAATAAACACTTCTGTAATCCCCAGACTCATCGGTACCTCCGCCCGGTTTAGTAACGGACTCTGAATACGGCGGTCTCCAATCCTGAGAATCGCTGGGTTCAGGATCCTTTGCAGTATCGGAATAATTAGGCTTAGAAGGAGTTACAGGAGTATCGGGTGTAGTCGTGCCGCCTGAAGACGAATCTCCCTTGCCACCAGACGCGCCCTGATTTCCGTTATTTGTCGTTCCTGAATTTTCATTTGTATTCTGATCTGTTCTGTTTCCGCCGTTTCCGTTGCTGGAGCCAGAATTGTTATCTCCGTTTGAACCGTTGATATTACCGCCGCTTCCGCCACTTATTATGATATCTGCGTTCGCCCTGTCTCCTATGATAGTGTACGTTCCGTCACCGTTTCCTGTACCTGACACAGCTGTGCCCGGCACGCCGTTTGCTATCATTGTACTGTCAGTGAGTCCGTCAGGAAGTGTCGTATCTGTTCTGAAAAGATAATTCGCATTATCTGAGTTCTGCGGCTTTGTCGTATCATCCGCATTATCATCCTTTTCCCAGAGCTCACTTTCACCGTTGTTATCGCCATCATCGCCGTTATTATGTATATCGCTGTCACCTGAAAAGCTTACCTGGTTTGCATTTAATCCACGATCAGCGCCTGACGGTATAAAGCTGTTTCCATTCTGATACGCATTTACAGCAACAGCGCCGCATACAGTCACCGACACCACTGCTATCAAAGCATATATAATGTTTTTAAGTCCAAGATATTTCATATACTTTTATTTGCACTCCTTTTCTCGTAAAAATGCTCCTATGCTGCGCTGAAGTCCATTGAAATCAACAGGCTTCGCGTAATGTCCGTTCATACCGCTCTCTCTCGACAGCCTTTCGTCCTCGACGAATGCATCTGCAGACAGCGCGAATATTGGAATGTCCTTCGCGTCTGCGCGCGCCAGCGCGCGTATGGTCCTCGCAGCTGTTCGCCCGTCCATAACAGGCATCTGTACATCCATAAGTATGAAATCATAATATCCTGCCGCATGATGATTGAAGTGGTCCACTGCATCCTGACCGTTTACGGCTATTTCTACCTTTGCGCCCATGTTCTGCAGTACTTCAACAGATATTACAGCGTTCAGCTCATTATCCTCTGCTACCAGTATGCTCTTTCCTTCAAATGCATTATCATACTC
>CAVGTL010000078.1:0-12516 GCA_963632005.1 Succinivibrio sp.
GTATTATCTTGTCAATACTTTTTTCATATATTTGATTTTTCATTTCAAATCATGACTTTCGCAAACTGACTCGAACTTGTCATTTTATACAGGCCTACGTCAGCAGCAAGGATTATTATATATCTATATCCTGTGCATGTCAAGTAAAATTTTAAACTTTTCCTGTAGTTCGTGTATTAAAATGCAGTGCTTATCATGTAAATAAAACAGGAACCGCTGTATACCTTGCAGATACAACGATTCCCGTATTTTTTAATTTAAAAGCTATGTAATAACTGTTTATTACTTGTGAGCACGTGTGCCAGCTGGAGCTGGGTCAACTGCTGCTACAACAGCCTTCATGAATGATACTCTTACATCGAAATCAGGATCTTCGAGGATGTAATCTAATTCCTTAGGTACCTTTTCACCAGCCTTAGCTGCGATTCTTGCAAATGCAGTAGCGAAGTGACCTCTGTCGCATAATTCAGCAGCGATTCTTAATTCCTGCATTTCAGAATAAGTTAATGTACCAGCCTTCTTTACAACAGCGATGCATTCTTCTGTGAGCTTTTCTTCGTCTTTAACTTCAACGTTGTTCCAATGGTCTCTCATGATTAACCAACCTTTCTTTTAATTAAAAAATTAAAATAACTAATGATCACTCTCTCTGCAAATATATTATCAAATATGCATCTGATATATATTTCTGAGGAGCTTTACTGGTCTTAGGTTATCACAATCAGACCCTGATGTCAAGATTTCCTGTGATTTTCCATTTTAAAAAAATCCCTGGAAGCGTTGAAATTCCAATATTTTTTATTAATCTGTTATGTTCGTTGTTCTTTGTTTTTGTTTGCAGTAAAATATTTTGTTATGATATATTTATTTTATAACTTATCTGCAAGTACTATATTACTCACACTTGCATATGTCTTAAGCATGAAGCTTTTTATTCATCATATATCATCACTTAACAAATCGATAACACTATTTTTCGCGTATATTTATATACACTTTGAATCTTTCAGCGACAGCTGATATTCTGTGTCCATATTCAAGTAAAGAGTTCAAAGAGCTCAGATACACCCTTGCCGTAGTGCCGCGTATCATTCCTTCCTCATCATCTTCATCAGACCTGTAAATAATGCTGAACACGATATCTTTTACGACATCTCTGTCGATATCCCTGCATATGATATCGCCTGCTGTCGGTATCACATACCTGCTGCATATACGCTTTTCACATTCTGCAGTACGCTTTGATATACCTGATCTGCTCCTTTCCAGCATCCATCCGCTGCACAGATCCTGCACACTCATATCGCCATTTTTCAGCTTTTCAGCCATATCATTATGTGCGATCTCTTCCCAGTTGTTCTTGAATTTAGCAAAGCCTCCATCCTCTGACTTGCAGTTTATGCGGTCATACTCAGCATCCACATATCTGATTATTGCAATATCGACTGCATTATCACGCGCATCGCTGCAAATCCCTGCGCCCTGCCGCGCAGGAGCATTGCTTTTAAAAGCTGCCAATGCTTTCAGTACATCAGATCTTTCATTCATATCGATGTTTATTTTACCCCCCCATGCTAATTTCTGACATTTTCAAATTTGTCTTATTTTCATATCGTTGCCTGCTAGCGCTTTTCTTATATTTTCTGATCTGCTCACTGACGCTTTTTTCACTCAGACCATAAAAATGTTTATATACCGGCATATTACTTATACTGCTTTCATCTGCAAGCTTACCGCTCCAGATGCCGTTGCCGATCTCAAAAACTTCAAAGTCTTTCTTCATTTTAACTTACTCCGACGCACATTATTACTTTATCGATCCAGCCTTTAAATTAAAAATATCTGACCTTAAAAAAGGCGCCCTGCAGGAAGTCGTTGCCTGCAGGACGCCTTGCCGTTCACAAACTCTTAATGAGTTTATTCTCTTTTACGCATACTACTTCACACCGAGCAGCACCTGGATGTAGTTGCTCATGATAGTAGCTACCTGCGCTCTCGTAGCTGTGCCGCGAGGGTTCAGAGTACCGTCTGCGTTGCCGCTCATCACGCCTGAACCTGCAGCCCACTGCATCGCTTCTGCAGCCCAGCTGTGTACTGATGCGCTGTCACTGAACTTCGTAAGAGCTGCATTGCCCTTTATGTCGTAGTTCATAGCCTTTGTGAAGTTATACATGATGACCGCCATCTGCTCACGCGTTACAGGATCGTTCGGACCGAACCTTCCATCGCCGTATCCACTTACTATGCCCTTGGATGCAGCCCATGCTGTTCCTGTTGCATACCATGCATCGGCAGAGACATCCGTAAAGTCAGCCTTACCGTTGAAATCCTCTTCACCTGCCAGACGATTCAGAACAGTAACGAACATGCCGCGCGTCATCGACTTAGACGGAGCAAATTCATCCTCAGAAACTCCGTTAAAGAGCTCATGCGATACTGCAAAGCCTACAGCCTTTGCATACCATGAATTTGAAGCTACATCGCCAAATGTCTTACCGTTTGCAGCTACAGTCACAGTACCTCCTGCAGGAGCATTAAGTATGAGGTATCCATCAGCCGTAACGAATGATTCGCGTATCACCGTCTGAGTGACATTTCCGTCAGCGCCCTTAGCACCGAGGAGCACGCCTACAAGGTCGGAATTATCAACGCCCGTCTTGCCTGCAAGAGACTTAAGTACAGCATCATCTATCTTGTACTTATACTTAAGGATATATCTGCCTGCAGCCAGGTTCTTTCCGCCTGATGTAATATTGAGCTTCATGCTTCCATCAGAGTTCTTGTCGATCGTGAATGTCACGTCCGATCCAGTTCCAACGATAAGTGACGTAAGATCCTTATTATCTACAGTTATATCTCCAAGATCAGTCTTTAAAACTATATCCGCCTTAGTATCCTTCTGTATCGTCTTTACAGAATCCATAGGAACAGATACCTCAGCACGAGTTATGCCTGACTTACCGCTTACAGAATCTATAACGATTTCTGCGTTTGAGCTGTCCCCTACAGCCTTTACAGCTCCGTCTACATCCTCTTTCTTTACAGAAGCAGAAGCGTCAGAGCCGCTTACCTTAGGATCAGCCTTTATTACCTCTGATACGAGCGGCGTCTTGTCGTCGATAAGAGAACCGCCGCCGGTCGTGTTTCCGCCTGTAGTGCCGTCAGGGTATGTCAGCGTGAAGCTTTCAGAAGAAGCATCCCACTTAGCGACTACAGTCTCATTATTCACTGTAAGGCTGTGATCCTCACCTGTCATATACAGATAGAGCTGCGGATCGTCGAGCGATATCCAGTTGTCTATCGTGTATGAGAGCACAGCCTGACCGCCCTTAATAGAATCTTCATTTATATATCTGTACTCATGCAGTCCGCCGCTGTATACAGTATTATTTCCATCCTTTACATTAAAGTATGATGCAGACTTGCTGAGCTTTGATGTGTCGAGCTCGAGCAGATAGAGCGGCTTGCCGCTGCCGTTGACTATATCGGCAGTTATGGCTATGTTGCCGTTTACACCTGCTGAAGTGACGTCGTCCCACTGTGATACAGCATTGACGTCTATATATGTACGTACAGATCCCGAATCATAATACATCGTACCGCCGTCTGTATCGTTTCCGCCGTCAAAGCCTCCTCCGCCTATTGCAGCGCCTGCGAAGTCAACGTTTACAGTGACAGAAGCACTGTCGCTGATATATACGTCAGAACCTGCAGAAGCTCCATTGCTGCCTGCACTTCCGCCTATGGAAGCTCCGCGTGAGTTAGCTATGATATAGAACGAGCCGCCGTTCAGATGTATCTTTCCCGGCTTCTGAGAGCCTGCCTGCGCGCCTGCTCCTATGCCTGCGCCCTGCTTTGAATTCTTTATAAAGTATGTACCGCCGTTAAACGTTATATTTCCGTTAGTTTCAGGATCCTGGCCGTCACCGCCATCACCCTTGCTGCTGTCAGCGCCGCCATTACCGCCGATGGCTGCTCCCTGCTCATGCTTGTAAATATAAAGCCTGTCGCTGTCAGAAGCATTTATCGTCAGATCAGTGCTCTTGTTAACGTGTATTGCAGCATATCCGCTGGCATTACCATCCCAATCGAGGATATTTGTTCCAGAGAAGCTGAATTTATTTCCACTGCCCTGGAAATCTATTATATTTCCAAGATCATCCTTTTTATCACTGTCAAGCGTATTGTGGATATAAACATCCTCTATAGTAAGGTCAGCGCCTGACACAGTGTACTTTATATACAGATCCTCATACATGGCACTGTCTGAGTATCCATTGCCTATAAGCGTTACAGGTTCAGTAGTGCTTATGGTTATCCAGCCCTGCGATCTTGTATCTGCGCCCTTCTGTATGTAATAAGTACCGCCCTTTGTTATCTTTGATGTTTTACCTATGTTGTAAGAGCCGTATATCGCATTATCTTCAGTCACGCCGCCGCTCGTTGATGACTTCGTAAGCGTTACAGTCAGAGGCGTTCCGTCTGCGGTAAGCGTCCTTCCCTGGCTCACATAGCCTGACGCCTCTGCATTATACTTGTACGAAACATCCTTATATAATGTAAATACATAAACACCGTTTGCAGCGTTCTTTGGCTGTACAGCCTCTCCGCTAAGAGTTTCAAGTGTAAACTTAGCGTTAGCCGGACTGACCGTGATAGTTATATCTACTACTGCACGGAAATTGACTGTTACTGAGACAGGTTTGCGAACTACAGAGAAGCTTCCGAGCACATCCTCATAACCGTCAGCCTTTGCAGTGTAATAATATGTACCTGCCTTAAGGCTGTATCTTCCTGCAGAAGCTGCATCTATGACCTGAGTACGTGCTTCGTCAGAATAAACAGTAACACTTCCATTTACACCATCCATGTCAAATGTAATATCATACTGTTCATCCGAACCATTAGATGATTCCCACATAAGGAGCGGCATACCACCATTCACACTGCCTGTATCATCCTTGAACCTCACTTCAGTGCCTGTGTTAAGAGATGCAGCAGTTAAATTTTCCAATGGCAGTATTGGCTGTTTTTTGCCTTTAGCATAAACATTTTCAAGTACAGCACTCAGTCTGTCATCTGTTACGTATAACGTGTCTGATCTTCCGTTTTGAGTTGTCTTTGAAATTACAGTACCCGAGTTATAACAGTTTGTCAGTGAAAGCGTTCCTGTAATGTGAGCAATGATACCTGCTGTATACGCCTGTCTGTTACTAGGATCAGACCAGTCAAGATGCTCTATAGGCAGTTCTATAGTTCCGGTATTATAAGAATCCTTTATAACTATATCTGCCTTGTAGTCATCACCTTCGCTATACTGGATGCCTGACAGAAGTCCTGCTTCGACAGCTGCAATGCCGATGATGCTTCCTTTATTAAAGCACTCAGTTACATTGCTGCATACGCTTGTAAGACCTGCTGCCTGTCCTGTAGCTGTATCATCAGCCCTCGCCTTAACTTCAGTACTTCCTGATGAAGCAGCTGATCCTACAATGGTCTTTACCTTTGTTCCTTTTATTGTTATATTTCCGTAATTACCGCAGCGCAGCATAGACTCTATCTTATAATTGCCGTATATAGATGCAATGCCGCATGCCGATCTATTTCTGCGAGTAACATTTATATCTCCGTAGTTAAAGCAGTCAGTAAATGTAGTACCTTTATATTCTATATACTGTCCATTTACAATATGCCGCTCTATGCAGCCTGCTATGCCACCTATATATCCGCCATGAGCAGTTATATCCACCTCACTCACGCAGTTATTAAAATCCGTATTGTCAGCGCTTGCCGCTATGCCTCCTATATACGATGTAGGACCGTTCTTTTCATAATCGAACTTGCTTGACTGAGGATCATTTTCATATTTAACTGTATTATCGATATTTATTTTTCCGACAACAGTAAGATCCTTTATCTGTGCATTTATCACATATCCAAAAAGACCAAACGCCTTGCCTGATAAGGTCCTGCCTGTAGCGGAGTCTTCATTATCAGGGTCTGTGAATGTATAGCTTATATCAAGACCGCTGACAGTTTTGTTATTTCCATCAAATACACCTGAAAATACATGCTCTCTATCGGCTCCAACCGGTTCACTCCATGGTTTTGTAAGAGTTATATCGTCAGCCAGTTTTACTGTAACACCTAAATAATCATCGCCATTGTTTACTGACTCTGCAAACTTTATCAGATCTTCCTCTGTAGCTATAGATTTTATCGTACTTTCTGTAAAATCAGCTTTTAATATATAACATAAATTTTTACATCTTATATAATAATTATCTTCATCGCCTTCCCGGCCGCTATACGATTTTTCATATATACAATCAGATATTCTTTCCTTGCTGACTGTATATACTCCATCTTCATCTATGCTACCTGTACCAAGTTCTGTCCATTTTTTTCCATCAGTAGTATATGAACACCCTGTCAGACGGCTTCCGTCTCTTGTATCAAAACGTATCTCCAGAGATGGATATACCATCTCATACCCCATGCCATAGCTAGTTGGCAGCGATATTAAATGCTTATCTGTAAATGATACATTCAATATTTTGTTATTTATTTCCGAAACATTAAGTGTCGTTGCATTTACACTATAGTTTTTTGATGCATTAACAGTAAACGTATATTTTTCATCACTGATCTTTACAAAAGGGTCGTAATTGCGTTCCATCTTAGAATAGTAAGCTATTACATTTGTTATATAAACACCCTCATCTGCATCAATACTGAATGTAACTGAATCACCTTGAGCTACAACGTCTGTAAGAGTTTCTCCGCCTTTTACAGATCGATTTATATCTTCTCCGTTTACTGTAAGCAGATTCCATGTAAGTCCGTCATCAGGCAGACCAAATGTAATATCAAACTTATCAGGATCAGGCGCATTTATGCTTACCTTCAGAGCTTCGTTTTCAGTTTCAGCCTTTATATCTGTTGTATTACCGCTGACACCTACAAATGAGCTTTCTGATACAAGCGATATATCAACATCTCCTGAAGCGATGTCAAGCGCCTTAAATGTAAGCACTGCCATCGCAGCAGAGCCATCTGCAGGTATAGTCTGTGAACTTCCGAATGCTTCTACCTGTATAACTCCATCCTTTGCTTTTCCATCTGCGGTAATTCCGCTATCCGGCTCTGATGATACTTTTATAAGCTGAAGCTTCGAAGCATCATATCTCACCTCCGAATGAAGCGCCGCAACGCTCGCACCGGAAGCATCGGCAGACACATTCAATGCAACATCGAATGTGTCGCCCGCTGTTACGCTTGCGCTGTCAGAGCTGAGTGATACTTTATACTGCACAGTATCATCTGCATACGACAAAAATATTCCTGCTCCCGGCAGTGCGGTAAACATCATCGCAACTGTCAGAAGAAGGGATAGAAATTTTCGTGATCTTTTCATTGTCTGCTCCCATTTACGATCACACAGGATGACGTCACTGCGTCCATATGTTCAGCCATCCTGTGTATTGAAAAACATTTAAATTTCTGCGAATCTCATAAGCATCGCAGCAGCCTGAGCTCTCGTCGCTGTTCCCGACGGAGCCAGTCTGTTTCCGTTCATTCCCGTCATCACACCTTTTGATACTATCCATCCTAAAGGACCTTCTGCCCATGATGCTGTATCAGCAGCATCGACGTATACGCTCATATCAGCTCTCGCGCTCACATCTTTTCCCTTTGAGACGGCATATCTGTAAAGTATGGCTGCAAGCTGCTGACGCGTGATGCTTTCTTTAACTCCGAACGTTCCGTTTCCATAGCCTGTGACGATACCGTCTGACGCAGCCCATGCTACAGCGTCGCTATACCACTTGCCGTTTTCAACATCGCTGAACGTGTTGTGATATCCGTCTGCCGCAGGCTTTCCGTCCATACGCCACAGTACTGTAACGAGCATCGCGCGAGTCATAGTTCCCTCAGGAGAGAATGTCTTTTCAGACGTACCGCTGAAAAGTTCTTTTTCGAGCACATAGCTCACAGCGCTTTCATACCATGCTCCGGCTGAGATATCAGTGAATTTTTCGATCTGAGCCGGCATATCGCCGCTTTTATCCGGTTGTGCCGTTCCGCTGTTTCCTGTATTATCTGAAACATTGCCTCCTGCGCCGGCGCTGCCGCCGCCTCCTGTCTGATCTCCCGAACTTCCTGAGCTGCCACCGTTTGAGCTGTCTCCACCTGAACCGTTATCAGTGTCTGAGCCGCCGTTCTGTGATGTACTGCTTTTTATCGTTACGCTAGCATCATTTGCCGAAGCTTCATATTCACCCATGCCGTCAGAATGGCTGACATAGTATTTTTTACTCTGCAGCAATGAGCTGCCTACTTTTTTAGCCTTTAGTGTGAATCTCATGATAGTTTCATTTTCAGCCCACTCATCCCCGGACACCGCCTTTGAATACGCTGATGCCGATATACAGCTCCAGCCCGGGCGGCTGTCATCAAGTGATCTTGTATTTACCTTCAAATCGCGTGTTCCACCTGAAACGCTGTCAGTAATAAGCTCGAAGAGCTCAGAATTATACCATATATCATACTGCACAGCGTACATAGGGAAGCTCTCGTTCATATCAGTACGCTGCAGATCGACCTGTACAGCTATATCATCACCCGGCTGTACTACAGCAGACGTTCCTCCGTCTACAGTCAGTCCAAACCTGAAGCTCATGTCGCCTGTATCATCTGCCATAGAGCATACAGGAAATGCAAACGTCATAACTGCCGCGATCAGTATAGAAATGATCTTCTTCAATCTTGCTCTCCTTTAATTAAATAAATAAAAATATTTTCCATGTTTTGATCTCATATCCCTTACGAAATACTCAAAAAGGAAATACCCGACCCAACGGCAAAAGCCGTCAAGTCGGGTATAACCGCATGAAATTATCATACTTTAAGCGAATAGATAGTATAACTTAAGGGGTAAGTTATTATGCTTCTGTCTGAGATGCTCCAGGATCCTGGATATTAAGAGCCTTATACATAATAGCTCTCGCGTCCTTTGAATCTACTGTGTCATCTCTGTTTATGTCAGCCTCAAGGCGCGCTTTTGCGCTGAGCTTTGACATATCTGTGTCTGATTTATAAATACCGTTTGACAGCTCATACGCTATGAGCGAATCTATAGCATTAACGCTGCCGCTGTCATTCAGGTCTCCGCTGTCAGATAATTTGACATATGAGCTTGCTTTTTCAGACACTTCCTTGAGGGCAGCTGTACTGCTTTCCTTTACAAATCCAAGGAAGAGGTACTCACCCTCTGCTGTTTCACCTGCATAGTAAAGAGGTTCTGCGTTATCGCCATAGAAATACGCGTTACCCTCTGCAGGCATAGCCTTTGCTATGTACTTAAGTACATTTTCACCTTCAGGCGCGCCATTATATGTATCGCCTGAAATAATGATCTTTTTGTCAGGTATCTCTGCTATCTCAACTGCAGCCGGAGCGCCGGATTTTGCAGCAAAATCGGCAGTCTCGCCGCTCTTGCCTATAGTAGCGCCCTCAGTTATGCTGAATTCAGCATTTCCTGATTTTAAAGCTTCAAATGTGTACGTTGCTACTACAAGACCATCTTCACCTGTTTTTTCTTTATTACCAAACAGGAATATCGTTCCCTGACCATCAGGATTATCCACTCCGCTCTCATCACCGTGATAAGTTACAGACGGATCCTTCTTTCCGTCAGCAGGTATTCCATTAGATAAAGCCTTAGATACTGCTGCTACAGGTTTAACAAGCGTGCTGTCATATTTTATAACTGCATTAACAGCAGCTATTTCTACATCCTGATCAGCGCTTGCTACAACGTCTACTGTAAACGAATTACCTACGTTTACAGATTCAGCAGATGGTTTTGCTGAAATTTCGTAAGTTGTTTCAGTTGGCTCTGGATCTGGCGTAGCTGTTCCAACATTAATGTTCACAGATGAGAATTCTGCATAACCTAATGTTTCTTCACTATCAGCCAAAGTAAATACTGGTTCAATAGAAAAACTATTATCTTTTTCAGATAGAGCCTTAGTTTTCACATTAAAAGTTATCCAGTTTATATATGTATCTGATGCTGCAACCTTCTCACACTCAGCAGGAGTCACCTGCATCGCAGCTGCTCCATCCATATTAACTGCTACCACATCGCAGTTCGAACTATAAAATGCGTCACTGTAGCTACATCTGTCAATGTCAATATATTCGCCTGCATCAACAGTTTTACCTTCGCCGTCTTTTAAATATAAAAATATCAGACAGTATCCATATGACATTTCCTTTTCAGGCTTTATACTTACCTGAAAATTAATTTCATCTCCACTTGGATCAATAGTCGTTTCACCAATGTTTAATTTTATTACAGTATTTAACTCCGTACTAACTTCATTGCTATATTCAGATGCCATTGAAAAGAATGGCATCTGTACGATGAGCATAACTATAACAAAACAAATCGGTATTTTTTTTAAGCCTCTCATTATGCAATATATATCTGACTTGCTGAATATGTTAATGTTTTTAATGAACTATATAATTTAAACATTGCCTTATCAGAGCTGTCAAATGTTATATCAGAAGCTGTTGCAATTACAGTATTAGATGTTGATGATGCTGGCTGAACTGTAATTACATTTGTAAGCATAGTTGCAGGGTTTGCAGCCATAGTCATAGTTGCACCTGTTCCGAGGTATACTCTACCAGAAAGGGCGATCTCCTGACCTGAACCTACAGACATAGTGCAAGTTGAAGTTGAGTCAGCAAGCTTAACAGAATAAGTAGTACCTGCTATAGAAGATCTGTTTATAAGGAGATCTCCGCCTGCCTTTACATCAACAGCTGCGACTGCTCCGCTGAGGTCTGCATTGTTGCGGATCTTAAGAGCTCCACCGTTTTCTACTGCAAACATAGTTGCAACGCCGTTGCCTTCAACTGTAAGACCACCTAATGTAAGGCTGCCTGTTACATCAAACATAGTGTCTGCAGAGCCTTCCCACTTTGCAGTGATACCGCTGTCTGCGAATACCTTGTCAGATCCAGTTACATCTACAGTTCCAAGAACATGTATAGTCTTAGCTGTTGCTGTAGAAGTATTAGCAAGGTCAACTGCCTTTGCAAGTGTAGCTACAGCAGCATCTGAAGCAACACCTGTATTAGAATCGCTTGCAGCTGTACCGCCAAGGTAGAAATCTGTAGCAGTTACAGGATCCACCTCTACAGGTTCATTTGTTTCATTTGCACTATAAGTAAGTTCACCAGGAGTGCTGCCTTCTACCCACATACCTGCATTATCAGATGTTGTGAGAGTTGAAGCAGGTACAGCTGATCCGTAGTAATTTGAACCCTTTGTGCTTTCGTTATTACCGATAGTAGCTGATACATCCTTATAAGCTTCAAAGAGAGAAGAATCAGCGCTGTTGTAGCTGTTCTGAACTAATGAAAGGCTATTCTGGAAACCAACAAGGCCTCCAACCCATCTTCCTGTAGTTCCTGTTGCGCTCTTGTCGCTTATGATACCTGTGTTATAGCAGTCTTTAACGATACCAGTCTCTACTGCTGTATTGTTGTTACCGTTACGTCCTACGATACCGCCTGTACCGTCCTTGCCGCCGCCGTATGAGCGGATATCACCTGTGTTTGAGCAAGATGAAACTGTTCCGGCATTTTCACCAACGATACCGCCTGTCTTTGACTTACCGCTTACTGCTGCCTTGTTCTTTGAGTTTTCAACTACTCCGACAGTATCTGATGAATAATTGTCATTGTAACCTACGATTCCGCCTACATTGTAAGCAGCTGTTGCTTCTACTGTAGCTTCATTAGTGACTTTGTTAACAAGTCCCTGATTGAGCGCTACTGCTGCAGCTACATAGTCACCTGTTGTAGATGACTTTACGCTTCCATCGAATGTTACATTCTTAACCTTACCTGTAGAAGCAAGTGTTCCGATAAACGCTGTATTACCTGTAGTTGTATCGAGTGCCAGCGTTATCGTGTGTGAATCGCCGTCAAACGTTCCGGCAAATTCTGTTACAGGTGCAGATGCTGTTAAGTCTGCTGCAAGAGTGACTACTGAAGCTGAATCCTTGTAGTCAGTTCCTGAGATCCAATTATCCATCTGCGTCTGTGTAGAAATAGTTAATTCTCCACTCGCTGTTTCAGCGTGTGAGATAGTCGACGTCATACCTAATGACGCCATTGCAGTAACTGCTGTGAGGACTATTGCAAGCCCTTTGTTTCTTATGGCCTTGACCATATTTCAGTTCTCCTTTCTGCGTTACGCTTCTAATTACATAACTTTACGTTATGATGTTAGCATGATGTGAGCTGTTAATTCATAACTCACATCAACGATGTTTTTTATTAAAACTATAAAAAAATATCCAAACAGTATGAGATTTCATCATAATGTAATACCTTTTTATATGAACAGTATAATATAATATCTAGTATATGTTTGCAGACTTTCTTTGTTAAGTCTGCGCATATACAAACCATACTTTACCATATAAAAGT
>CAVGTL010000079.1:0-12455 GCA_963632005.1 Succinivibrio sp.
GCCGCTTGCGAAGTTCGATATCGGCTCGGCGATAAATACGCCGTTTACGCCGAGGCCTGCTACATGCGGCAGTATGAGCGTCAGCGGTACTACTATAATGACCTTTCGGAGCATTGAGAAGAATACTGCGTGCTTTGACAAGCCCAGGCCGACGAATATCGACTGTCCGGCGCAATGGAAAGCCATCATGAAAAGTCCCCAGAAATATATATGCAGCGCCGGTATGCCTTCGGCTATCAGCTCCGCATCTGACGTAAAGAGTCGCATTACAAGTTCAGGGAACTCGCGCAGCAGCAGCCATGCCGCTACCATCATTATAACGCTGGCTACTGTAATGAACCTTATCGCGGTCCTCACTCTGTCATAACATTTTGCGCCGTAGTTATAGCCGAGCACAGGCTGCGATGCTCCCGTGAGCCCCTGCACAGGCATTATCATTACTTCTCTGAGTGACGTAAGTACTGTCATTATGCTGACATACATATCACCGCCCGTGCTCTGCAGCGTCGCGTTGCATGCTATCTGCACAAGACCGTTTGACGCGCTCATAACAAATCCCGCAGCGCCGAGCGACATTATCTTTTTTACTGTCGCAACCTCAGGCTTCATTTGATCGCGTCTGAGTCTGAAAAGCGTCTTTTTTCCTCTGAAAAATGCCAGTACCCACACAGCTGAAAGTATCTGCGATATCACTGTCGCAACTGCTGCGCCCTTCACGCCCATATTCAGAACGAATATAAACAGCGGGTCGAGCAGTATGTTTGCGCATGCTCCCAGGAGCACGGTCATCATTCCTGTCCTCGCAAAGCCCTGAGCGTTTATAAATCCGTTCATACCTGTAGCGAGCATGGTGAACGGCGTTCCGATAAGATATATTCTCATATAGCTCGCCGCATACTGATAATTTCCTGCGCTTGCGCCGAAAAGATACAGTACAGGCTTCAGGAATACGTAGCATACGAGCATCAGCACGGCTGATGAGATCATGAGCATCGAAAATGTATTACACATTATATGCCCGGCTTTCTTGTCATCCTTCTGCCCGCGCGCTATCGAAAACAGCGGCGCGCCGCCCATACCGAACAGATTCGTAAACGCAAGTATCAGAGTAACTATCGGGAATGCCAGACCGACGCCGCCGAGCGCCGCAGCCGCATTTTCAGGCAGATGACCTATGTATATCCTGTCTACGACATTGTAAAGCATCTGGACAAGCTGAGCCGCAGTCAGCGGCACAGCAAGCGATATTATATGCCTGTACACACTGCCTTGCGAGAAATCGCTTTTATTTTTAATTAATTTATTTTCGTTATTCTTTCTTACCTCATTTTCTTTCATTGATCACCACGAGCTTTCTGTTTCTATATTATTTTATTATTCCACTATCAAATAAACCTTCCCGTAATACTCGCCGAATCGGCTGCTACCTGTTCCGGCGTCCCCGCCGCCACTACAGTTCCTCCGGCTTCGCCTCCGCCCGGTCCCATGTCTATTATGTAGTCAGCATTACGTATAACGTCCAGGTCGTGCTCTATAACTATTACTGTTGCGCCGTTGTCAACAAGCGTCTGAAAAACTCCGAGCAGAGTCCGCACATCAAGCGGGTGAAGGCCTATAGTAGGCTCATCGAATACAAACACCGAATCCTCCTGTCCCTTTCCCATCTCGCTTGCCAGCTTTAATCTCTGAGCTTCGCCGCCCGAAAGTCCCGGCGTTTCTTCGCCGAGCGTCAGGTATCCAAGCCCGAGGTCTTTCAGAGTCTGAAGCCTGTTCTTTACGTTTTTAAGTCCCGCGCACGCGATCAGCGCGTCGTTTACGTCCATTTCCATGAGCTGCGGCAGCGAATAGCGTTTTTCTTCCTTATTATTGTAGTATATATCATACGCTTCTTTTGAATATCGCGATCCGTTGCAGTCAGGGCACGGTATATCAACGTCAGGAAGGAACTGAACGTCAAGGCTTATCTTTCCTGTTCCGTCGCAGACAGGGCAGCGCAGCTTCCCCGTATTATACGAAAAATCTCCAGCCTTAAAGCCTGCTACCTTTGCATCATCAGTCTTAGCGAATATCTTTCTAAGCTCGTCATGGACATTTGCGTATGTCGCCACGGTCGAGCGGACGTTTATACCTATAGGTGTAGCATCTATGAGCTTTACATGCTCTATTCCGTCAGCCGAAACTGCACGCACATGTTCCGGAAGCTTTTCTCCGTTTATTTCAGCTTCGAGTCCGGGAATAAGGCTTTCAAGCACCATAGTTGTTTTTCCTGAGCCTGACACGCCTGTTACTACCGTGAGCCTGCCCTTCGGTATATCGACTTCAAGCGGCTTTACCGTATGTATCTTATCGGTCGATATGTGTATAGTTCCTTTGTTAAATATATTATTTATATCGATCTGCGGCCTCTGACGACTGCATTTTCTTTCCAACAGGAACGGACCTATCATTGAATGCTCATTCTCTGCTATCTCATCAACTGTGCCTTCAGCTATTACGTATCCGCCGCCTGCTCCCGCTTCAGGTCCCATCTCTATTATCCAGTCAGCCTGTGACAATATCTGCGTGTCATGATCGACTAGTATAACAGAGTTTCCGTCTGCCACAAGGTCATTCATTACAGCGTTCAGACCGTTTATATTAGCCGGGTGCAGCCCTATAGAAGGCTCGTCGAGCACATAAAGAACGCCTGTAGTCCTGTTTCTTACGGCTCTGGCGAGCTGCATCCTCTGTCGCTCGCCTGTTGACAGCGTTGACGCTGCGCGGTCTATCGTAAGGTATTCCAACCCCAGGTCCATAAGGCGCTTTGCCGCAGTATAAAACGATTCGCATATGCTTTCAGCCATAGGGCGCATCTCCTCCGGCAGCGATCCGGGGACGCCGTTCACCCATTCAGTCAGTTCGCTGAGCGTCATGCGGCACGCTTCGTCAAGTCCTATACCGCGCAGGCGCGGCTGTCTGGCTTTTTCTGAAAGTCTGCTGCCTTTGCATTCCGGGCATATATCTTCTTTAAGGAATTTTTCTACGCGCTTCATGCCCTTTTCGTCTTTTACCTTTGCGAGCGCGTTCTCGACTGTATATACGGCGTTAAAATATGTAAAATCCATCTCGCCCGCAGCGCCGCTCGTTTTGTTCTGGTATATCATATGCTTTTTCTCGGCGGGTCCGTTGAAAACTATATCTCGTTCCTTTTCTGTGAGCTCGCTGAAAGGCACGTCCGTGCGCACTCCCATCTCGCGCGCTATATCCTTCATAAGCGACCACATCAGCGTCTGCCACGGGCGCACTGCGCCCTCGTCTATACTGAGCGATTCATCTGGAACGAGCGAAGCGCGGTCTACAGTGCGGACTATACCTGTTCCGCTGCACGCAGGGCATGCGCCGCGGCTGTTGAAAGCAAGATCCTCTGCGCTCGGCGCGATGACTTTCGCCCCACATTCCGGACAAAATATATCACGCTCAGCCGCCACATCGAGAGTCGGCGCCACATAGTGACCATTTGGGCAGCGGTGGCTCGCCAGCCTTGAAAACATAAGCCTCAGGCTGTTCAGAAGCTCCGTGCCTGTCCCGAATGTGCTTCTTATACCCGGCACACCCGGCCTCTGATGCAGCGCCAGCGCTGCCGGAACGTAAAGAACTTCATCTGCCTGCGCCTTTGCTGCACCCGTCATGCGCCTTCTCGTATACGTCGAAAGCGACTCAAGATAACGCCTTGAGCCCTCTGCGTAAAGGACGCCGAGCGCCAGCGACGACTTTCCCGAGCCTGAAACTCCCGCTATGCCTACGATCCTGTTCAAAGGTACTTCAACATTTATATTTTTCAGATTATGCACACGCGCGCCCTTTACAATTATTTTTTTCGGCGCTCTGCGCGTTTCAAGATCGACCCGTTTTTCATATTTAATTTGCATAAGATCGCCCCATTTTTTGTATTTGATTTATGTGAAATTGCCCCGTTTTTAAAAATTCGGACCGCCGCGGTGTTATGTCCGGGCGGTCCTCCTGTCAGCCGGTGACGGCTGCTGTGTTTTAAATTTTGAATTCGTCGATCCATTATTCGATAGCGTGCTGCCGGTATCGGCAAATTTATCTACAAAAGGTAATCGACTTTATTTATTATTTTGCCGTTCTTGAAGTAATAGCGCGGAACTCTGCGGTTTACTGCGCAGACTACTTCGTAGCCTATCGTTCCGTAGCGCGCCGCTACTTCGTCGGCTGTTATTTCTTCGTCCCCTGAGTGTCCGATCAGAATGACCTCGTCGCCTACTTTTGCGTCAGGGAAGTCTCTGAGATCTATCATGCACTGGTCCATGCAGATGTTGCCGATGACTTTTACGCGCTTTCCTTTGTAAAGGACCTCGGCCTTGCCGCTCTGAGCTCTCGTGTAGCCGTCGGCGTAGCCTACTGCTATCGTGCCTATACGGTCGCCCTTCGACGCCTGATATTTGCCGCCGTAGCTTACCTGCCTGTCCTCAGGCAGCTCTTTTATATGCGATATGCGCGTTTTGAACGACATTACAGGCTTTATGTCGAGCGACGCCGGATCCATCTCGCCCGACGGATATATTCCATAAAGTATGATGCCGGGACGGACCATATTGTTGTATGTTTCAGGCATTTCCATTATTGCCGCGCTGTTTGAAACGTGCTTTATGCGGAATGTCATGCCGTTTTTTTCCAGCTCGCCTACGAACCATTTATAACGCTCGTACTGGCGCACCGCCCACTTTCTGTCTGCCTCGTCGGCGCGCGCGAAATGCGTGAATATTCCTTCTATATCAAGACCCGGAAGCTCGTTTATCCTCAGGACCTCCTGCACAGCCTCTTCAGTCATCTGAAAGCCTATGCGCGTCATACCCGTATCGAGCTTTATATGCACGCGCGCCTTGCGACCGAGCTCCTGTGCAGCATCCGAAAGCGCTTTTGCTTTTTCGTAAGTCGCTACTGCATGCTGTATATCAGCTCTGATAGATATCTTCTCTGTTCCCGGCGGAAGCACGCCCAGCACTATTATATCATCCTCGATCAGCGCCTTGCGTAGCTCAAGCGCCTCATTCAGAGTCGCTACAGCGAACTGGTCAGCGCCGTTTTCCTTCAGCGTATCTATCATCATAAGTACGCCGTGACCGTAAGCGTTAGCCTTGACTACCGCAGCGATGCGTCTGTCAGCGCCCGCCTTTTCCCTTATGTTTCTCATATTGTACGCAAGCGCGTCAAGGTCTATTTCCGCCCACTTCGCTTCACGCGACATCTGATCTGAATATCCTTTTGAAAATGCTTCTAAAACAGGTTCTGAAAGGCCCTCAGAACCTGTTCCCTCATATTCTGCCATTATTGATTACTTCCTTTATCTTTTGCAACATTATTTTCCAACAGCGATACGACCTCATCACATCCAAGCGGCTTTGAGAAGTAATATCCCTGCACACAGTTTACTCTGCATTGACGTATAAATGCAAGCTCTTCTTCTGTTTCTACGCCCTCAGCGACTACATAAAATCCCATGTCGCTCAGGATGGACGCTATGCTCATATAAAATATGCGTATTTTTTCGTTTTCTTTCGAACCTGTTAGCAGCGACCTGTCAAGCTTTATCGTTGAAAACGGTATACGCATCACAGAATTCAGGTTAGCATAACCAGAGCCGAAATCATCCATGCACAGTCCTATACCCGCTTTTCTGAAATCTGCAAGCGCCTGCATAAGATTGTCGCTGTACTGCGTCGCCGCAGTCTCGGTTATCTCAAACTGGAAAAATGATGGTTCTATGCCGTATTCATCCATGATCGATCTGAGCACACCGCCGTGTCCCGGCGTCAGAAACTCAGCAGGAGACAGGTTCACCTTTACATTCCTTATACCATAAAGCTTTGAACGATTCTCCTTTACAAAAGAACACACGCGCCTGAACTGCAGGCAGCCTATCTCCTCTATATCACCGCTGCGCTCCGCTATTTGTATAAAAACATCCGGCGGTACCGGTCCAAGAGACGGATGCCTCAGTCTGCTCAGCGCTTCCATCGATATGAACCTGTCATCATCTATAGAATACATAGGCTGGAAATTTATCTCAAAAAGATCCTGTTCAACTGCAGTCTTGAGAAATTGTTCTATTTCCTGATTGTACCTGAAGCCATGCATCGTGTCAGTATCGCCCTGTATGATATTAAAACCGCCTGACGCTGTTGTAACACCTTCCAGGTATTCTATATATGAGATTATATTTCCGCTCGTTTCAAGACGTTCTGCATCTATCACACCACAGACTGTCATCGACGCGCTTGCTTCAGATGCGCTGTGCGCATCACTCTCTTTTGCATATTTACTGATGTCATTTATTACATACTCGTAATCCTTCAATGTGCTTGCAGCAACAGCAAATCTGCCCTCATCCAGTCTGAAGACGTATTCTGAGCTGCTGACCGCGCGCAGCCTGTCTGCCGTATTTATCAGAAGCTCTTCGCATCTTTCTGCTCCGAGCGCTGAATTTATATAATTCATATTTGAAAAGTATATGCTTATTATGTGATAATGCTTTTCTTTTGAGGCCTCGTGACGTATGTAATCCCTGAAAAACTGCATGTCATACAATCCTGTCAGATTATCTGTACAGCTGTACGGGTTGTGCAGCGTAAACAGCAGAACAGTTATTATCAAAGCGATCGCAACGCCTGTTATGGCAATATTACGGAACTTCATCTGTATAAGGACGCATATCATCGTAATGAATACAAGCTCAAAAATGATCACTATCTGCTTTTTTGTAAATTCCTTTCTGTGCAGCAGCGTCATAATTACCGTAACTGCCATACAGAAAAGTGAATACACGTACATGAGCCTGTTGTAAGGTCCATATGCGTATACTCCACTGTACGAAACACTGAAAAGCGCTCCTGTAAGGCTGTTCGTAAGTATTACGATCAGCATCGCCGCTGTTGGAACAGCGCATATTGTCATAAACCTTTTCATGGCAGAGCGTTCGGCATCACGCATAGACTGTACATAGTATACAAACCCTGCCGGAACTATTATCTGAAGTACATAAAACACCGTTGTCAGCAGTACAGTAGCGTTCCTGAGTCCCGGCGAGCCTGCAGATATAAGCAGCGAAGTCAGTATATCCATAAATATATCCGCCATACCGAGCAGCATATAAGCAAGAAAAACTCTGTTCCTGTGTGTGTTTATCTTTCTGTCTGATATGAAATGACCGAATATCAGTATCAGCAGCGCCAGCGCCGATATCAGAAAGTCCATATTGTATTTCATTTGCATTTTCTTTTACCCTGTGTATCTTTTACTTTTGAGCATCCTTTGCTCGCTGAGCTTCGTATCCGCCTCATATTTCCAGTCGCTTACAGTTTTTATCATGCCATTTTCGTCGCGTATGAAGCTGCTGCCCCAGTACAGCGATATCTCATACATACCGTTCTGCGTTATATGCGACGCTTCAAATTTAAGCTGCTCCGACCATATGGATTCATCTGCCTCCGGCCCAGGGTCGGTGATTATCACGCAGAACTCGTCTCCGAAAGTCCTGTAGCAGATGCCCTCTCCTCCAAACGTCCTTTTTATGGAATTAGACACGGCGATTATGACCTCATCGCCTTTTTTATAGCCGTATCTGTCATTTATCTTTTTCATACCGCTTATGCCGATAAATATTATGGCTATATCGCTGTATTTATCTGCTGTTTTTTCTATTTCTTCAAGTTCTGCAGAAAAAGCCGCATGATTGCCGAGACCTGTCATCAGATCTATGCCCGATATCTTCTGGTACGTGAGAGCCTCCGCCCGGAACTGTACATTCTGTATCATCGAAACTATGACACAGCGCAGCAGGAACATCACGAAAAGCGTCATTCCCAGCCAGAACATTATGTTGTAATACGCATACGCGTCTTCAAAGCCCCAATAGAGCATGAGGGCTGCGATGCCGCACGTTCCGAGCATAATGAATGCAATAAGAATGAGCCGTATCTCGCGGATGCCGGTCCCGCGCGCCTCGCGCGCCATAGCAACTGTTATTACTATAATGCCCGCCACGAGCAGCACATGAGTTGCAATAAGCATATCGGCGAAATTTATATCAAATATAAAATACATTACATTCTGAGCTATAAAGTTCACATAAAACAGTATCATACATACAAATACAGATCTGTACACCCTCATATCCTGAGTGTTCATTATAAAGCTGCACACCGGAACTCCCATAAGCATAAACATGCAGAATGACAGATGATACACCGCGTCAGGCATGCTGCACAGCTGCTGAGTCAGCGGAGAATTTGTAAACTCCCACACACTGCATACGAACATAAACAGCGCTATGTCCACAAGCCGCCTGTCGCGCATGCCGAGCCTGCGCATGCATATAGATGTGCATAGCGAAACTATCGCCATAAAGATAAATATCATCGACACTGACAACGGTATCGCCTCGCTGCGGCAGTGCAACCAGAAAACGTCGCGAGAGCTTCCGACTTTTACCTCAGGAACTGTAATACATCCGTCTATGATATCATAATATTCAAATGAGACCGGTGCCGTTCCGGCATCGCCGCTGACGCTCTGAACCTGCGGTATTTCAGCGTCACAGAACAGATTTGCCTTCATCTGGCTGTTTCGCTTGAACTTTCCTTCTTTATATTCATACAGAACATTTCCACCCTGCTTTATACGCAGCCCGTACTGCGCTCCCGATGTCGATATCGTTTTTCCGGCATACTCTGACGATATGATATCATTATATATTGTCAACTTTCCGGACCGCATACGTATCGGATAGCTTATATCAATGTCGATCCGTGTCCCGTCTTCACCAATCACATACCAGCCATTGTCCACGACCTCCGGGCTGTTTATTATCATATACTCCGAATGCGTATTCATCATAAAAAACACTGTAATGAATACGATAAGCGATGCCGCTGTCAGCAGCACCTCTGTCAGTTTCCTTGCAGTATACTCTTTTGTTTTCATCTTTCTTCTCCGAAACAAACTACTGCCTGCCGCTGACCGGCGCGTCGGCGCGCCCTTCACGACAGGTATTAATATTGCACAGTAATACATACACAAGTAAAGAATAAGCTCTGTAAAGACATAAGTCAAGCGACAAATACTAAACTGGATACAAAAAACAGAGCGCATACACGGGAGTAACATTTCCATATACAGTACAATATGGAAAAATGATTTTACCCGCGAAAACGCTCTGTATTTGCCGGTCTGCCATTCGTTCAGCAGCCGGATACGCTGTTAATTTTTTTTATGCTCTTAATTTTTATCAAGCTCTTAATTTTTATCAAGTTCTTCTATGAGCTTAGGAATAACCTCAAACAGATCACCTACTATACCGTAATCGGCGAAATTGAATATCGCCGCATATCGGTGCGTATTGATGGCGATGACGATATCTGATTCCCACATGCCGACTATATGCTGCGTAGCGCCCGATATACCGCACGCTATGTAGATCTTAGGCTTGACTGTAGCGCCGGCCTGACCGACCTGGTGCTCAAATCCTATCCATCCGAGATCTACGGCCACACGCGAAGCTCCAACTACTCCGTTGAGCTTGTCAGCCAGCTTGTAGATGATATCGAAACCCTCGGGACCGCCTACACCGCGGCCTCCCGAAACTATTATATCGGCATCTGTCAGAGCTACTACCTTCTTTGCCACAGCCGCTACCTTTTTTATCTGAGTCATCATATCCTCAGGTCCTGCATCAGGCGTGACTTTTATTATTTCACCTTTTCTGGACTCTGAGCGCTGACCCTCAAGTACGCCCGGTCTTGCTGTAATGATCGCCGGCCTCATGCCCTCTTTAAAGACTATATGACCGAGGTAATTACCGCCGAATGATACCTTGTCGGCCGTCAGACGGCCCCCCTCGTCAAATCCGACTGCTCCGCATTCGGATATTATTCCAGTACCGAGGCGCGCCGCCAGACGCGGCGCAAGATCTCTGCGGTCAAATACCGACCCAAAGAGCATTATTGCCGGATCGTGCTCTCTTACGATCTTTTCAAGCGCTTTTGTGTAAAGCTCGTTATTGTAATCTCTGAACAGCTCGTCGTCAACAACATATACCTTATCCGCGCCCTGATATATAAGCTCCTGCGCGTATTTTTCAACGTCGAAGCCCATTATCACCGCGCATACATCGCCTCCGAGGCGCTCCGCGAGTCCGCGAGCTGCTCCGAGTATCTCTCCTGAAACGTTATGCAGCTTCTCGGGCGTATGCTCCGCATATACCCATACATCTTCTGACAATGCCGATTCCTCCTGATGTGTTTTAATTTATTTCTGTCTGTAGTCAAAAACGCCTGAAGCGATGACCATCTGCTGTACCTGTGAAGTACCTTCGTAGATCTCAGTTATCTTTGCGTCTCTGTACATTCTTTCGAGCGGTCTTTCAGCCATGTAACCGTATCCGCCGTGGAACTGGATAGCCTGTCTCGTTATCTCTACAGCTGCTTCTGATGCTGCGAGCTTAGCCATAGCTGCTTCTGACTTGTATGGAAGGCCCTTGTCCTTGCAGTCTGCTGCTCTGTAAACGAGCATCCTTGCTGAGTCGAGCTGCATCTTTGTTCTTGCAACTTCAAATCTGAGAGTATCGAGTTTGCCGAGCTTAACTCCGAACTGCTCTCTTTCGAGCATGTAGTCTACCATCATATCAAACGCGCCCTGAGCGATACCAAGGGCCTGAGCAGCAACGCCGATACGTCCGCCGTCGAGAGTCTTCATAGCTATCTGGAAGCCCTGGCCTTCCTGTCCGAGCAGGCAGTCCTTAGGTACTTTTACATTATCGAAATGCATTTCAGCTGTCTGTGAAGAGCGGATGCCCATCTTCTGTTCGAGCTTGCCTGTGCTTACGCCTTCAGACTCAGCATCAACGATGAACGCAGATATGCCCAGGTTGCCCTTGCTCTTGTCTGTCATTGCGAAAACGAGGTATGTACCTGCGATACCGCCGTTAGTTATGAACTTTTTGTGAGCATTGAGCAGATAATGGTCACCCATGTCTACAGCTGTAGCGAGCTGTCTTGAAGCGTCCGTGCCTGCATCAGGCTCAGTAAGGCAGAATGCGCCGACCTTTTTTCCTGTAAGCAGGTCAGGCAGCCACTTTTTCTTCTGTTCTTCTGTACCGAACATGTATATCGGACCGCCTACGAGCGAGTTGTTTGCAGAAACGATGATTGCAGTAGAAGCGTCTCTCTTTGCTATCTCCTCTACAACGAGAGCATATGACACGTAATCAGTCTCCTGACCGCCGTATTCCTTTGGGAACGGAAGTCCGAGGAATCCGAGCTCTGCCATTCTCTTTACATTGTCGTGCGGGAACTGCGCGTTCTTGTCGTTTTCTGCCGCTACAGGCACAACGAATTCATCAGCGAATGCAGCTGCTTTGTCTCTGTAAGCTTTCTGTTCTTCAGTCAATCTGAAATCCATAATGTAAAACCTCCCGAATAAAATTCCTTTCTTGATTGATACACATATATTTTTATTTTATCATTAATCGGAGAATTTTTCCATTCTTTTGTAAAATTAATAAAATATTTAACTCTGCATGCGTTCCCGCATGATCTTAAGCGCGCGTTTTTCAATACGCGACACTTGCACCTGCGATATGCCCAGGCTGTCTCCCGTCTGCTGCTGCGTCATATCTCTGAAATACCGCATTATGATGACGCTGCGCTCCTTGTCCTTCAGCGACATCAGCATATCGCGCATGTCCATTATCTCCACACGCCTCGTTTCATCATCCGCGTCATCTTCTGATGCCGGCTCAGGCGTACCTGACGCCGCGAACGCTTCATCGTCCATGCTTGCCGTAGCCGTTATAGCTGTTCGTGCCTCCAGCATCTGTGATACATCTTCCGGAGCGCGCCCCATCGCCTCCGCAAGCTCACTGATCCTCGGGCTGCGCCCGTATTTCTGCATAAATTCCTCTTCAGCGCGCTTCAGCAGCTTTACGTCCTGTTTTAGCTGCCTGCTTATTTTTATCCTGCCGTCGTCTCTGAGGAATCTCCGTATCTCGCCTGCGATCATCGGAACGGCGTATGTAGAAAACATGACGCCGAAGCTCCTGTCAAATCTGTCTATAGCTTTTATAAGTCCTATGTAACCGAGCTGCATCATATCCTCAAGCTCATATCCCGATGACGCAAACCTGCGCGCTGCCATGCTCACGAGACCGGCATTTTCTATTACAAGTCTTTCCTTCGCCGCTTTGTTTCCGTTTTTTGCTTCATCTATGAGTCTGTATGTTTCTTCTCTGCTGCTGCGTTCTACGCGCTCACAGCTCATAGCCCATGTCCAGACTCTTAGTCATTATGACCTCTGTGCCCTTTCCCTTTTCAGACCTGACCGTTATATGATCCATAAAGCTTTCCATTACGGTAAACCCCATACCTGACCTCTCACCATCTGTATTTGTTGTAAAAAGC
>CAVGTL010000080.1:0-2208 GCA_963632005.1 Succinivibrio sp.
CATGGAGGCTGTTATATCTTCTCCGAAGCTGACACCGACAAGTATCGCTCTGTAGACGTGTCTGTCGGTCACTTCGTTATTTTCGTTAAATTCAAACATTTATACTTCCTTATTTATTATTTATTATTTATATATTAATACATTAATGAACTAATACGCTTTCGCTGATGCACGAATACACGAATGTACAAATACATTCTCGCGGCTGCACGCGCCGGCGCGTGTTTATGCTCCGCAGGATATTTCTGCATTTACGCATTGGCATAATTAATTTATGATCTAATTCGCATAATCAGGAATGTTGTCCTTAGGGATATTTGCGTATGTATCCGGCACGCCGCCCACTATGACGCTTTCGGCTGCAAGCACTGTGTTTTCAACGTGTATGTTTTCTGCCATGAAGGGTGCCATTACGCGCGCTTCTGTGTTTATTACTATGTATACTTTATACTTTGTCTGATTTATGCCTGCGTCTTCAAATTCAGTCTTATATCCGACCTCACTTACCGAGACAGGCATTATATCAAATTTTACTGCCGGTGTCACCTGTGAGAGCAGCTTGCTGCGGAGCATCGTTCCTATGCTCACTCTTATCGTCTGCGCGACGCCGTCATGTATGTCGCTGTTTACCTCCATAGCTATCTCATTGCCTATACGGTTTACTATATCGGTGTTCAGAGTTACCATAGCAACTCCGCCGTCGCTGTTCATGACAGGCGTTATCACTCCGTGCTCCCTGTCGCCGTATTCCTCTTCTGCCGATGCAAGAACGTTATGAACTGAGTGTATCACTATATTTTCTACGTACTCGCGCATTTTTATCTCGGCTGCGTTTTCGAGCGAAACTCCTATTATGCCCTCTGCAAACATCAGAACGCGCCATGCTACTGCAATAATTATGGTAATAATAAACAGCTTTTTGATGCGCCGTAATGTCTGCTTTTTGATCTTTGTGCGCGGGCGCGCCCTTCCTGATCTTTTATTATTAATATTATCATATTTACCGTACATAATAATACCCCCGATTTTATACAATATGAAAATCGGGGGCTTTATGCTACTTTTATGTCCTGCAGCCTTATAGTGTTGTATATCAGCTGCGGATATTCTTTATTTTTTAATATTGATATTACAGTATATATCTGTCGAGGTCGTCAGGATTTACCTTGTCGGCAAACTTTTCTCTGACGTATGCGCCGTCTATGACTACCTCTGTAAGCTCAGGGTCAGGCAGCTCGAATGAAATATCCTCTGTGAGCTTTTCCATTACTGTGTGGAGGCGGCGTGCGCCCATGTTTTCGTTTGTTTCGTTTGAGATATATGCTATCTCTGCTATCTCGTCTACAGCGTCATCTGTAAACTCAACGTGAACGCCTTCTGTTTCGAGAAGAAGCTTGTGCTGCGTGATGAGCGCGTTCTTTGGAACTGTCAGGATGTTCTTGAGGTCTTCCTTTGTAAGACTCTCGAGCTCTACTCTGATAGGGAAACGTCCCTGAAGCTCAGGAATGAGATCTGTAGGCTTTGAAACGTGGAATGCGCCTGCGCCTATAAAGAGCATATGGTCTGTCTTTACAGGGCCGTATTTTGTATTTACAACGCTTCCTTCGACTATAGGAAGTATATCTCTCTGAACGCCTTCGCGCGATACGCCCGGACCGCGGCCGTAGCTTGAATCGTCAGCGATCTTGTCTATTTCGTCTATGAAAACGATACCGTTCTGCTCTGCGTTCTCTACTGCTTCTGCAGTTACCTGATCCATGTCGAGGAGATTCTGAGCTTCCTGCTCTCTGAGTATCTTTCTGGCTTCGCTTACCTTTACTCTTCTCTTCTTTGTTTTCTTTGGAAGAGCATCGCCGAAAATGCTTCCGATGCTTATGCTCATGTTTTCATTTCCGCCGAGGTCTATCATATTAGACCTTGTATCAAGGACGTCGATCTCTATCATCTGATCCTCGAGAAGTCCGCTCTTGAGCTGCTGCATGATCTGTTCCTTAGCGAGCTGGTCGCCGCTTTCGTCTGCAGACTGCTCAGCCGGTGACGGCTGGTTCTGGTTCGTTCCCACAGGCTGGATGTAATTGCTCATTCCTGGGATATTTGCGAGGAACGCGAACGGGTTGTCGCTCTGATTGCCGCCGAACGGGTTTGCGTTGTTGTTCTGAGGCGCAACCTTTGGAGACTTTTTCTTTGGCATCATGGCTTCAGCTATCT
>CAVGTL010000080.1:2218-8266 GCA_963632005.1 Succinivibrio sp.
ATTTTGTATTTTTCTTCCATCTTCTGCTGCTTTGTCAGTCTTACTGAAGCTTCTACGAGGTCTCTGATTATAGAGTCAACGTCACGGCCTACGTAGCCTACTTCTGTAAACTTTGTGGCTTCGACCTTTACAAAAGGCGCTTCCATGATCTTTGCGAGACGTCTTGCTATCTCTGTCTTACCGCAGCCTGTAGGTCCTACCATGAGGATGTTCTTTGGTGTTACTTCCTCGCGCATCTCGTCTGAGAGCTGGTTCCTTCTGTGTCTGTTTCTGAGCGCTATCGCTACTGATTTTTTGGCGCTCTCCTGTCCGATGATGTATTTATCTAATTCTGCAACTATCTCCTTAGGAGTCAGATTATAAAACTTTCCCATTTATTCCACCTCCTAAAGCTTTTCTATTGAAATATTAGAGTTAGTATATACGCAGATAGATGATGCTATTTCAAGTGATTTGCGTACTATCTCCTCTGCAGGAAGGTCTGTGTTGTTGTAAAGAGCGTTTGCTGCGGCATAAGCGTAGTTTCCGCCTGAGCCGATAGCTACGAACTGCTGGTCAGGAACTATTACCTCGCCGTTTCCTGATACTACGAGCAGTTCATTTTTGTCTGCAACTATCATGAGCGCTTCGAGGTTTCTCATGCCGTTGTCTGAACGCCACATCTGAGCAAGTGCTACAGCGGCGCGCTTAAGATTTCCTGCGTGTTCCTCGAGCTTCTTTTCAAACTTTTCAGTAAGCGTGAACGCGTCGGCTACAGAACCGGCAAAGCCTGTTACTACTGAATTCTTAAATATTTTTCTTACTTTTTTTGCAGTGCCTTTCATGATAGTGCTTTCGCCCATCGTTACCTGTCCGTCACCGCCGATGCATACTTCGTCACCGCGCTTTACTGCACAGATCGTAGTTGCGTGAAACTGAATATTTCCCAATTTTTACCTCCATTTATGTAATAAGCCTCATGGCTTATTTTTCTGAATCTGTTACGTCCTCTTTATAGCCGCATTCGTCATTTGTGCATTTAAGCACGTGGGCAGACCTTGTCTTTTTCTCGGTCATTAACGAACCGCACTGTGGACATTTTTTGTTTACAGGCTTATCCCAGAATACCTGATCGCAGTCAGGATAACCTGAGCAGCCGTAGAATATCTTCCCTCTGCGGCTCCTGCGCTCTACAAGCTCCTTGCCGCACTTAGGACAGGCTACGCCGAGCTTTTTAACTACCGGCATAGTCGTTTTGCATTCAGGATAGCCGGAGCACGCGATAAATTCACCGAATCTTCCGTGCTTCTTTACGAGCGGCTTGCCGCATACAGGGCACATCTCGCCTGTAGGCTCGTCTTCTATAACTACCTTTTCTATTGATTCTTCTGCGACCTTAAGGTCCTTTTCGAATCCTCCGTAGAAGTTTGATATGAGCTTATGCCAGTCTGTTCCCTTTAGCTCGACGTCATCGAGCTGATCTTCCATGTACGCTGTAAAGCCTACATCAACTATCTTCTTGAAATATTCTGACATAAGGTCGTTTACGAGAAGTCCGAGCTCCATCGGAACAAGCTTTTTCTTGTCGCGCTTAACGTACTTTCTCTCTGTGAGAGTTCCTACTATAGGGGCGTACGTACTTGGACGGCCGATATTTTTTTCTTCAAGTTCCTTTACAAGTGAAGCTTCTGTATATCTTGCCGGCGGCTGTGTAAAGTGCTGCTCGCCCTTTATGCTTACATTCTTTACTTCTTCGCCCTGCTCGAGCGGCGGGATAAGAGTGTTTTTGTCCTCATCTGATTTATTGTCATAAACAGCAAGATAGCCGTCGAATCTTATCTTTGAGCCTGTTGCTCTGAATGTATATCCATTGCAGTCTATGTCTGCGCTGACAGCATCGAATACTGCGTTTGACATCTGGCTTGCTGTAAATCTGCACCATATGAGATTATAAAGATTGTACTGTTCTTTTGTGAGCGAATCTTTTACCTCTTCTGGCTTAAGAGTCGGGTCACTCGGTCTTATCGCTTCATGCGCATCCTGTACATCCTTTTTTCTGTTCGTATATACATTTGTTCCCAGATACTGCTCTCCGTAATCAGAAATTATCATATTTTTTGCAGTTTCTTTTGCTTCGGCTGATATACGAACGCTGTCTGTTCTGATATAAGTAACAAGACCTACAGTTCCTCTGCCCTTTACATCAACGCCTTCGTACAGCTGCTGCGCTATCATCATCGTGCGCTTAGTATTGTAATTCAGCTTGTTTGATGCTTCCTGCTGCAGGCTGCTCGTTGTAAACGGCGGCATAGGCTTTTTTATTCTTTCTTTTTCTTCTACCCTTGCCACTGTATACTTGCCGTTTTCGAGTGCTGCAATTATGCTGTCTGTCTGCTCGGCAGACGTCGGTCTTATTTTCTTTCCATTGTACTTTACAAGCTCAGCCTTGAATTTTTTCCTTGACTTTTCAAATACAGCGTCAACGCTCCAGTATTCCTCCGGAACGAATGCCTGTATTTCCTTCTCGCGGTCGCAGAGTATTTTAAGGGCTGCCGACTGTACGCGTCCTGCGCTGAGTCCGCGGCGTATTTTACGCCAGAGCAGAGGGCTTATCTGGTACCCTACCAGGCGGTCCAGTACGCGGCGTGCCTGCTGTGCGTCTACGAGGTTCAGGTTTATAGGTCTTGGATTCTTAACTGCGTTTTTAACTGCTGTCTTAGTTATCTCGTTGAATTCTATACGGCACGGAGTACTTGCATCTATACCGAGCAGGTACGCGATGTGCCATGATATCGCTTCCCCTTCGCGGTCCGGGTCGGTTGCGAGATAGACTTTTGAAGCAGCCTTCGCTTCTTTTTTAAGCATCTTTATTACATCGCCTTTTCCTCGGATAGAGATGTAATTAGGTTCGAAGTTTTCTTCGATGTTTATGCCAAGCTTGCTTTTAGGGAGATCCCTGACATGGCCTACGGAAGCTACGACCTTGTATCTGCTTCCGAGTATCTTGCCGATAGTTTTAGCCTTCGACGGAGACTCCACTATAACTAAAGCCTTTTCCTTCATAATTTGCCTTTCATAAAAAAGAGTTCACCTTACAAAAGTTGATTATATGTTCATTGCACTTACTTTGCAACAGATATTTTTCCCATGCTCGTTATTACGAGCCCTTTTATTTCCATTATGCTTACCAGCGAATTGACCTCTGAGACGCGTTTTCCGCACTCAGCAGCTATGATATCTGCGCTCACTTCGCTGTTTTTTCTTACTATGTCATATATTATCTTTTCATCTTTTCCGAGTTCTGCATATATTTCTGACTCCGATGCAGAGTTTTCTATCCCAAGCGCGCGGATTATATCATCAAGACATACTATCGGCGTAACGCCATCCTGTATAAGCTTGTTGCAGCCTATGGCCAGAGGGTTTGCTATATTTCCGGGAGCTGCCATGACTTCTCGCCCCTGTTCGGCTGCAAAGCCTGCTGTTATAAGAGAACCGCTCGAAAGTGCAGCCTCTGCTACAACTGTTATCTCCGAAAGGCCGCTTATTATACGGTTCCTCTGCGGAAAATTTACTGCGAGCGGCGGTGTTCCCGGAGGGAATTCTGTTATGACGAGCCCTTTTTTTATTATTTCTGCGCGCAGCGCCTGGCTCCTTTTAGGATAGCATATGTCTATGCCGCATCCGAGTACTGCTATCGTTTTTCCGCCTTTGTCAAGTGCGCCCTTATGAGCCTCTTCATCGCAGCCCATCGCCATTCCGCTTACTGTTACTATGCCGTTCTGCGCCAGCAGTCTGCCTGTTCCGAACGCGACCCATTTGCCGTAATGGCTCGGCTTTCTTGAGCCTACTACAGCTACACAGCGTTCATTGAGCAGCGATATATCTCCCGAGCACCACAGGCGCTTCGGCGCTTTGCTCTCGAGAAGTCTGAGCTGCGCCGGGTAGCGCTCGTCTGTTATATCTATCTCTGTATATTCTGTAATTTTTTCTTCCATTATATATATCCTCTTGTACCCCTTTTTAACGAATATACTCATGCAAAAATGTTTTTAATAAATAATAGATCTCCATGCCTGCATCCGTCACCGGATGATATAATATGCAAATATTGATATATTATTTAAATATATCCTTCTCACACTTATATGAAATGGCTTCTGCCACATGGCACATCTGTATATCTTTGCTGTCCTCCAGGTCGGCCAATGTGCGTGATACGCGCAGTATCCTGTCGTATGACCTTATGCTGAGCTTCAGTCTGTTGTATGCGTCGTTCATGAGCTTTTCGGCGGGAGCATCAAGTTTGCAGTATTTTTTTATGTGCTCCGGTTTCATCTGTGAATTAAAGCTTATTGCTTCATCCCTGAAGCGGCGCTTCTGTATCTCGCAGGCGCGTTCTACGTCTGCACGCAGATCTGACGACGATGCGCCCTCACTCCTGTTTTTTACTTCATCTATATCAGGCACCTGCAGATTTACAGTCATATCTATCCTGTCGAGGAACGGTCCGGAAAGCTTTGCTCTGTAGCGCGTCACATCTCCCGGTGCGCATGTGCATTCATTGCGGCTGTCTCCGTAAAAGCCGCATGGGCATGGATTCATAGCACATACGGTCAGGAATTTTGACGGAAATATTACCTTTCCGGAAACTCTTGATACAGCGCACTGCTCATCCTCCATGGGCTTTCTGAGTGATTCTATCGCAGAGCGTGAAAATTCCGGCAGCTCATCAAGGAAAAGTATTCCAAGATGAGCGAGCGTAGCTTCGCCTGCCTTTACAGGGCGTCCGCCTCCTATGAGCGCTGCCGGCGATACAGTATGATCAGGCGCTCTGAATGGTCTGGTCAGTGCAAGCGCCCGGCCTGCGGGCATGTCGCCGAAAACGCTGTGTATTTTTGTGACCTCAAGCTGTTCTTCGTATGTCATCGGCGGCATTATCGACGGGAGGCGCCGCGCGAGCATCGTTTTCCCGGCGCCCGGGGCGCCGACCATCAGGACATTATGCATTCCTGCAGCTGCTGCCTGCAGTGCTCTTTTGGCACTTTCCTGGCCTGCCACATCCGCGAAATCCGGCCCGTCCTCATCCGGTGCCGTAAATGCCGACCGTTCGAAATTTACGCATTTAAGATCTTTTTCACCTCTTATGAACTCTATGACATCTCTCAGAGTCTCTGCAGGATATATATCCATGCCGTCTATAAGCGTTGCTTCAGCTTTGTTTCCTGCAGGTATTACTATCCTCTCGACGCCGCAGTCGCGCAGTCCGGTTAGCATCGGCAATATTCCCTTTACAGGATCGATCCGTCCGTCGAGCGTCAGTTCTCCCAGAAACGCATACGCACATGCGTCGTTTTCTGTTCTGGTAGATGATTCGAGTATGCATACTGCTATCGGCAGGTCAAAATGCGTCCCTACCTTCCTTACGTCAGCCGGTGACAGGTTTACCGTAACACGCTTATCCGGAAAGCTGAAGCCGGAATTTGCTATCGCTGTCCTGACGCGTTCCTTTGACTCTCGTATCGCTGTATCGGGAAGTCCGACTATATTGAGCGACGGCAGTCCAAAGGCTACGTCTGATTCTACTGTTACTTCTACAGCGTCAAGGCCGCAAAGCGTGCTGCTTTTTACTTTTGAATACATGTTTCCACCCCTTATCCGTTTTCTGATATTTACAAATCAAATTTCCGAGCAAAATATGCGTAATATGCGGCTCACGCTGCGAGCGCATTTTTTATATGCCGGATATAAAATTTCTTCCTTATATATAATACTTCTACGACCTCTATGCGGGCGCTGTCGCAGCCGTGCCGGTATCTGCTCATATACACGGCTGCAGCGCGGCTTATATGCTCTAGCTTGCGTCTGTCTACTGCCTCGCACGGCATGCCGTGACGCAGTGATGTGCGTGTTTTTACTTCTATAAAGCACAGCGTGCTCCCGTCTATTGCGATTATGTCTATCTCACCAGACTTGCATCTGTAGTTTCTGCGGAGCACGCGATATCCCTTTTTGTCGAGATATTCTACTGCTCTGTTTTCGCCTGTTTTTCCAAGCTCCATATTGATC
>CAVGTL010000080.1:8276-12346 GCA_963632005.1 Succinivibrio sp.
GTTCATACTAACAGTTTGTTTATTTAATGTCAATATTTTGCTGTAATTTGCAGTAATATTTTTAATTTACAGGAATCATAAAAATAAAAAAGCAGACCGCCCGGTAATTGCTTATCCGGGCGGCCTGCTTTATCAAAATCTGATAAAAGTCCGATAAAGTAAAAAATGGACCCCGCTGTTTACAGGAACGGGGTCCATCAGGTATCAGGTATTATATTATTTTAAAAGTCCGACAACATTGTCGAGTATTACATCAGCAGCCTGTGCCTTAGACATTTTTTCATAAGTACAGAGCGAGCCGTCTGATGCTTTTATTATCGTAATGATATTTGTATCATGATCAAAGCCTGCGCCCGGCGCAGAAACGTCGTTCGCCACTATCATATCGAGGTTCTTACGCTTCATCTTGTCGCGCGCATATGCTTCGAGGTCGTTAGTCTCAGCAGCGAAGCCTACTAATATATGGCTGCCCTTTTTCTTTCCGAGCGTCTCTAATATATCAGGATTTTTTGCAAGCTCTATCGTAAATACGCCGTCTGATTTCTTTATCTTGTGGTCGTACTGATTTACTACATAATAGTCAGCAGGCGCAGCCGCCTTTATAACTATGTCAACGTCATCAAATACGCTTTCGCACGCTTCGAGCATCTGCTTTGTAGTTTTAACGTCTATGCGCTTTATTTCTTCACTGCATGAAAGATTTACAGGACCTGAAACAAGAGTAACGTCTGCTCCGCGTCTGCGCGCTGCTTCCGCTACAGCGTAGCCCATCTTCCCTGATGAACGGTTGCTTATGTATCTTACAGGGTCTATGTCCTCTACCGTAGGGCCGGCCGTTACGAGTATACGGCGGCCGGCGAGGTCTTTTACCTCCTCCTGCTCGTCGCCGTGAGGCGTCGTCACGCTGTCTGCATTCGTACATCCGCTGTTTATTTCATCGAGAAGCTTCAGAACATAGTCAACTATTTCTGCAGGCTCTGCCATGCGTCCCTTGCCTACGTCTCCGCACGCGAGCAGGCCTGAGCCCGGCTCTATAAAATAGTATCCGAGTTTTTTTAATTTGGCAATATTTTCCTGTGTTATCGGATTTTCGTACATGTTTACGTTCATCGCAGGCGCGAAAACGATCTTTGCGCGCGATGCCATTATCGTTGTAGTCAGCATATCGTCAGCTATGCCGTTCGCTACCTTTCCTATTACATTTGCTGTAGCAGGCGCTATAAGGAAAACGTCAGCCTTCTGCGCGAGCGCTACGTGACCTACCTTCCACGCTTCAGGCGCGGCAAACGTGCTCGTAACTACAGGATTCTTTGACAGAGTCCTGAATGTAAGCGGGTCAACGAATTCACACGCGTTTTTTGTCATTATAACGTCTATCTCTGTATCTTCTTTTTTAAGTCTGCTTACAACATCTGCGGCTTTGTAGCAGGCGATTCCGCCTGTAACGCCTACAACTACGTTTCTGCTCATTTTTATTACCTCTGAAAAGACCCGGCCTCAGTCTTATCCTGCAGCCGGGCCCGTGTTATTTTCCTACTCAGCGTCTGCTTCAGCTTCATCCTGTGCTTCTGCTTCAGCGCCTTCCTCGCCTGCATGTGCAGCAGCCTCAGCAGCGTTATGAGCGTCCATATAGTGTTCATGCTCTATCTCAAGAGCTTCCTGCTCTGTCTCAAAGCTTCTGCTGTAAGTTATCTGGTCCTCAGCTATCTCTTCTGTTGCGATAGATACAGGCTTGTTTATAGCCGGATCGTCTACGAGTACAGGCATTCCGTCAATGATGTCTCTTGCTCTCTTTGAAGCCATTGCAACGAGTGTGTATTTGCTGTCTACCTTTGTTCTGAGTAAATTGATCGATGGATATAACATTATGCATTCTCCCCCTTATACTTTTCCAGCAGCGATGCTGCTTTTTCATCTATTCTGTGGTGCTCGGCATTCATTATTTCTTTTACCGTCTCCACTGCTTCCTTCAGATCGTCGTTTACGACGAAATAATCGTATTTGTCGAGATAAGCTATCTCGCCCATCGCCTTGCTCATGCGGAGCTCAACGTCAGCCTCAGACTCAGTTCCGCGCGTGTTTATGCGCTCTCTCAGGTCGTGAAGCGACGGCGGCAGTATGAATATAAACACGCCCGAATCATATGATTCCTTTACCTGCATAGCGCCCTGAACGTCTATCTCAAGTATGACGTCCAGGCCCTCTGCCAGCTTGTCAAGAACAGGCTGCTTAGGCGTACCGTAGTAATGTCCATGCACGCCGGCGTGCTCAAGAAAACCTCCGTTTTCAACTCTTTTAAGGAATTCATCGTCAGTAATGAAGTAATAATGAACTCCATCCACCTCGCCTTCGCGAGGTCCGCGTGTCGTCGCCGACACAGAAAGACTTACGTTTTCTGATGAATCCATTATTTCCTTAACGATCGTGCCCTTGCCTACGGCTGAAGGCCCTGAGATAACAAATAATCTGCCCTGTGGCATCCTTCTCACCTCTTGTAAATATATCTCTTACTCTATATTCTGAACCTGCTCGCGTATCTTTTCTATCTCGCTCTTTATCGCAAGCACGCGGTTAGTGATCTCTATATCATTAGCCTTTGAGCCTATCGTGTTAGCTTCTCTGTTCATTTCCTGAACAAGGAAGTCGAGCTTCTTGCCGTCAGGCTGCGAGCTCTTTGTGATTATATTTTCGAGCTGCTGTATGTGGCTGGCAAGTCTTACAGTTTCTTCCGTAACGTTTACCTTGTCTGCAAACACAGCCGCTTCAAGGAGTATGCGTTCCTCAGTAGCAACGATGCTCCCGCCTATCATTTCAGTTATGCGCGCCTTGAGCTTTTCTGCATATTCTTTTACAGTCTCAGGCGAGCGTTCCTCTATCTCTTTTACAAGACCGGCTATCAGACCGCCTCTCATAAGGATATCTTCTGAAAGCTTTTCGCCCTCTATGCATCTCATCTCATCGTGACGCTTTACCGCATCTGCCACGACGCTGCACAGCAGGCGCGTTATCTCGTCCTCGTCCTCTACGTCAGGTACAGACTTGAGAACGTCAGGCATAGACGCTATATATTCGAGCCTTATCGGATCGTCCATGCCGAGCGCGCTTTTGAGCTCGTTCAGGCTGTCAACGTACTGCTTTGCTATAGCCGTATTGAGCTTTATATTTACATCATCGTCAGCCGTATTTTCGACCATGACAGATACTTCTATCTTGCCGCGTCTGACAGTTTCCTTTACAGTGCTCTTTATCTTTTCCTCTGCGAATGAGTATCTGCGCGGCATGCGCACGCTTATGTCGCAGTATCTGTGATTTACTGATTTTATCTCAACAGTAATGACGCGCTTGTCGTCAGTGTACTCGCTTCTTCCGAAGCCTGTCATGCTCTTTACCATGATCTCAGATATTCTCCCTTGAATGTCAGTACAGCCGTTCCTTCCATATATATCATGTACGAATGGCCTTTACCTTCCCACGCGCCCGGCGCGTCAGCATCAGCTCCCGTACCTGCTGCTGAAACAGTTACGATCACCTCGCCGCCAGGCATTATTACTTTTATACGATCAGAAAGTCCTTTTTCGAAATGGGCCGCTACAGCACTGCTGCATGCTCCCGTTCCGCAGGCAAGCGTCTTTCCTGCTCCGCGCTCCCATGTGCTGCACAGTATAGTTTTATTATCAACTATCCGGACGAAATTTACATTCGTGCGGGCAGGCGCAAACTCACCGGAGTACTCTATATCGTGTCCGTGAGCATACGCAAGAGCGTCGAGCGCGCCCATGCCTTCTGCCGCATCGGCATCAGCAAATATGACAGCGTGAGGAACTCCGAGGTGCATCGCTACAGTATCGAAACCGCAGCTTTTTACTTCCCTCTTATCGCTGAACGTTCCCATATCGACTCTTACTCTCGTGACAGACGGAGTCTTTTCAAGCACCTGTATGTGCTTTATGCCATCGCCTGTTTCGACTGAGAATTCAGTTTTTTCTATTATATCGTGGTCAGTAACGAACTTTGCGAAACAGCGTATGCCGTTGCCGCACATGGAAGCCTCGCTGCCGTCTGCGTTGTAG
>CAVGTL010000081.1:0-7078 GCA_963632005.1 Succinivibrio sp.
ATTTTTAAGGCGGCGTGTCGGTCGAGCCGGATCACCGATGGTATGGATAGGACAATATTTCAGAAAAGCAGGACTTTATCGCCGAAAATCGCTGCATGCGTTGATAAATGATATGCGTTATCGTAAAATATAGTCAGCAGAACGATATTAAGCATGCAAATATCATGAAAAGCTTGTTAAAAAATATATGTAAAGACGAGGAGAGTGAAGTCGGATGAAACCTGATGTTAATTTCTGGATAGAGCCTTCGCATGGCTATTATGAAGGCGATGCGCCGATGATGTTCGGCGTGAGGGAGACGACTGTTGACCTGGCGAATTATCCTTATGACATAATGGGAAAGCAGAAGGGCAGCGTGACGATGAACGGCCTGATAACGGCGACGGCGCTGGCATATGTGAGGGGCTCGGAGCACAGCTATAAGATGATGCAGGCTGCCGATGGCTCACAGACTGTGTGGGCGGAGTTCTGCCCTGAGGATACGGCTGACGGGGCGCGCAGGGTATGCCTCATAAAGATATATCTTAAGGAAGAAACGACGATAAAGCGTACTTTTACGAGGATAGCAGGCGCGGAAGCAGGTTTTCTGAACCGCGAGACGGGCGAATATGAACCGCTTTGGACGGACGAGTCGCTTGACGCGATGCATGTCGCGCCGTATATGGCTTTTATGCCTGTTATCATAGGCGCGGCGCTGATCGACAGTGAGATAAATAAAAGGATAGAGCGCCTTCGCAATCTGCCTGCTAAAAATTACGACGAGAACCAGAATCTCTATTGGCTTACGTATCGCCTGATGTCGGGGCGCAGCGAGTACTATAAAAATATAGGCGATGTGAAGCCGCTGAGCGAGGAGTCTCTGAATGAATTTAAGGAAGACGTGCTGGAGCTGCTGCGCAGCTGGGAAATATACAGTTATTACCATTCTAAGGATTCGCAGCCACTCGGAAAGCTGCCTTACGAAAAGATAGCTGCGGCGTTCTCGAACGATGAAGTGAAGCGGTCGCCTCTGGCGCAGTTTATACCGTCGATATCGCTGTCAGATTATTACATAGACCCTAAGATAAAGGCGATAGTCGATCTTATGGTAATGGAAAAGGATTCGGGACTTCCTGTGAATACGGGCATGCTCTACGGGCCGCCTGCGTCCGGAAAGTCAACGGCTGTGATGCTTATGGCGAAGATGCTGCAGCTGCCGTATATACCGGTAACGTTTAACAGCAACATCTCAATGGACGATCTGCTGGGTTCGTGGCAGCCTTCTGAGGACGGCGGTATACATTTCGTCGAGAGTACTTTTGTAGAGGCGTATCAGTCGCCGTCTGTAGTAGAATTCGTCGAGTGCTACTATGTAAAGCCGGGCGCGTGCGGCGACCTGAATACGGCGCTCGATGACACGGCGCAGATAACACTGCCTAACGGCAAGGTGATACACAGGCATCCTGCCTGCTTTATAATCGCGACCATAAACGCCGGCATAAACGAGCAGGACTACAGAGCCGTGCGTGAGCAGGATGCTTCATTCGACAGGCGTTTCGAGGGTTTTAAAGAATACCTTGAGCCGTTCGACCATAATGTTTTCGCGCAGATGATAAAGCACAAGTCGGGCTACGACAACGAAGACGAGATAATGCTTATGATAAAGGTCATGAACGACATGAACCGTAACGCAAATGAAACAGGCGACTGGCAGACTGTTTATCCGTCTACCGTGATACGCTGGGCTCAGCACAGGAAATACAAGGATATTTATCAGGCGGCTGAGGCGACTATACTACCTGCCGCTTCAAAGAATCTCGATGTACAGAATGAGATCCGCGAAAATATTCTGAGTAATTACTGGTAAACAGATCGGCCCGGCCGATCACATTGGATGGTAAAAAATTATGGGTGTTCATAAGAAATTTTTCAATTACAGGCCGAAGGTGCTCGAGTCTATAACAGAATCGATGAGTCCGAGAAATTTTGTCGAGACTGACAGTGTGAGAAAATATTTGCAGGCGAGAGCGGTGCGAGTCACGTCTGACAGCGAGGTAACTGTTGTATACGACAAGGAAAATTACACGGACGGCAAGAAAATACACGTAAGTCCTGTCGAAGCGGCGAGGTACGCCGAAACTCATGAAGAAGCGTTTATGATGCTGGCGGGATTCGTGTTTCATGAAGCACTTCATATTTTAAAGACAGATTTTGATATTTATGAAGAGTACAAAATGGGACACTTTGACGGTAAGATACTTCCGGAGCCGCTTCCTAAATATTCATCGTACCGTATAAATATACTCAGCATAGTCGAGGACGGCGCGATAGAAGAGTGGGGAAAGAAGGAGTTCCCTGCTTTCCTGAAGCAGAGCATAGAGTTTGCAAATGAGGTCAGCTTTGCGCACAGGAGATCTTTGACAGAAATGTATGAGGATCGCGTTCATCCTATAGACATATTATATGAAGCGTTTACGGCGTACATAATAATGGGCGTCGATCCTGAGTTCCCGCCTGACCTTGAAGGATACGAGACACTTTACTACGAGTGCCGGCCGCTGCTGGCGCGTGCAAAGCATATGGACTCAGCAAAAGAACGCTGCAGGATAGCGGAGGATATATTTCAGAAGATAAAGCCTGTAGTAGTTAAGGAGCTTGGAAAAAGCGACCACTTTTCTGTATATATGCCTGCAAAGCCGTCAAAGCACGAGGCTTTTGACCCGAAAAAGCAGCTTGAGGCGCAGGCTGCAAAGGCGGCCGCAGATGCTGCGGTAGCGCAGGGGGCAACATCCGTTTCGCCTGAGAAGCAGCAGCTTACAAAAGACGAGATGCTTGAAATGCTCGTTCCGGCGGGTGATGATGAAGAAGGATTTACTCTGGAAGAACTGCTTGGCGCGGCGGCGCGCGATATATATGATAAGGAAATAGATGAAGAGTATTCCAATCAGCTTGTCCTTAATATAGACAAAATGAACGGCTCATCGCTCGGAGCGATGCACAATACTATAAAAGTTAAGTTTACGTCGGCGGAACCGTCTGAGTACGATCAATTCTATGCGGAGCACCGCAGGAGAGTGTCACGCCTGCGTCCGAAAATAAAGATACTTCAAAAGAGCATACTTTCGGTGATACAGAGGGAGCACGACACGACGGTCAGAAATCTTTATGCGGGAAATCAATACAGGGAGCCTTTCCGCGCGGACAAGAAATGCTGCGCCATAAGGAAGGACCTTTCGGACGAAGCAGATCTGTTTATATTCGTACTGGTAGACGCGTCAGGCTCGATGACTCCCGAGATAGAGACTATAAAAGACGCGCTGACTATGTTTTCTGAGGTCTGCCGCAGCCTGAGCCTGCCGATCACCGTCATGACTCACATGGCGAGCGCGAACAAAGTAACGATAAAGACGCTGATAGACGGAAATATGAGAAAAAACACGTTTGCCGGTATAGAAACGTTTACGACAGGTGGCGGAACGCGCGACGGCGTAGCGCTGATGAACGTGGCTGAATATCTGAAAACTCGACGCGAGACGCAGAAGATACTGATAGCCATATCCGACGGTCAGCCGTGGCATACGTGCCAGCTTGAAATGAACGACGAACTTTATGCAATAGCTGCGGGAGCAGGCGTGAGCGCGTCAGACGCGCGCGAGTTTTTCTCTGAATATTCCAATTTTTCCAATTCGGACATAAGGAATGTAATAAGAAAAACAGGCATACGCCCGGTAGGCGTCGCTCTCGCTCCGACCATGGAGGACGCGCAGAAGCTCAACGAAAATATAAAGGGGCTATACCCAGAGTCGTTTGCTACTGATTTGAACCATCTGGCAAAAAAGCTGTCAGATCTTATAGGAAAGAGGATGTTTGACATATGAGTGAAAAGACAGGAGAAAAAACATTATTCAAATGGAGTGACGGAACTGTCACTGAGGTCGCTTTAAAGCAGATAACAGAAGGTTTTGCAGGCAAATACGGCAAGCAGAAGGACGACCTGGTGGAAGTGATCGTGGGCGACAGTGCAAAGAGCCTTGAGCTGAACGCGTTCAGGCTTTGCAAGAATCTTAAAAAAGCGGTGATCTCAGACAAAGTTACTGATATGAACGAGTTTACGTTTGCGTGGTGCGAGTCGCTTAAGGAAGTCGATCTGCCTGCGGGAATATCGAGGATAGGAATATCGGCTTTCCAGGGCTGTAATTCGCTGGAAAGTATTTACATACCTGACAAGGTAAGCATTATAGACGAGCAGGCATTTTCAAAGTGTACGGCGCTTAAAAATGTAAGGCTGTCCGATTCGATGTACTGGCTGAGCAACGAATGCTTTGACGGCTGCGAGAGCCTGACCGAGATAGATATACCGGCGAGCGTAGAGATAATAGACGCCATGGCGTTTTCTAACTGTAAAGCTCTAAAGGAAGTGAGATTTGAGCCGGGGTCGAAGCTGCGCGAGTTCGGTCCGAACGCTTTTGAGGGATGCACGGAAATGGATATCATAACGCCTGAACCGTTTACTGCGCTTGAGCGTATAGGAGGCCACGCTTTTGAACGCTGCGCGAGCCTGAAGTCGTTTGAGATATGCGATAAGGTGATGCTGATAGGCGAGAGTGCTTTTGACGGATGCGAGTCGCTTTCGAGTGAGATAAAAATACCTGCGTCGCTTAAAAAATTCGGAATAAAGGCGTTTGCTGACTGCAAATCACTTAAAAATGTAACTTTTGAGAAGAACCAGAAAAATACGATACCTGTCGGGACGTTTGCAGGCTGCGAAAAGCTTGAATCAGTAAAAGGAACGCAGTGGCTCACTGAAATAGGCGCGTTCGCTTTTCTGGGATGCTCGGCTCTGAATGATATAACTGTAGGGCTCAGCCTGGCTGAGATAGGCGACTGGGCGTTTAAGGGCTGCGTGCAGCTCGATCTTTCGATGCCGCCTGTGCTTGCCGGGAAGGATGCATTTGCATATATCGACAAGTGCAGCGTTCATGAGGCCGACACGAAGGGCAATAATGAATTTTATTCAAGCGACGTTATAAGGGTGTCTGCTGATGAAGCGCTTAAGCTGGCTGCTGTCGATACGGCGTGCGCGCTGCGCAGGGCTCACGCTGACGGCGCAGTTCCTGATGATGTGTTTGATACTTTTGACGAGAGACTTATGCTTTTTGTTCACGGCAGAGATGACAGAGCTGTTACGTTTGATATGATGGATGAGTTCGATATCGTGTATGGAAGGGCGGAATTTCCGTTTAGCGCTGCCGGGGAGATGGTGCGCGATAAATTATATATGCTGTCACAGGAGGTTCGTGTCGGGTAGTACCCTGCGCTCCGTGGTACAGGGAATTTCAACTGCGCGCATGGTACTACCCGACGCATGGCTTGGTTTTATGGGGCGGACCGCGGAGTGCCCCGCTCTTTGTTCATAAAGACTTGACTGTTTGTTCACTGAATGTTCATAAATGGTTTATATAAGCGTCATATAAAGTGGGTATTATATAACTGTCGAAAGGAACAGGGGAAAACTTAAAGGAAAGGTTGGAACCGGGTCGGACGGCAATTGAAATCGCAAAACTCTAAATTTTTCATAAATCTCTCCTAATAAAAAAACAGTAACACAGACAAAAGGGCTGCCCTGCAGGGTGGCTCTTTTGTTGTTTGTATAAAAAAACACGCATTGGGCGCGTAGTTTCGTTCCTGGGGAAAGTATATGATCGGATAGTTCGCAGGGATCGTTTTTAGTATTGTTCTTAAAATTATACAGATTTAAATGTTGCCATATCTTCATATGTAATGTAAAATACTGATTAAGCACTTTAGCACGGTGATCAGATATCACTTGAAAGTGATATCTGTATAAATCAGTAAAGAAAAAGCGCATGGAAATATGAATATACAGTATTTGCAATATGGAGAGAGATCATGGAGAAGGTTAAAAAGAAAAATATAAGCGTATATAAGCTATTGTCGCTTCTGTGCTTCCTGATAATTCTGGGAGCATGGTGCGCGATGTCGTTCGGAGGCGTGGTCAGCGAGGTGTTCCTGCCGACGCCGCTCGATGTAGTGCATAAACTAGGCGATATGTACCGTGACGGAACGCTGTGGGCGAACTGCTGGGAGTCAACAAGGCGAGTCCTTATCGGCTGGATCTGGTCAGCTGTCATAGCGCTTCCCGTAGGAATGCTGATGGCGAATTCAAAGAAATTCAGCGCGTTCGTACAGCCTATAGTCGAGTTTGCAAGATATCTGCCTGTAGTGGCGCTCGTTCCGCTCACGCTGCTTTATCTCGGCATAGGCGAGTCGCAGAAATACACGATAATATTTTTAGGAACATTTTTCCAGTTAGTACTCATGGTCTGCGACACTGTCAGCAGCGTTGACAGAAATATGATAAACGCCGCAAGGACGCTCGGCGCAGGAAAGCTGCAGTTATATAAGGAAGTAATTTTTCCGGCGGCGTTGCCGGGCCTGATGAACGATTTCAGGCTCACGATCGGCTGGGCGTGGACGTACCTCGTTGTAGCAGAAATGGTCGCAGCGCAGAACGGTCTCGGCTACATGATCCTGAGGTCGCAGAGATACCTTGCTACAGACACGATATTCGCCGGACTCATACTCATAGGCCTTATAGGTCTGCTGACAGACTGGGCGTTCAGAATAATAACAAAAATAATTACGCCGTGGCATGAAAGATTAACTGATAAATAATGTAATGTGGAAGTAATGCGGGCGCGCCAGGCGCGCGAAGGTTGAGAAGATCTTTTCCGGAAGATCGTATTAATATTCATTATTCATTAAAAAGGAGCATGAGTATCATATAATGGAAAATTCAAAGCTGAAGGTGGAAAACCTTACAAAAATATACAGCGGCAGCAACGGCGACGTTACAGCCGTTTCAAATGTCGACCTCGAGGTGGCCGACTCGGAATTTGTAATGATCGTAGGCCCGTCAGGATGCGGAAAGAGCACGCTGATAAACATGATAGGCGGCCTTGAAACGCCAACGTCAGGCAGGATACTTCTCGACGGAAAGCCTGTAGAGGGACCGGGCGTGGACAGAGGAATGGTATTTCAGGGCTACAGCCTTTTCCCGTGGCTTACAGTACAGAAA
>CAVGTL010000081.1:7088-12341 GCA_963632005.1 Succinivibrio sp.
CAGAAAAATATAGACTTCGGGCTGCAAATGAAAAAAGTGCCGGCAAAAGAGCGCGCCGGGCGCGCAAGAGAGTACATAGACATGGTCGGCCTGAACGGATTTGAAGACGCATTACCGAAGCAGCTTTCAGGAGGCATGAAGCAGCGAGTAGCCATAGCGAGGACGCTGGCAAACGAGCCGGAGGTATTGCTTATGGACGAGCCTTTCGGCGCGCTCGACGCGCAGACTCGTATGGTCATGCAGGAGCTTCTGTCGAGCATCAGCCTTAAGACAGGCACGACGATACTTTTCATAACCCATGATATTGACGAAGCGGTGCTCCTGGGTCAGCGCGTATACGTAATGAGCCGCAGGCCGGGAACGATAAAAGAAACGCTCAAGGTAGATCTGCCGGAGAAGCGAAGCCATGACTGTCTCGTGATGCCGGAGTTCCTTGAGACGAAAAAGAAGATAATGGACATGCTGTGGCAGGAGAGCAACGACGCAGCGATGGGGATAAAGTGATCGACCGCCCACAAATGACCGTTAGATCAAAAATAATATGATGTGTTAATAAATAAAAATGTGTTGATAAAAGATCGAAAGAAATAAAAAGAGAGGTAGAAAAATGAAGATCAGAAAATTAGCAGCAATAGCGGCGGCTGCCGCTCTCGTAATGTCAGCCCTCACAGGCTGCGGTTCAGGCGCAGGCGGCGGACAGTCAGCAGGAACAGCAGGCGGCGACAGCGGAGAGCTTAAAAACATTTCCATGGCGTTCTGCACATGGACAGGCTACTCGCCGATGTTCATAGCAAAGGAAAAGGGCTACTTTGAGGACGCAGGCATAAACATGGACATCCAGATAATAGAGGACGAGTCTACATACGCGAGCCTGCTCACAAACAACAGCATACAGTTCCTCGCTACAGCGCAGGATCCTAATATTAAAATGTTCGCAAACGGAACGCCGAGCAAATATGTCCTGACTATGGACGCTTCAAACGGCGCTGACGGCCTGGTAGCAGGCGCAGACATAAAGACGCTCGATGACCTGAAAGGCAAGTCTGTAGCGCTCGACAAGTCGGCTTCATCATACTATTTCTTCCTGCAGGCACTCGAAAACGGCAGCTCGCTGACAGAGGACGACATAGATGTAATAGAAATGGGTGACACGACTCAGGCAGGTCTCGCGTTCATGAGCGGCAAGGTAGACGCAGCTATCATGTGGGAGCCTGAGCTTTCAGAAGCGCTCGACAGCGTAGACGGTGCGCACACTCTCGTTACAAGCGCCGATTATCCTGACACTATCCTCGACAGTCTCGTTGTAAACGCTGACTTCGCAGAAGCGAACCCTGACGTGGTAGCAGCAGTAGAGGACGCATGGTATAAGGCTGTAGAGTTCCTGAACCAGAACCCTGACGAAGCATATGAGCTCATGGCAAGCGGCTTCGAGGAAGTAACTGCCGAAGACGTAGCAGCAGACGTACAGGGACTCGCATTCATGGGCAAGGCTGAAAACGAGACGCTCAACGACGAAAGCAGCGCAGACTCTATATATACTATAAGCCAGAAAATGGCAGATTTCTGGAAAGATAAGGGCGAATGCGCAACATCTGATATAACAGAATTCTTTTCGCTTGTAAAATAATAAAATAATGTTTCTTGAATAATAAAAATGATACCGGCTCCGATACAGTGAGCCGGTTTTTTTATGAGATAACAGACGAATAACGGACAATACGTATATTTTCAGATATCATAATGTTGTGTTCCGGATAAAATAAAAACCCTTGAAACGTAATAGTTTCAAGGGTTTAAGCTTTGGCGCGCCATGCAGGATTCGAACCTGCGACCTTCGCATTCGTAGTACGCTACTCTATCCAGCTGAGCTAATGGCGCATATAAGCGGTGCATAACCGACGCTCTTTAGTATAAGCGAAATGCGGTAAAATGTAAAGTCTTTTTTCGCATTTTTTCGATTTTATTTTAGAATGATCATTATGTGTGGATCTTCTGTAATTCCTGCACCGCTGCGGACGCGCCGGGCGCGCTTAATTTTCCATCTGTTTTGCGAGGAAGGCGGCACCGACTTCGGCGGCTTTCAGCTCACGTTCGGTGAATACACTGTCAGGCTCGCGCGACATGAGTATTACTGAACCGATAGCGCTGCCCTGTGAGATGATAGGAACTACTATCTGTGAGTTGCAGTCTGCTGCGTGGTGCTCCTCATCTGATATCCTGTACATCTTTTCCCTGTCGGTCACGATATGGCTGCTGCGCGTCTGTATCGCTTCTTCTATCTGCGGACTTATCCGCTTGTCCTTCAGCGCTTTAGATGCTCCGCCTGACACCGCGATAACGTGGTCCGTATCGGTTATTACTGTCGTGCTCCCAAGAATATCGCTGGCTGATTCTGCATACTCTGCTGCAAAGTCGCTTAAATCGCCGATAGGTGAGTACTTTTTAAGTATCACTTCTCCCTGACGGTCTGTATATATCTCAAGAGGGTCGCCGTCCCTCAGGCGCAGCGTGCGCCGTATCTCCTTTGGTATTACTATCCTTCCGAGGTCATCTATCCTTCTCACGATTCCGGTTGCTTTCATATTTATAACAATTCCTCCTGTTTTCCGTATATTGTGATATGTGATTATTATGCGAAAAACTGAGAGGATTATACACAAAGTTTATCGCGCGTCGCCGCGCGCTTTTTTATGCTGGTACATTATTTCGTCAGCTTGTTTTATAAGCTCGTCAGTGCTGATAATGCCATGAGCCTCAGGCAGAGTTACGATACCAAAGCTGAAGCTCTTAGGATATGGTTTTGAATTATCATCTGAAAACGCTTTGCGTATGTTATCCATCTTTTTGTGGGCGAGCTCTTCAGAGCAGTTTTTAAGAACAATGGCAAATTCATCGCCACCCATTCTGACGAAAATATCATTTTCACGTATATATTTTTTTACATTTTCTACAAAATTACATAAATACCAGTCACCTTCGTTATGTCCAAACGTGTCGTTTACATATTTCAGGTGGTCGAGATCGCAGTAGCAGAAAACAAGCTGCGAGCCGGACTTTAGCAGCTCGTCTGTCCTGTTGTGAAAATAGTATCTGTTTCCTATTTTTGTAAGTCTATCGAAATAAGCTTCGAGTTTAAGTTTGTCCTGTTCATGCTTTTCTGCGGTCACATCTGTGATTATATGTGCGTATGCAGGATCCCCCTGCCATTCCATTACTACTGTAGTAATGCGATAGAAACGGCCTTCGGAGGTCTCCGCTTCCCATATTACAGAGCTTTCATCATCCTTGACATATTTTTTGTATCTTTCTGCATCAGACAGTCCGGGATCTATACCGGCGGCGACGCCGGCAGCTCTGTATTCTTCGAGCTTATGCATGAATATTTCGTACAGCTCATTTATCTGATGCTCCGGAATATTATTTGAGCTTGAATAAAGTACAGACGAGTCATCTATTTTTGTTACGAATATGTCAGCCTTGCTTCTGTTTATGAGCTCAAGCAGTATTACATTGTAATTTTTTACCACATCTGCATGACGCTTTTCCCTTAGAGCCTCTTCCTTCAGAAACTGTTCACGCTCGCGAAGCTGCTCAGTCATAGTATTGAAGGCCTCCGAGAATTCTCCCAGATAAGAAACATTCTGCGAGTAGTCGCCCTTTGCTACCTGCTTTGCCTGCCATGTCAGATGATTCAGGTTTGCATGTATGTTTTTCAGGTTTTCACACAGAAAATTATCGCGCGACGGCGTAAACTCCGAAAGATTTCCCTTTGAAAGAGCGGCGGAGCACGCCTGCATCTCACGTACGGCTCTGTCCAGATACTGAAGCCCCATCCCAAGCTTGCGGAACGGTTCATCGAGCTCGTTTATATCAAGCTGTTCAGCATGCGGATCATATAAGATGCTCCGCAGATACTCAAACAGCATCTTACAATTTTTATCTTCCATAACAAATGCTCCCGAAACGTTTATTCATTTACCTCCGCACGGAAACGGCATACACGGTCGCCTGTAGCCCAGCAGTCTATCTCGACAGCGTTGTAAGGCTTGCCTGAGTACAGTGACAATATCCCCGCTATGAATCCTTCATCGTAGTTGCACACAGTTTCGCCGAGGACAGGAAGGCCGGAGCAGTCAGCATCCTCTGACACTGTCAGCATTATCCTGCCGCTTTCCTCATCTACGTCCTCTATGCGGAGTACGCCGATCTTTAATTCCTGCATCTTCTGCTGGAGCTCACCGACGAATCTGTCGAGCGGCTGATCCATATTAAGGAAGTTTTGTGCAAAATACTCGCCTGCCATACGTCCCGCGCTGCGGAATATATCTATCTGTTCATCTACTCCGTAACGGCGTATGAGGACCTCCTTTACCGAATACTCAAGCATGCGGTACACCATGACAGGAAGCTCCGAACCGAGATTTCCTCTGCTGTTTTCGTCATACTTTAAATATTCTGCAAAAGATACAGGCTTTCTGTCCGCTAAAAAAATATTGTCTTCCATAATATACGATCCTTTCTACGATGGAAAATGTCTGATTCATCACTAAATATATCATTAACTAAATTTTTGTATTAAGTATTTTTAATACATAATGTTTTATCTGAGCGGCGGCCTGCCGCCACAAAGCTTAATAGAATCAGTATAACATTGTACATAAACTAATTCAACCTGCTTCATAAGTTCTTTATTAATGTATTAATTGTATATATCATAAAAATAATGAAATAATGAGAACTTTCAAAAACAACAATCGGGCTGCCCTGGTGAGCAGCCCGACCGTTTTTGTTACTGTTTTTTGTTTAGGAGAGATTTATGAAAAATTAGTGTTTTGCAATTTTAATGTTGTCTGAGGTTTCTGAGGAGTTTTTTCTGTTTTTCTCCTGTTCCTTTTGACACTTATATAATAACCATGTTTTGTGACGATTAAACAACATGATTGTGAACGTTTTGTGAAGATTTAGAAGTTTAGTGCTGCAGCACGGAGATGTCTCTCAATGCTTTATACAGAAATAGGTAACACTATGGATTTAAATTATTTTTTCAGACATAACGTAGAGTGACATAGTATGTCTTTTATGGTTTGTATAATTGGTCTTGTAAGTTTGAAACGGAGAGATGATGTTGTTGGGAGGTCGATGTATCTTGATAGTGATACATGCTTAATTGTTAATGAAGTAACGTGGCATAATATTTATGGTCCTATGTCAAGATTTAGTGCAAATTAAAATGGGAGATTTCTCATAATCAAC
>CAVGTL010000082.1:0-4907 GCA_963632005.1 Succinivibrio sp.
TACTGGATCAGGAAAAAATCTCATTTTAATTTGGACTATTTATATACTAACATCAGATTGCAGTAAATTCATCAGTAATTGCATAATCGGCACACATGGATGTTATATATGCCTTTTCATCCTGCTCTCCGGTCAAGGGATCTATTTTTACCACAGTTCCTTCATTGCACAGGTATATTCCTGATTCATCAGCCTTTACACTGATGGCGCTCTGAGTTCCAAACCCGCTCACAGCTTCGGCAGATCCACAGTCTACAGACATATACATTGATTCACCTTTTTTTGTTGATGAAAAAGCAAAATATTTGTCATAAAAACCGCCTTCAAAGTGTGTATAATCTGTTTTCTCATAAATGATAAGGTCTTTTTCCCTGTCATCGAGATCAAACACAGTAAGTGAACCATCTGAAAAGCTTGCAGCAAGCATCGTGCCATTATGATTTAAAGCCAATATCTCATCATCAGGGTCTGCAAAGCTATCATTTACAGTTACGGGCTGCTTCCTTCCATCAAAGGAAACATGCATTATATCTTTTCCTGTTTTTACATCATATACAACTGCTTCAGATGTATCCTTATATACACCTGCCACACGAGTTCCATCTGCAGAAACACATATTCCTGTTGCTTTACTTCCAACCCAGAGTTCTTTATTTTCACTTATTGAATATGCAGTTATTCCTTTTACTCCTGCATATAAAAGTAAATTATCTGTTGCAAATACAGCATCCGACAGCGCCGATGGCTCTGCAGGCAGATCTGCTGTTATTTGTATCGTATCCGCATCTATTATCGCCACTCCACCTGAGTAAACAACCGCAATATATTTTCCGTTATCAGATACTGATATTTTTAAAGCTTCTGATTTTAACGAAACAGAGCCTGCATCCTTCATACCATCTGACAGATCATACACTCCCAATGCATTTGAAAGTGCTTTCTGTGCTTCTGCCGTATATGGAGCACTGAATATTCCATGCTTTTGAAGCGCCTGCTCCGCAAGGCTTACAGCTTTTGCAGTATCACCCCTTCTAAGCGCTTCTTCAGAATCTGAAGCTAATGCGTATGAAGCTTTTGTCTGCTTTATCTGATTTAAGCCTGTAAATGACATAGCTATGCCGGTTGCCAAAAATATGCTTACTACTGCAGCCGTAACTTTATACGCTCTTTTTAGTTTTATACTGCGTGGATCTTCTGACCTTAAATTTTTAAAAGCAGTCAACATTTCATCAGCAGACTGATATCTCAATTCCGGATTTGGCTGCATAGCCTTTTCTATAATCTTTATCAGTGCCTGACTTGCTTCCTGCGGTGTTATCGCCTGTATTTCATCTATGTTCTTAGACGGGCGCCTGCCAGTTATCAAATGATACAATGTAGCGCCAAGACTATATATATCAGAGCGTACATCAAGCATTACTGAACGCTTTGACGAATATGATCCTCTCGCATCATCCTGAACTTTTCCCATAGTCACGGTATTATCATCAGGTTGCTGAACCATAGTCAGTGTACGGTCAATACTTTTGTTGAGCATCGTCAATGTTACATCATCACCACTATTTGCCATAGTTAATGTTACATCGTCATTTTTATTGACCATGGTTTCGGTTTCAGAGACATTATCATACTCGTTTACATCATCATTGCTTTCACCCTGCTCTCCTTTTAATGATATATAACTGCTGTTTTGTCTGCTGTCGCTGCTATATATTACTTCCGGCATTTTAGAAAAATCAAATCCATAGTGCTCCGGCGAAGCGTATCCCTGACTGTATCCTACTTTTACAGCTCCTTCTTCGCCCAGTGCCAACGCGATATTAAAATCTATAAGGCATATGTTTCCTTCAGGATCAAGCATTATATTTGCCGGTTTTATATCGCCGTGGAGTATACCGTGCGGCGGTCTGCTGTGCATATATGAAAGAGCCTCAAGCAACTGACATGACCACTTGATTATTTCAGGCTGTGAAAATCTTTCACCACGTTTTAACGGTTTATCAAGACTTTCACCTTCTATGTAATCCATTACTGTATACACAGTATCCCCGTCTGTTACAAAGTCATATACCTGAGGAATATAAGTGTGGCTGAGATTTTTCAGTGCATCAACTTCGCGACGTAATATTTCAGGCTTTGCAGTTATCTTCCTTTTGTCAGCTTTCAGAACTATACGTTTTCCAAGCCTTATATGCTCGCCGATATATACGACTCCACCTCCGCCGGATCCTATTTTTTTGTCTATTCTGTAAATACCGGCTATTATCTCTGGCATTTTTAAGTCAACCTCCCGATATAGCAGCAAACTGCCGCTTTACTTCATCTTCTTTCCGTATTCTTCATCGAGCTTTATTTCAAGCATTTTTCGTTTAAAGTGTAAAATTGTACCTGCGACGATTCCTGCTACAACAGAAATGACTACGAGAGATATCCCTGAATATAAAAGTATTTCGCTCATTCTGCTCCTCTATTATTGATTTAATACAATGTAAATTATATATACAGTGCTCCATAACCGCTTCCATATATATATATTGAAGCAATAACTGCTATCGTTATACCGTATGAAAAAGCAAATTTTCCTGACCCACCATCACTGCCTTCAGCTGCATCATATTCAATTAAAGACTGCGTTAAAAAGCACATTTTTAAATATCTTACAATTATCTTTATCCTTGTTTTTAAGGCTCGCCTATGGATGATCACCGCTATTCCTATTATGCCTGATGCTATAAATGACATAATTATGATAAGAATCGAACATTTCCAGCCGACTATCCCGCCTATAGCTGAAAAAAACTTTATGTCCCCGGCACCTATCATCCTAAGTATGTAAAAAGGCATGAGCATAAATGCAGGTATAAGACCCATCGCCCAGTAAGCCATCTCTATCAGTATTTTTACAAAGCTGCCATGCATTATTCCATATGCTACGCTTAACACCAGCCCCGCACATAATACTGTTATTACGAGCTTATTAGGTATTTTCAGTTCTTTATGGTCAGATACATTTGCAGCAAGGCAAAACGGTATGCATATAATTAATCTTATAATCATCATTATGTTATCTGTTTGAAGATTCGATATTATATTTATTAAATTCATATATCTGCCTTTTCACAATAACCTACAGCAGCACATCTTTCATGCGCTATACACTGCTATAAAGGTTACATTGTCTGATGCCTTACCATCATCTATTATTTTTCTTAGCCCATCCGAATCGTTTATTCCCTCAGCCAGTACTTCACAGATCCTACTTTCATCTGCAAATGAATAGAATCCGTCACTGCAGAGAATAAAGATATCACCGTTCAATACATTTCCATGATTGGAATACGAGTAGACCTTTCCTTTTATACCAATGCTCATCGATAAGATGCTGCGATTATAATTACCCGCCTCCATTTCATTGATCTCACCGTTTCTTATCATATCCGCCAACATAGTCTGATCTTCAGTTAGACGCTCCAGACGTCCATTTCTGAACCTATATATCCTGCTGTCTCCGACATGCTTTATCCAGTAATGACCGTCAGAAATAAATAATATTGAAAGTGTCGATGCCGGATTACAGTTCAGTCTGTTGCCAAGTTCAATAACCGATAAGTGAGCTTTTTGAATCATTTCCTCAAGAATTTCATCCATCCTTTTTGACAAATTGTTCGTGTATCTGAATATATTCGTATCTGATTCAAGCAATCTTCCCCATGCATTACTGACTTCTTCAGCAGTTATCCTGCTGGCTTCATCACCGTACTGCATGCCTCCGCAGCCATCAGCTACAGCGAACAATCCTGCAGTTCGCTTACCTCGTTTTTCCACTGCTGCGAAAAAGTTATCTTCATTTACATCACGCTTATCTCCAATATCACTGTGGGCTATATAATGCAGCTCATTTTTTCCCCATATCAGCATTCAAATGTCAACTCCACATCAGCAAGCTTCACTGTATCCCCATTTCTAATAGGGTACTCTACATTGCTCTTTATTCTTTCTTTAGATCCATTAATATATGTACCATTCTTAGAATTGCAGTCTATTACTGTGTACTGACTTCCGTCACTGTTTCGTCTGAATTCTGCATGTATATGTCCTACCATCCTGCCAGGCAGCATTATATCTACCTGATTTGCCTGTCTGCCTGCAAGCATTACATTTTTATCCATTTTTACACGTTTTAAAAGACCGTTTTCATACCATGTAAATCTTGCGCCCGATATCACATTATCTTCCATCAGCACTGTAGCATCATACCCGCCATCACTGACGTTTGCCTTATCACTTACCACGCCCGAAGCATTGTAATCATTCCTGTAAACAGATGCTTCCGGTGTAGCTGCAGGTATATACGGTTCACGGTCAGTTACCGGCTTTTTTCTCTCAGGCTTCTTTTCCTGCATACCATATTCTTCTTGCGGTCTGTTCGGTCTAAAGTCATTCTTTATATCATTTGAATCCTTTTCATTTTCTGATATTCCCGAAGCGGAATTCTGTGAAAACGGTGATTTAGGTAACGGACGCTGCATTTCATTAGGATTCTTCTTACTTTCTACTTTTCCTTTTGATTTCTTATTTGTCTTCCTTTGTGATTTTTTATTTTTACTTTCATTGCTTACTGAATTATTACTTTCTACGCTTTTGCCGGTAAACATTCTTCTGAATAAAAGAAAATCTACCAAGAAACATATAAGTAACACACCTGCAAGCATAGTTACATCAAAATTACCTTTTTTATCATTGAAAATGCCATTTTGTGCAGCAAGTCCGACCAATACAACTAAAATTCCCTGAATCACTATAAAAATAATTCTTTTTTTAGCATTTCCGCTGCCGTTGCCGTCAGACTTTGTCCGCTTTTTTTCGCTCTTTTTGTGTTTTCCTTTTTTGTTTTCTGTTATTTTATT
>CAVGTL010000082.1:4917-8182 GCA_963632005.1 Succinivibrio sp.
GCGTTATATCAGGTATGTTAAATTCCTGCTTATAATCATTGTTATCATAATAATTTCTAACAAATTTATTTTCCGTATTTATTTCACTATTGCCTGTCGTTCCTTGAGCATAATTACCATTATTTACAGGATCTATTACATTATTCCTATTTTGGTTTGAACCTATATTTTTATTTCTGTCTCTATGTTCAAGACAGAATCTTTTCAATAAATTAATGTCAAAAGCATCATTATTTATTACTTCTATAAGATCAGAAAGAAATTTATCATTCCCTGCTGATATTTTGTTTTTCATTATCAGTTCGCTTAAAAAACTTCTTAACGGCTCAATACTATTGCCCTCACTTCCATCAGGAATGAACACAAAATTTACATCAAAGTCACCTGTACGAACAAATATATAATCAGGATCAAAAATAATGCTTCCCAATGATAACTGATATTCAGGCAATTCATTTCCTGCTTTTACAAAAGCTTCTATCAGGCTCAAGCTCTGATCTTTGTTCAACTTTCCCCGTGAGATCACCTGACTTAACGCGGAACGTGATGTTATATCATAATAAAGTTCAGTCTCTCCGTTATGCTCACTGAAATTCATTGGAAGCAGTGTGGGTATATCATTATTACTCATCATTTTGACCTGATAACGTACCAAGTCGCCAGAAGCACTCACATGAACAGTAAGAAAACTCACATTTCCTTCATTTTTATAGTCAAATTTATAATCTTTCTTCATTACGATCTTCTCCTTAAAATCATCAGCTCAGTAAACTTATAACAGTTCCTGCAAGCAGAAACGGTATAAACGGCAATTCTGTTTTTATACCTGATTTTTTCCTTGCAACAATAAAGATTCCGCAGATCATTGCTATAAACAACGACATGAACAGTGTCACAAACAGTCGCCCCGGGTCCATAAATAATGCAGCTGCGGCTATTACCCTTGCATCTCCTGTACCTATTCCAAGCTTTTCTTTTTTGGCCGCTGTAAAAAGTATTATGAATATTAAACAAAATAGAATGACCCGTCCTGCACCCCCATCTGCTATATTTATCAATATACATACAGCACCTGCCATGATCATAATATTAAGAAAAACTGATGGTACTGTTCTTGTTTCCAGATCTTCGATCGAAAGAACATAAAGTCCGCTGACTAAAAATACAGTAAACAGGATATTTGCTATACTATATTCCTTCATTATGCATCCTGCTGCACAGCCTGCCTGTGCGGATATCAACAGAAACAGCCTTTTCCAAAGTGCCAGAGCTGCATCACTGCGTTTATATTCAATTATTGTCAGCAATAATGTACAAATTAATGATGCACATACGCTCGTAATTATCTGCACTTTATTTTTCCCCTTTTCATATATTTTTATCTGTAAAATATATTATTTTATGGTTTACAGACTTCGCATTCTTTAAATCCTGATGATAACGCTACCCTTAAATTCATAGCTGTCGGAGTGTATCCATACCCGTTAAGTGTCATCATCGGGCATCCTTTTTTATGATATTTTTTTCCACTTCCGCCTGTAGTTACATAAACCTCGTTATCAAAGATCTTGCTGAAAAAGCCTTCTTCTCTGTCTATGGATGATGAACAACCTGCAAGCCATGCATGTTCAACTGCTGTACTTCTGAGCTTAAGACTTATTGCCGGGAGTAATGGAAGAACTATCTGATAATCATATTCAGCACATATAACAACATCATCACGGTTATAATCACCGTCAAATCCATCACCATCCGATGATGGATCTAAAACCAGATCATCCTTTTCACCTTTTACTTTATATTTCTTTTTATATTTATATTCACTGTCTGACTGAGGCAGTTTTACTATTCTGAAAACGACCTTGTCCTTATCAAATGCCATACCACTTGAATCCAAATAGCTATCCATGATCTTTGCTGTTATATAGAGACCACCTTTACTTTTTAATCCGGAAAAAACATTCATTATCCCTTTTTCAGCAATTTTATTCAACTTTGAAAATAGATCAGATGCACCGCTTACAGCATTCAATTTTGACCCCATTATAGAGTCCAGCGTAGGATCAACTGACATTGAAGAAGTTATACTGCTCACAGATGATGACATTTCACCCAGCCCTTCAATTTTTTCACCTGTTTCATCAATAAGATCATTTACCATTACCAATGGATAACTCGACGTTGCCAGCTGCTTTGCTGTTTCCTGTGTACAGCTGTTCATAACGAGTGATATCATAGTAAGCTTTACAAGCTGCAGCATCAGAAAGGACACCATCAGAAACACTGTAAATGAAATAATCGCTTCTATAGTCAGTGAACCTTTTTCTTTTTTTTCATATGATCTGATATCCATAAAATCACTCCATCAATATCCCATTGAAACTGTTTCTTTTATCAGGAACGTCCCGTTCTTTATAGTGTCATTGCCTGCCATTACAGGTTCAAACATCGGAAGTGTGAGCATTATAAGATCTATCCTTACATTTGATGTCGCTGATACACGTGTATACAGCTTTGACAGTTCCACAGTCTTTTTCTCATGTAAAGTGTCATTTATCATTACTTTTGAACGGTTTATTTTTTCCTGGAACTTACTTTTGTCTATCACATCGATCAGCATCATGATACGCAAGTGATCTGAATATTTTAGCTTCACATTTTTAAATGAAGGAGACATTCCGCATTCTCCATTAACAATCAGATCATTCATATCTCCCGCTGTATGGACCAATGCTCGACCAAGTGCTATACATACCCTGGATACGATTTCAGGTGAATGCGTATTTGCCAGATCATCTACAAAATCTATTGCAAGCCTTATTACAGCTATCTTACCAAGTACAGCAGCATTATTAACGACCTGTACGTCAGCTCCGTTGTATATGTATTCCACCTCTCCCATCTGGAACCAATGTGAAGGGTATGAAGTGTGCGATGTAAGAAATGTAAATCTGTCCATCGTATAATCCACATAATAGAACCTGTCCATTATTTTTGACGGATCCACACATATATCTACCAGACTTGAAACAGTACTTTTAACAGTGTCTATTAATCCATCACCCTCTGGTGTTTTAAAATCAGACAAAGAATAGTCTCCTTTTATTGGACTTTGTCCCGGGGTACTTGCCTTTTTCATAGGCTCAGTCAAAGTATCAAGTTTTTCCTTCAGTGCTTTTTTTGCATCACTAAAAAACTCCTCTGCTTTGCTTTTATCATCTTTTGATGCTTTCATATCATAGTCGACATTACTATCGATTTTTTC
>CAVGTL010000082.1:8192-12235 GCA_963632005.1 Succinivibrio sp.
CCCGTCATATTTTTCTTCTATATCCTTTTTTAGATTTTCAATCTCTGCTTCAAGATCACTTTTCTCTGATTTAAGCTTGCTTATTTCGGATAATTTTTGAAGATATGGCTTACTTACCCTGTCATATGCGGCTTTTGCATCATCATATCTCTTTTTTAATGCTGATTCAGTATCTCCTGCAGATGTAATATCTGACATTTTCTGTTCAAGCTCATTTAGTTCTTCAGTTTTTGATCTTACTCTTTCGCTTGATTCTCCATACTTTTGCTTCAGCTGTTCTATCGATAACTTCACTGCTGAAATCTGATCTTCAAGATTTTGGACATAAGCTTCATATTCTACAGGAGATCTTTTATATGCATTGTAATCATTTTCAGCCTTTTTCATAGTATTCTCTAATTTGTTAAAATCTTCCGGTTTTTTCGTCTTATTCTCCAGTTCTTTTATTTTAACTTCCAGCTCAGCTATGCTTTTCTTTTTCTCCTGTATCTGCTCGAGGTCGCTTCTTATTGTTATAAAAGCACTATTTACAATATCATGAGTTTTCTTGACCTGTGATTCTGCTGTGCTTATTATGACTTCCATCTGCTTTAGCGGTGAATCTTTATCATCGCCATCCTTTTCTTCTTTATCAGCATTTACATTTATATCTTTACCTGATTCTTCATCAAATACCTGTATACTATCCATAGCACTTGCCGCGCTGTTCATTTTATTATTGTTTTTCTCGTTTTCTTCTTTATATTTCTCTTTTTCTTCCTTAGACATTAATATCTTTTTATTTACATCTTCAAAAACAGCATCAAATCCTTTTTCACCTAAATCTACACCGACAAGATCAAGTCCCTTCTTCTCTATAGCCTCCAGAACGTTTTTCTTTGCCTTGTTTATCTGTGTATCCATAGCAGATTTGAATGTGTCATTTATCGTCGTTCCAAGCTCTTTTGCCGAATTTTTAAGTGATTCCAGGGCCTTGTCAGCATTATTTACAACATCCCTGCTGGCTTCTCCCGCACTTCCTTTACCAAAAAGCCCCTTTAATTTTTCTGTTGTACCTATTGCAAGATTCACCCCGGCACGGTACTTCTGAAATTCATTTATCTGGTCCTGAAGTACTTTATTGTCACTCAATGGCTCCGAAACTGTTACACTTACAGGATCGTCGCCCATATCAAATTTATAAAGATTAAATCCGTCATTCTGCGATAATGTCAGATTTTTTTCAAAGTAATGTTTAAACGCATTCGTTGCGTTTTCTTCTGTAACTCCGTAGAGGCCGAAATCTCCTGTAAGACCTTCATCGTAATAAGACAACGCGGAGCGCGCTGCGCTGTTCATTGATGCTCGTACCATCTGTTTTGCAAGAAGTATTCTTGTTCCGTCTATGAAAACACCACCTAGAAGTACCATAGTAAACAGGACTATCACGCAAAATACAGTTACCGCTCCTTTTTCTCTTTTATATCTGTGCTGCATAATGATCCTCTCCTCGCCTTAAAATCTATTATTTAAAAAATGATGTTATTTTACCAAGTTTACTGCTTATCGATTTCCATGCATCGCTGAGTGTCACATATGCAAAATCAAGCGTTCTTATGTACTCTGCCGGTTCGCTTACAGATGCCTGTACCTTTACTCTCATATTAAGATCATCATTAAAGTACTGCATTATGCTTGCGAACGGTATGTTTACCTCTTTCTTTATCTCTACTATCACATATCGCTGCATCAAGCCTGATTTAAACGTTACATTTACTTGTTCTGCGCCGCTTCCTACTATGCTGCGAGGTATCATAGACTTCATTTTATCTTCCGCCCATTTTTTTATATAAGCACATTTGGCTGAATTTCCTCCTGCCATCTCACCTATCCTGTAATAAAGACCGTTACTGTCGTCTTTACCTGAACGACTTCCGTCCATCTGAACGGAGGTGTCAGTCCAGTACACTGCGCCCTGCTGTGCAGCCTGAGTCGCTACGTACTCCATTACTGCGTTCTGATACAGGAGCAGAAATGCTGATATTATAGCGAATATTATGAACAGCAGCGTACTCATGACTATCGCTGCTTCTATTGTCGTTGAAGCTTTGTCGCGCATATTAGTTCCTCATTAAAAATAATGTCCTTATTTGATACAGCCTACTAAGACACACGTTTTTAACGTGTGTCCTGGTAGAATGTATAAATATATATCATAATTTGATAAATTTTTATCTGTAATTCACTACCAATTAAAGAATTTATCCATTAAATCAGTTGCAAATTGAGTTATTCTTCCTTTAAAGATCAATGCAACTCCTAAAAGAATACCTATTATTACAACAACCTCAACAGTCTCGATACCATCCTCTTCACTGAGAAATTTTTTTAAAAGCTTCATTTGGGTCCTCCTTAAACAACATAATTTTTTATAATTTATATAACGCCGCTTACATATCCATTATTGAAAGTACAGCAGGCAGCGCAACTACCATCATTATTCCGAAAAGCATTATAGCCATAGGCAACATCATCTTGCTTGACGCCTCTTCACCCAACCGCCTGGCTGCTGATTTTCTCATTTCCCAGCATTCGGATGACTGTGCCTGAAGGGTAAGCGTGAGCTCACTCCCACCTTTTCTTAAATTTAAGATTATTACTGAAACAAATTTTATTATTTCTTTTATACGACAGCGTCTGCCGAATTCTTCAAATGCTACCTCCATAGGCTTTCCTGCGCGGATGTCTGCCATACATATTTGCAGCTCACGCTGAAGAGGTGTGTTTCCTTTACTCTTGTCCGCTATTTTTTCCCACGCTCTAGGTATAGTCATACCGGCATTTACAAGCAGCACGAGTTCATTTATAAACTCAGGGAATTCCAGCCTAAGCTGTGTGTGCCGGTTTTCTATCTTACTGTTAAGATCTCTGTCCATAATGAATGGCAATCCTATTCCAGCAAGGATACCTGCTATAGTAAACGTTATTCCTGTAGACATATCGCCCTGAACTGATGTAAGCGCTCCGACAAATTCACAGAAGGTAAATCCTGCAAGTGCTACTAACCACTTTGACGCAATATGTATCTGACTATAGTAGTCCTGATAAGGCGCTCCGTACAGTTCGCCTACTTTGCTCCTCACGCTGCTGTCATACCTGAACGCAGTCTGTCTCATACTGTCCGGTAGTTTTGAAAGCAGCGTATGACGCTGGGCCATATAAAGACCTATGCCGAGATATTTCTTTAATTTGAACTCTTTGTCATCAAGACCGGAAAGGTATTCATCATAAACACCCTTCGATTCTCTGTTTGCTTTTAAAAGTACCACAAGCCCGACCAGGCAAAGCACACCCGCTATACCTGCAGCTATCCAACCTACGACCATATCTGCACCTCATCTATACTTCTATATCCATGATCTTCTCACCTATGAAAAATGCCGCTACAAACATCACTATAGCCACAGTCATGACTACTGCGCCTGTAGGCGTCGTAAATACAGGCTGCATATAGTCAGGCGAGCTCAGGCTCAATATAAGCACCATGGCTATCGGCATCATGCATAGTATCCTTGATTCAAACTTTTTACCTGATATTGATGTGGCTATCTCATTTTTAGTTTCTATTTTGTCGCTTATTATCTGTGATGTATTTCTCACTACATCTATCAGATTTCCTCCTGAACGATTGCATGTGCTTATTACCTCTGCAAAATTCGTTATATCATCGACATGCGCTCTTTCAGCAAACTGATATATCGCATCTTCTACTGTCATGCCCATTTCTATCTGCCTTACTATGTAGCGTGTTTCCTGCATTATCGATGTTTTATCATCAGGATAAAGTACCTGCATCTCGTTTGCTGCATCCTTAAATGCGCTTGCAAGCGACTTTCCGGCTGACATCGATGAGGATAATGAATACAGAAGGTCTTTAAACTGATCGTTCAGCATATTTTTTCTGTTTTTTATTATCTGTTTTGTCCTGACCTTGGGGAACTTTAATGAAAATAATGCCAGTAATGCTGAAAGTATTATGTTGTGATAAAATATCATACCTACTG
>CAVGTL010000083.1:0-747 GCA_963632005.1 Succinivibrio sp.
GAAAAGGCATCAGAGCTTGTAGATGATATGCGCCGCCTGTTAGACGCTCGCAGCGATGAAACGATCACGCTCAGCGCTTCCTTCGGCATACATACTGTGGAAGCTCCGGCAGAAAACGGCGAATTCTCATTTAAGGACGCTTACGAAATGGCTGACCGCGCAATGTATATCGACAAGCAGGCTGCGCATGCAGCCGGACAGACCGGGCGAGGCGGAGCCCACTTCTGAGTTTCATTCACGAATTTCTGTAACCATGTAGTATAACAACAGCGCGGCATTTAATATTTTGCCGCGCTGTTGCCTTATTTACCATATTTCGTTTTACTTTTACCATCTCTAAACTTGAAGTTATCATCAGTTTGTCTATAATGTATAATTTGCTGACTTTCCAAGTTCTACTTGGTCAGCATCCTATCTACAGCGCTCCTTTTGCTGACTTTTTTATTTCTGCATTGTCAGCACTTTATATCCAATATGTCGATCGATGACTTTTCAGTCTATGTTTTGTCAGCATTTTACTTGCAGCATACTACTTGCTGACTTTTAGAGCTCTATCTTGTCAACATTTTACCTACAGCGCTCCGCTTGCTGACTTCTCAAGTTCTGTTTTGTCAACATTCTACCTTCAACTCGCCTCCTGCTGACTTTCCAAATTCAGTTTTGTCAGCATTCACTTTCAACCCGTCGCCTGCTGACTTTTCAAATTCAGTTTTGTCAGCATTCACTTTCAACCCGTCGCCTGCTGAC
>CAVGTL010000083.1:757-12051 GCA_963632005.1 Succinivibrio sp.
CCCGTCGCCTGCTGACTTTTCAAATTCCGATTTTCCTGCTGCTTTTTAATTTACCTATATAACCTTAAAATTCTTCCATTTGCCGCGTTTGAATCTGGTCCAGAATATCATGCCGCGGATGGCCCAGTCGAGGCACATTGCGTACGCTATGCCCATGACGCCCAGCTGCATATGAATGGCGAAAAGTATTGAAAATACAAGGCGTACTCCTATTGTCGTAAAGAGTGAAACTGATGTTGTGAACTTTACGTCGCCTGTTGCGCGCAGGCCTTTTCCGAGTGAATCGGCAAACGGGAATATTACGGCGTTTGCCATATTGTGAACGAGCACAAGAATTATCGTCAAGTGCTTCGTCTGGTCTGACAGCGCGTAAAACGACATGAAGAACGGTGTTACCGCAAATACCGTCGTGTTCCATATAATAGCAAACGCTACAGTTATCTTCATCAGCTTCTTAAAATACATTTCTGCCCGGGCGATGTCGCCCGCTCCCATGCAATGCCCTATTACCGTGATAAATACAGGACCCATCGTGATACATACGAGCGATGCGAGGCTCCATATGCTCTGCGCTACACCGTTAGCCGCTATCTGATACGTTCCAAACATAGCTACGACGCTCGACAGGGCGACTTTAACGAGCTGAAACACTCCGCTTTCTATACCGTTCGGAACGGCGATGCCGAGTATCTTTTTCTGCAGCCCGCCGTCGAACCTAAATATCCATTCTCTGACATATTGAACGGGATTTTTGCCGGAAAAGCAGCATACAGTTATAACGACCGCCGAGAACGACCGCGCGATCAGCGACGGCCACGCTACGCCTGCAACGCCTGCGTTCAGTACGAATACTCCTATGCAGTTGCCCGCAACGTTTATTACATTTGATATAATTGATATGTACATCGTCGTGCTCGTCTTACCGAAGCTCCTGTAAAGCGCTGCGCCTGCGTTATAAACGGCAAGCGCCGGATAAGAATACGCCGATATCCTAAGGTATGTGACGCACGCATCCATTACGTCAGCCTCCACCTTACCGAACATCAGGCGCATGAGCGATTCATTTGCCGCAAGTATGACCGCCGAAACAACTATCGAGAATACGACGGACGCCGCAAGGAGCTGTGAAGCCGACGCGCAGGCTCGCTCATCGTCGCCGCGCCCCATATACTGATTTATAACTACTGCGCCGCCCGCCGCAAGCGCCGTAAAAAGATTTATAAATATTATATTAAATGAATTTACAAGCGAAACACCCGATAAAGCCGCTTCCCCGACAAAGCCTGTAACAAATACGTCGGCTATGCCTACGAGCACCATTAGCAGCTGCTCTAGAAAGAGCGGTATTATCATGTTTCTCAGAGCTTTATTCGAAAACATTTTTCCATGATCTCCCCTGCCGTAAAAGACCCTCGCACACGCTGCGAGGGCCTTCCATTTACCTATATCCAAATTTATTTCCTAAATATTTCTAACTTTGATACGTTTCCGTTATCAGTTCTATTTTGTGAACTTTTCAGCCCAGCTCTTAAGCTCGCTCTGTCCTGCGTTTGACGCGAAGCGCTTTCCGTCCTTCAGCTCTGCTCCCGCGCATGATACAGCAAGCTCTCTGTTTGTGTTACCCATGCCGCTGCCGCCTGATGTAGCAAAAGGCACTACAGTCTTTCCTGCAAGGTCGTACTGTTCGAGGAATGTGTTGATGATGGTAGGCGCTACATACCACCAGATCGGGAATCCTACAAATACTACATCATACTGACTCATGTCCTCTACCTTGCCGACTACAGGCGGACGGAATGACTTGTCGTTCATTTCCTTAGTACTGCGGCTGTTTTTGTCCATCCAGTCGAGGTCCGCGCTCGTATAAGGCACTTCAGGCTTTATTTCGTAAAGATCTGCGCCTGCTGCTGACGCCAGATTCTTTGCCAGCTTTGCTGTAACTCCGCTTGCGCTGAAATACGCTACTAATGCTTTCTTCATTTTATATTCCTCCGTTCAAACGCTATATCCAATTTCTGTAAGTTTAATTTGATTCCTTAACAAATGATCTTTTAATACTCTCGTGCGCCAGGCTCACTTACACGCTCCGCGACTATTTGAGCTTTCCGTATTCCTCGTCAGATACAGGCTCGCACCATTCGTTTGAAGCTTCTTCGCCCGGAACTTCTACCGCAAGGTGGCTGAACCAGCTGTCCGGCGCAGCGCCGTGCCAGTGCTTTACTTCTGGCGGGATATTTATGCAGTCGCCCGGCTTCATTTCGATGGCTTCCTTACCTTCTTCCTGATAATATCCGCGGCCTGCTATGCAGATTATCATCTGACCGCCGCCGCTCTTTGCGTGGTGGATGTGCCAGTTGTTTCTGCAGCCCGGCTCAAACGTTACATTAAATACGCCTACCTGCTGCGTAGATACAGGAGCGAGGTAGCTCTGTCCCACGAAATACTGAGCGAACGCGTCGTTAGGCTGTCCTATCGGGAATACCATTTCCTTTGCGTGAGCTCTCATAGCCTCGTCCTCATAAGGAAGGTCGCCTTCGCCGACGCCCCATACTTCCTTTGCAAGGTTGAATACAGCCCATGCCTTAGGCCAGCCTGCGTAGAAAGCTACGTGAGTGATGATCGCCGCTATCTCCTTCTGAGAAACGCCGTGATCCTTTGCGTTCTGCAGATGGAACTTTAAAGAAGAATCTGTTATACCCTGCGACATGAGCGCTACTACAGTTATGATGCTCCTTGTCTTTACGTCTATGTCCTCGTTGTTCCAGTTTTCTCCGAATAAAACATCATCATTGAAATGTGCGAACTGCGGAGCGAACTCTCCGAGCGCGTTTCTTCCGGCTGTCTGTACTATCTTAGCCATTTTGTTTTCCTCCTTTTTCACCCTTTATCAATATGCACCGTACCGGAGATCCTTCGCCCACGGTACTGCAATCTTAAGCAAATTTAAAAGCGCAGGACGTGATTTTTTAATTTCTTCGCCCTACGCTTTCTATTATATCCGTTTTATATATTATGTCTAATACTTACATTACATCGTTCATTATGCCTTAAAGGCATCGTGTAATTTCATTCATTTCTGCTCAGGCGGCGACGCCTGCGCTTCAGGGAATGTATTCTTGATTTTCGGCTGTATTTTCATAAAGCTATTTCTTTTCGTCCAGCAGCATTACGCCCTGCTCAGGGTTCTTGTCTATCGCGCCGACTATCGGGTGCGGCACGTAAAGCTCCTCGAGGTATGCGACGTCGTCAGGCGTGAGCTTGACGTCAAGAGCGCCCGCCGCCTCATCGAGATACGATGTCTTTGTAGCGCCTACTATTGGTGAATCAACGCCCTTCGCCCACTGCCATGCAAGCGCGATCTGCGACATTTTGCAGCCGTGCTTTTCAGCGAGCTCATGCACGCGCTCTACTATGCGCATGTCCTGTTCTTCCATGCGGTCGTACTTGCCGCGCGCTACTCTGTCGGTCCTGCCGCGCAGCGAGTCAGACTTCCATACAGGCCTTGCCAGATGCCCCGAAGCGAGCGGGCTGTACGGCATGAGGCTGACGTTCATCTGTCTGCATATCGGTATGAGCTCTCTTTCGTCCTCTCTGTACAGTAGATTGTAATGATTTTCCATTACCGAAAACGGTGTCCGGCCATTGTCGCGCGCCGTGAGCTGCATATTGTGGAACTGATATCCGTACATTGCCGACGCGCCGAGCGCGCGTACTTTACCCGCCTTTACAAGCTCATCCAGTGCTTCCATCGTTTCTTCTATCGGCGTTTCGTAGTCGAATCTGTGTATGATTATATATATATCGAGATAGTCAGTTCCAAGTCTTTTCAGCGTCCCGTCTATCTCACGCATTATAGCGGCCCTTGATAATCGGCCTTCATTGAAATAGACCTTCGAAGCTATAACTACCTTGTCGCGCGTCGCCGCGCCCTTGAGTATGCGCCCGAGGTATTCTTCGCTCGTTCCGGCTGAGTAGCCGTTCGCCGTATCAAAGAAATTCATTCCCAGCTCGAGAGCGTGCCTTACGACCTTTTCACTCTCGCTTTCGTCGAGCGTCCAGTCGTGCATCGTTCCCGCCTTTCCGAAGCTCATGCAGCCTACGCACAGCTTTGAAACTTCTATGCCTGTATTTCCAAGCTTTGTATATTCCATATCATTTCACCTCCTGCGGTCATATTATATTTCTATTCTGACACGGTATCAATATTTTATCTTTCTTTTTCCTTTGTCTTTGGCCTCATCCTACTAGCGCGGTGACGCGCGTAACGCGCCGGTCAGGCGCCCGGAGACAGAAAGCCGCCGCGCAGCAAACTGCTGTGCGACGGCTTTCGCATTACATCGTTATTTTAATCTTTTCGGACTATTCGAACTATTACTATTTTCAGTCACTTATATGGTGACTGACGGACAAACTCTGAGTCGGTTCGCGCAGACTACCACTTAGCTGGCTTGTCTACGTGAGCAGGCTTCTTGAATCCGAGTGTTTCGTAAACGAATTCAGGGATATCGTTAGGGTCCTTGTATACGGCAAATCCGCAGCTCTGTCTTGCGAACTCATATCCCGGAACGTTTCTTTCCTCAGGGAGCGGATTGTTTACCATTACAGGCCAGCCGATCTGCTTTATAGAAAGGATCTCCTGCTGTGGAGCGTGTACGCAGTAAACAGGGAATCTGTCGATGTTCCAAGTCTGAGAACATGACTTGCATCTTACGCAGTTGCTCGGTGCTTCGTATACGCCCTGCTCTACGAGGAACTGACCTGAACCGCATGGATCCATCCATACTGTTACCTTTTCGTCATCTTCTTCGATCCTGAGTGGTTCGCCGTGAGTTTCGAGACCGCCGATCTGTTCCATAACAGCGTCCTTAAATGTACCGTTTACAGTAACATCGATCATGTGCTGCCAGTATGTAGGTGTAACCTTTGACATAGTTTCCCAGAGAGCGTCAGGGCCGCCGTGCTCGTAAACGTAACCCATGATCCTTGTTTCCCATTCTATTCTCTTATCGTGTGACTTGCGGAACTTGAAATATTCTCTGTCGAGCAGCTTGTCGAATGCGTCGTAGTCATCGCCTGCTTCGATGAGAGCAAGACCTTCCTGACGTACTTCTTCAGTGATCTTCATAGGCTGGATCTGGTCTTCAGTCCATCCTCTGTATCTCCATACTTCGTAGAGAGCGTCGCCGCCGAGTTCGTTATAGATGTAGTCTGTGAACTCTTTATCCCAGATAACTCTCAGGTCAAAAGCGTACATATAGTCGTCAACGAGCTTGTTCCAGAGTTTTGTGCACTCTTCCTTGTTGCCGTCCTTATATGCGTTTCTCATTCTTGTAGTTGTAGGAACGATCATTTCCTGCAGTTCTTCATCTGTAAACATTCTTGACATAGTCATTTCCTCCGTTTTTTCTGATTTGAAGAGATCATAAAATTATTTTGTATTAAGATCCTTTCGGATAAATACCGTAGTTGGTTTTGCTGCCGGCGCGCTTAAAGCGCCGGCGTCGTTAAAAATATCACAATTAATTAAATATTTTAGAGCTTGTATTTTCTGTTTATGATTATTGCAAGTATGCAAGTTATACCCATGCAGCAGCCGAGGCCGATCATGCTTGCGTTCGCGTTTATCGAAGCGGCGAGATTTCCGTATATAAGGAGCATGATTGTACCGCCCATTCCTGAGAAGAGCAGGCACGTACCCATGTTCTGCTGAGCCATCTTAGGGCCTACTACCTCAACAGGGAGCACCCATGCAGGACCGCCTGAGAAGTTACAGAACCCGATCATTATGAAGTAAAGAGCTGACATTGCAGATACGCCGATGCTGCCGCCTGTCAGGAGCATTATTATCGTAAAGAGCAGCGCGCCGCCGAACGCCATAATATATACAGGCGTGCGCTTTCCCTTGAAGACTCTGTCTGCGAGAAGTCCGCCGACGAAGCAGAATACTATAGTTCCGAGGCTTCCGTAAGTCATTACAGCAGCCTGGCTTGCTGCGTCATATCCGAGATATCCGAGCCATAACGGGAGTACAAATCCTGTTCCGAAGCAGCTTCCGCAGTAGAAGAAAAGAGATACGGCTACGAGCCAGAAAGCAGGATGACGGAGAGTGTCGTGCCAGTTGTCAGGTCTTACCCAGTCATTCTTTTTGTCAGAAACAGTTTCGGCTTTTTCTTCAGGTGCTTTGTAGCCCTCTATAGCCTCGTCTATAACGCTTACTCCGTAAGCCTTTTCTATGTCTCTGTAGCCTAAAGCTACGATAACAGCGAGAACTATACCGCATACGAGCAGCATATATCCGGCAGTCTTGTACCAGATCATGTTGTGGCTCGTCATGATAGCCGCGTAAGCTGTTACTATAGATGTACTTGCTCCGTAGAAGCATGCCATTACGCCCTGTGAAGTTCCTCTTTCATTTGCCGGGAACCATACAGCTACGAGCGCCATTACTGTGGCTGATATCATACCTGTTCCGAAGCCCTGTATTATTCTGATAAGTATGAGCATACCGAGGCTGTGCGTGCCTGTAAGATACAGCGCGCCCGATAATGCCAGTACGAGAAGTCCTCCTACGAGTACCTTCTTTCCGCCTATTTTTGTCGTTACAGCTCCGGCAGCTACCGATATTATCGCCATCGCCGGATTTCCTATGGCTGAAAACAGTCCGAGCTTTGATTCTGTTACATTAAGATATGCCATGATATCTCCGCCGAGCGTAGCTACCATCTGTATGCCTGCGTATAGCAGGATATAGCAAAGCAGCATTTCTACGAACACGACAAATCGATATGCCGGCGCTTTCTTTAACTTTCCTGTTGTAGTCATCTTTTTCTCCTAATCAAGGCGCGCAGCCTGCGCATCATGCGTATAATCCATCTGATCCGCATCAGATATATGCGCAGAGCCGCGGCGCGTTAAAATCTGATACTATATACCTCTTGCGATAGAGTTCGCGTCTCTGATGCCGAACATTACATTTGAAGGTAATTTAGCATCTCCGAGCAGCCATACCTTCTTAGGGATGTTTTCGCTTATCTCTCTGTAAAGCTTGTCGTTAGCTGCAGAACCGAGAGCTACGATAACAGCGTCAGCGTCTATGCTTTCAATGCCTGAAGCAGTCTTTACGTTTACCTTACCGCTTTCTACGCTGTCGAGCATAGTGTTCATGCGTACATCTACCTTATAGAATTTCAGCATGTCCTCTACCATGAGCTTGTTTGGAGCAGGCATCTTTTCGAGTCCGCCTGTCATGAGGTCTGAAGCGCCCTCTATGAGAGCTACGTCCTCAAATCCCTTTTCCTGCTTGAGCCATAATGCTACCTCGCAGCCTACGAGACCGCCGCCGATAACTGCTACCTTGCTGCCGGCAGGGATCACTTCCTCGCCTAAAAGCACTTTTGTAGGCGAGTAGATATTGTCACCGTCGAGACCCTTTACAGGAGGCATCTTTGGCGTAGTTCCTGTTGAAACAACGATCTCGTCGCAGTCGAGCTTTTCTATGAAGGCCATATCTACAGGTGTGTTGAACTCTACTTTTACTCCGCTGTCCTTTATTTCCTTTTCATACCATTTAAGGAGTCTTCTTTCAGCGTCCTTTGCTTCCGCTACAGACGCCGCTATGAACATGCCTCCGAGCTTTGAGTCCTTTTCATATATAGTCACGTCATGGCCGCGCTTTGCAGCGAGTCTTGCGAATTCCATGCCTGCTACGCCGCCGCCTATAACTGCGATCTTCTTAGGCTGCTTTGCAGGAACAAGCTCGTCCATGTCCTTTTCGCGGAAGAGATTTGCGTTGAGAGCGCACATCTGAGGAAGTCCTGCGAATATATGACCGATGCAGCCGAAGTTGCAGCCGATGCAAGGTCTGATAGCGTCATCCTGACCGAGTCTTGCTTTGTTTGCCCATTCTGCGTCTGCGAGCATCTGACGGCCTATAGTTACTGCTGTTACCTTGCCTTCCTTTACAGCATCGTTAGCCATTGACGGCTCTGTTATCCTGCCGCCGCATATTACAGGAACGTCTACTGCTTCTGTGAGTGCCTTTACGTCGTCGAGCCAGAGACCTTCCTTCTGATACATTGGCGGATAGAGCCAGTAGAACGAATCATAAGTTCCGTTTCCTACGTATATTGCGTCGTAGCCTGCTTCAGCGAGCTTCTTTGCTACGTATATGCTCTGTTCAGGCGTTCTGCCGAATTCTTCATATTCTTCTTCAGCGAGTCCTCCCTGACCTTCAGCCTTTATGTGCTGCCTTACGCCGAGACGACATGTAACTGGGAAATCCTTTCCGCATTCTTCCTTTATTACATTAAGGATCTGAGTCATGAGGAGGATTCCTCCGTCAAGACCTGCATATTCATCTGTTCTGTCGTTGAAGCACGGCTGGAGGAACTGATCTGTAAGATATCCGCCGTAGCAGTTTACATCCATGCCGTCGCAGCCTGTCTGCTTACAGACAGCAGCCGCAGCTCTCGAAGAATCGATGATGCTCTGTATCTCAGCCTTTGTCATAGCTCTGTGCTTTATCTCAGGATTCCATCTGTTTCTTGAGTTGCCTGCCGCTACAGGAGTTCCCGGTATGAATTCAGGGAAGTCTACTCTTCCTCCGCCGTATGCTATCTGAATGAAAAGCTTAGTTCCGTATGTGTGAACTCTGTCTACAAGCTTTTTGTGCCTTGAAATAAATGTTCCCGGCTCCTGAAACGGGTTAGCCATGACAACTCCGTTGTCGAACTGGAAGTCAGGGAGATTTGCGCCTGTAAATATCAGACCTGCACCGCCCTTTGCTCTTGCTTCGAAATAATCGATAACGCAGTCATCGATAACTCCTGCCTCATCCTTCCAGCCTACGTTATGCATTGCGCTCATGCATATTCTGTTTTTTACTTCTACCTTTCCTATCTTGAAAGGCTTAAATAACTCAGGATACTTTAATGCCATTTTTCCCTCCGTATTTTCTTGACTTTAGCAATAACTTTTATGTTTGGTTTTGTTTATGCTTTGTTTGAATGTGATCATCGCGATGTATGTTCCTTACACTTAGTATAGTAATGAATTCGTTAAAAAAATGCCATTTACAAAAAACTGATTTATGCTATAAATAGATTAGACACAAAAGATGTCACAATATTGACTTAGATAAAATTTTGTCAATATTTTGATAGCGAAACATATCTTTAAAGTAGGTTTAGTTTCTGCTATAATAATTTTATGAATTTTCAGTAGACTTACGACTTAATAAGAAAATAAGATACGGGAGATTAAAAACATGGCAATTGATATCAAAAAAATCATAGCAGACGCTCTAATTGATCTCTGCGAAACAAAAGCACTCTCAAAAATAAGCATTTCTGACATAATTGAGGCATCTTCTGTCAGCAGGCAGACATTTTACAACCACTTTAAGGATAAGGCAGACCTTATACAGTACATCTATACTGAGCGCGTGCTCGTAGACTGGACGCCCGCTTCAATGAATCAGACGTTTGAATACTACGACCACTGCGTAGCAACATTTAAAAGATATACGAAATATCATAATTTCATGAAGCAGGCATGTCTTATGACGGGTCAGAACTGCCTCTCTGATTATATGACAGAGCACTGTAAGGAGCTTGATCTCGAATATCACCAGAAGCTCTACCGCCTGATACACGGTCCTGACAGCGTTATCCCCGATGCGCTCAAGTTTGCTACTGAATACAACGCCATCGCAAGTATGGCTGTATCGATATCATGGATAATATCCGATATGCCGTCTCCGCCGGAGGAGATTGCGATGCATATAGTTTCAATGCGCCATGTCAGCATAAGCGGTCTCATAGGCTGTGATCAAGGCGATGATATCGCCTACGCAAAAGCTATGAATGCTGCCGAGCAGAACAATAAATAACAAAAATGCCGCAGTTCTTTCCTTTTCGGAAATAAGCTGCGGCATTTTTGTCATTAGCTATTTGTTCTTAATTTATTAGAGGTTGTACTTTTTCTTTATTATAAACGCTCCGATGAATGTAAGTATCATTGAGATCGCGAGACATACGATACCTACTGTTGCGTTAGTTGCAGATACGATAAATCCGATTATGGTTATCATCACGAAACCGCCCGTGCTCGAGAAGAACAGGTTTATACCTACGTTCTGCTGTGCGAATTCAGGAGCTACGATCTCTGCAGGAAGTACCCATGACGGGCCGCCCGAAGAATTAAGCAGACCGTATGCTATGAAATACAGCACGATAAGTACAGGGATAGGTACTTTTGTCGCGCAGCCTACGATTATCAGGAAGAATAAAGCAGCTCCGCCGAACGCTATCATAGTTACAGGCGTTCTCTTTGACTTCAGGATCTTATCGCTCAGGAGTCCTCCAAGGAGTGAGAATACGAGCGTACCGAGCGTTCCGAGCGACATGATGCGCGTAGCATCGGCAGCGTTGAAACCGCAGTGAGTCAGGAAGAGCGGGAATATAGTTCCTGCGCCTATTGCTGATGTATCATAGAAGAACAGCGTAAATCCGAGTATCCAGAAGCCCGGGAAGCGTAACGCTTCTGACCAGTTTTTCGGCTTCGCTATATTTCCGTTGCCGCTGTCGCTTTCAGCTCCGAGCTTTTCGGGAACGTAGCCCTCTATCGCTTCATCTATGATGGAAACGCCGTACTTCTTCTCTATATCTTTATAGAATATACCTACGACCAAAGCGAGTACAATACCTACTACCGCGAGCGCATAACCGCATGTGTTGTACCATGTCAGGCCCGCTTCGTTGCAGCTGTAAGTGTATACAGTAACGAGCGAAAGGCTTGCTCCGTAGAAGCACGCGAGAAGACCCTGCGCTATGCCTCTCTGGTTTTTAGGAAACCATACTGCTGTAAGAGTGAGAACTGTAGCTGATACCATACCTGTTCCTACGCCCTGAACAAGTCTTATAACGCAGAGTATGAACAGGCTGCCCGGCTGCATCAGGAACATTGCTCCGGCAAGAGCCATGATGAGCAGTCCTCCTACAAGCGTTTTCTTGCCGCCGAACTTAGAGTTGAGTGCGCCCGCTACGCCTGCAAATATACCCATTGTAACTGAACAGATAGACGCGGCAAGCGTGAGCCTGCCTTCCTCTATGCCCATGGCGCTCATTACTACATTCGACTGAGCCGCTATGATCTGAAGTCCTCCGTATGCGAAAATGTAACCGAGCAGCATCATAAAGAATACTGCATATCTGAATCCCGGCGCTTTTTTTAGTACTGCGTGCTGATCCATATGATCCTCCTTGACATATAAAACATCTTAACAACAATTTATT
>CAVGTL010000084.1:0-12017 GCA_963632005.1 Succinivibrio sp.
TTTAATTTGGACTATTTATATACTAACATCATTATGTGTGATCGAGGGTGATAAGAATGAAAAAAATAATATCATTGGCTCTGATATTAACAATTGTAACTATGATATTCACAGGATGCTCTGACCCATCTAAAATGGTCTATAATGCCTTTTCAGACATTGATACAGAAAATGACTGGTCATCCTTTGAAAAATTTAGTGGTTACAATATTAAGAAAACTTTGGAAAAACATCTTTCGTGGTTAAATGAAGGATTGTTAGGGTTATCTGATGAAGAAATCTCAAATGTTGCAGATATTGTAGCCAAAGACTGCGCTCGTGGCTTTGAAATGCTCAATTTCACTACGGTGACCGATAATAATGAGATCAAAGAGTATGAAATTGAATATGGGACTTTAGAATTCAATTCCTATGGTATGATGCTCCTTCAGGCACAGCTTGGAATGCTAAGTGGAGAATCATATATTGATTCATTGAACTCTTTAAGGTCATCGTATGACTGGAATCGTCATATGACGCAGGCTGAACCGTTGAAGGTGAAAGTGAAGAATATTTATGATGATTGGACGATGGCATGTAGCGATGAAATCAAGAATTTTATCTTAGATGCCCTTGGATATGAGTTTATAAGCAGCGATTATATTAATGATACATTCAATAATAATGCCGGAGATATGTTTGATTTTGATGATGCCGCTGACGATATATCCGATGCTTTACGCCAGGCCTTTGAAAAATACCGCAGCAGTGATGGATATGGTTATGATTATTATGCAGATTCTGATTATGACTATGACGATTATGGTTACGATTATAGCGGTTCATACCACTATCCATATTATGGTTATAATTCAAACAATTCAAGTTCAGGATATGATCCGTGGAACTCATATGAGACAGATTCATCACCTTCGAATCTGGATGAATACATGAATTCATACTCTGGTAAAACTCCAAGTAATAGCGCAGATTCAAGTGTACCAAATGAAACTGATGATTATGAGTATGGTAGCTCAGACAATGATTCAGAATACAGTTATGATACAGAACCGTATCCCGGATATGTCTCACCTGATGATCTTAGTCCATATGATCAATAATTGATGATTTACTGAAAGGAGAATAAATTCTATGGAAGATTTAGCGATATCGATCGTAGCATTGGCAGTCATACTTTTAATAGTTGCCTACATATGCAAAATAGTGGAAAATCATAAAAATAATGATATGACTGCCGTAATAGGCACGCTACTAATAATATCAACTGCTTGTATGGGTATCTGCGCATATCAGGTATTTGGGTTATTGAAAACTATAATTACATGCATAACATGGATAGCAGTAGCGGCAGGCATAATAGACAGGTGTAATTTATAGAAAATTAAAGGATAGAAACCCTTGAAATTACAACGTTTCAAGGGTTTTTGACTGTATGAAAACAGGAGAAGATCGCCGATCGACCTATGCTGAATTTGTATTTTGTACGTTATTTGAAATAAAAAAGGCTCATGACTGAGCCGGAATAGATATTTACATCATTTTTTCTTTATTTAACCGTTCTATTATTTCTATAAGAAGGATCATGTCATCGTAATCAAGTTTTTTCATACCGCTGAGCGCTTTATTAATGAGTTCGCTGTTTTTTATAGAATCATCAAAAAACTGTGCCGGTGTAAGTTCAAAATATTCACAGATCTTCAGAAATTCCTTCATTGACGGAAGAGCCTTGCCGGATGAGATCGATTGAATGTAAGTGCGATTATGCCCGAGATCGAGACTGAGCTGGTACTCAGAAAGATGCCTTTCAAGGCGGAGCTGCGTTATACGATCTTTTATGAATTCCCTGTAATCAATATATGCCACAATAAACCTCCATAGTTATGTACTGCCTTAATGATACAAGGACAAAATACGTCGTACGATGGATATAATTCGTTAAAATTAGCTGTTATATGCTTGAAATGCATAATTATATACGTTAAGATTGAAATATAAACAATCTGCGGTTTTAAATTATTTTTTTAATACCTACATAGAGTGACATGTTATGTCTTTTATGGTTTGTATAATTGGTCTTATAAGTTGGAACGTGAAAAGTAGATCATGCTGGGGAGGTGATGCTTTTGGACATTGCAGAATTTATGGAGGCGGCACTTGATTTAAGCGAGCATCCGATTAAAAGTTCAAATGCAAAAATAAAAACGGAATACTTCAGAATACTTAATTACTTATCTTATAAAGTAATTAAAATGCATGTGGCAGAGTCATGGGAATTAAACAATGCGGAAGATTTCATAAATATAAATAAGTATAAAATGTTTATTTTAGAAAGACTTCGTGCATATCAAGAGGCTTTTTCGTTAGACGCTAAAATGAATATCGTTATTGCATATGATGAAAGCGACGTTGAGAAAACCATAAGTTCATATTTGAAATGGCCATGGAAAAGAAAACTTGGATATAGTCTACTGTGCGATATAGCTCTTATATTCAATAATAATGAAGATATTGTATATGCATGCGATATATTAAAAACTTTTATCTTAAGCCGACAGCAGCATGATATAGAAAGTTTGCGGGATATACTTCTTGCAGTAGATTCAGATATTGGAAAATTTACATATGCAGGCAAACTTATATCACAGTATCACATAAATCAGAAGTTTTATAGTCAGCCTCTTATAAAGGTCATAGTTACAGGTAATATGAGTACTGGTAAGTCAACACTTATAAATGCACTGATCGGAAAGAAGCTGGTTAGATCTTCACAGGCGGCTTGTACAGGAAATATATGTACCATATATAATAAGTCTTTTGAGGACGGAACAGTTTATCTAAACACAGAACGGCTTAATATGCATGCAGATAATGATGAATTAAATAAATATAACTGGAACGGAGAAATTTCTGCTTCAGCACGTTTTAAAGGAGCTTGTGGCATAGTCCCGCGATCATGCATAATAGACACTCCCGGTGTTGATGCGGCACTTCACAGTGAACATGGGAAGCTGACGTATGATGCACTTGAAAATTTTGAATACGATAAATTACTGTATATCATGAGTGCCGATAATGCGGGAACTTATTCAGAGGAAAAGCATCTTAAATGGGTCATGGAGAATGTCGATCAGGAAAAGATAATTTTTGTTTTGAATAAAGTAGATCAGTATAAATCATCTGAGGATGACATAGATAAAGACATAGTAAGATTAGATGAATATCTTACGTCGCTTGGTTTTAAATCACCGCATATATGTCCGATATCAGCGAGGTTTAGCTTATTGCTTAAAATAAAGATCTCAGGTGATGGCATGTCTGAAGAAGATGAAGATGAATATGATATTTTCAGGCGAAAGTTTAAAAGAAAATTTTTTGATATGTCGCGTTTTTATGCTGGCGGTGAACATGATATAGATGATGCTCATAGTAATTCAGATGAGTTTTTACTAAGTAGAAAAGCAGGCATATATTATCTTGAACGATCAATATACGGAGGTAGTTATGAAAAAAGTATACATTAAATATAATCCATATAAATTAGAAACTGAAATATTGATAGATGGAAAAGAATTAAAGAAAAACAGCAGCATAAGAGAACTGACAAGAAATGGTTCACGCCTTCAGGAGTGGATAGAAGATCTGCCGAAAAGTTTATGCAAAGAGTGCAATGACAGAGCATTTGATATCACATTTTACGGCACTGAAGAGGATAAGTCAGACTTAGAGGAAATATTTACAGAAGCCTGCAAAGATAAAATAGTTGAAGGTGTTAAGATCGATTTTGAAGAGGGAAAAAGTTTAAAGGGTAAAGAGGAAAAGATAGATAAGGTATTTGCAGAAATACAGAAAGGTCAGTTTGACGAGTTAAAGTCTGATGATATAAAAAATGCATTTAAGCAGGCTAAGAATGATGATTTTGAAGTATGTGTTGTAGCAACTATGAGCGCGGGAAAATCAACGCTTATAAATGCTCTTCTAGGAACGAAGCTTATGCCTTCTACTCAGGCTGCTTGCACAGCAACTATTACACGTATAAAGGATATAGACGGTCAGAGCAACTGGAGAGCTGAAGCATATAAATGTATCAGAGATAAAGAAGGTCGTGTAAGTGAGCTTCGGTTAAGTGAAACTGTTGAAGACCTTACAAACGAAAAAATGGTAGACTGGAACAAGGATGAAGACATATTAGAGATAAGAGTGTGCGGAGATATAGGATTTGTAAGTTCAGACGAAGTATCCCTTGTGCTCGTAGATACTCCGGGACCTAATAATGCAATAGAAAAGGAACATGGCATAGTTCAGGAGGAATTTTTAAATAAGTCATCGAAAGCATTAGTCTTATTCATACTTGATGAAAATTACGGTACTGAAAGTGAGAAAGCTCTTCTTAAAAGCATAGGCAAAAAAATGGCGGTAAATGGAAAAATGAGCAAGGATCGTTTTATATTTGCAGTCAATAAAATGGATAACAGAAAAGAAGAGGATGGTCCTATCACAGATACACTTGAAGATATCAGAAAATATCTGGATGATTGCGGAATAAAGAATCCTAATTTGTTCCCTATAGCTGCATTACCGGCGCTTTCTATAAGAATGTTAAAAAGTGGTATTGAACTTAATGAAGATCAGATAGAAGATCTTGAGGATGATGCTTCAGTAAAAAAACTGAACAGGAAGCTTCACCTTGATGAGTATGCAACGTTGCCTCGTAATGTGAAAAATATCGTAAATGAAAAGCTGAAAGAGGCAGAGGAAAATGAAAAAGAAAAGGATCGTGATGAACGTTATGATCAGGCTCTTATACACACAGGTGTTCCATCACTTGAAGCTGCCATATGTCAGTATGTTGAAAAGTACGCAAAGACTGCAAAGATAAAGAATATAGTAGATACATTTATGCATCGTATCGATGAGCTTAAGGCTGAGGGCGAACTGATAGACAATATACATAAGAGCTTAAAAAATGATAAAGAGAATTTTAAAAAAATATCTTCTCAGATAGATGGCATATATAAGAAGATAAGCGATATAAATACAACAAAGTCGTTTGAAAACAGAGTTGAAAGAGAAGCTAAGCGTTTAGAAAATGAAGCTTCAACAAAGATAGAAGAAATACTGAAAGAGTATCAGAAAAAATTTAGTGATCAGTTCAAAGGCCTTGAAGATAAAGAGTTTACATTATCTGAGGCCGAAGAATTTACTCATAGCTTTGAGAGTTTTGCAGAAAATCTGCAGCCGGAATTTCAGTCTGCACTAAATGATACTGTAACTGATATGTTTGTTGCAACTAATAAAGAACTTTTTAACTTATATAAGGAAAAGCTTGAATCATTAAATGAAGCTGAACTTTCAGTCGAATCTGAAAATTTGAAGATAGATCCGCTTAAGTTAATAGGAGGAAGCCTAAGAGAAAAATTAAACAACCTTGAAAATATTACTGTACATAGTAAGGAAGTTCAGGATGGCGAAGAATGGGTAAAGAACTATGATAAAAAATGGTATAAGCCATGGACATGGTTCCAGGAAAGTGGTTACTACAGAAAGAAGTATAAACAGGTTCAGTATATGAAAGCCAATGAAATTTCGCAGTCATATCTGACTCATATAGAAAAAGATGTTACTGAAAATGGAAATTCAGTAAAAATATATCTAAAAGAGCAGTCAGAAAATATATTAAAAACATTTAAGGCTGAAGCTGAAAAGCTTGACCAGCTTTTGAAAACAAAGCTCGCTAAGCTAACTGATCTTGAAAATGAGAGCAGTAATACAGAGTTCCAGATAAGAGAAAATGAACAGAAGCTCATGTGGCTTAGTGGAATACAGGATAAAGTAAGCGACATCCTGGAAATATAATTCTGATGTTATGAAGGTAGTAAAAATATGTCAATAACAAGCGCGTTTTATGAAGCTGTGAAGAATAGTGATATTGCAAGCGTTAGAATTATGATGAAAAATAGTCTGCTGCTTGATTTGAGTTTTAGGGACTTTGAACAAATGAAGTGTGAAGCTGCTTCTATGGAGGGACTCTATGATGAGCATGATGGCAGAGAGCTGATTTTAGATAAAACATTATGGAATGATGATTATATGAACCAATTAATGGCTCAGCTTATGATGAACTTTTCGCATGAAAGACTCGATCACTTACAGGAAGTAGTACGTTATTTAAGACCGGTACAGGAAAAGTTAAATACAAGCAGTGATACAGATAGGAAATATTCTTGGGGAGATGAATCATCAGAATATCAGAAAGGTAAGCGTCGAGACTGGGAAAATGGCGATATCACTCATACTGAACAATCAAGTGTGGAAAAGGCCTTTGAAAAAGGAAAGGATTGGATTACCAATGTTTTACATAAACCCAAAAAGAGTGTGCATGATAGTGCAAATAATGCGGTTAAAAAAGATAGATCTGTAAATAATAAAAATATTTGAAAGGTGGTAAATATATGTCTGTAACAAATGTATTTTACGAGGCGGTAGAAAAGGGCGATATTACAAGCGTAAGGATCATGATGAAGAACAGTCTGCTACTTGATCTGAGCTTTGAGGATTTTGAAAAGATGAAGCAGGTATCAGCATCTATGAAAGGATTGTATGATGAGCATGACGGCAGAGAGCTTATTTCAGATAAAACATTATGGAATGATGATTATATGAATGAGCTTATGGCTCAGATATTGATGAATTTTTCACATGAAAGACTCGATCATTTACAGAAAGTAGTCAGATATTTAAGGCCTGTGAAGGAAAAGAAAACATCAAATCAGGGTGCAGAAAGACAGTCGGTGAATAATGAAAAGAGAAAGATGTCATATGCAGAACAGAAGCGTAATGATCAGAAAAACGGCAGCTATATAGGCGGTAAGGTGATAACTGGTGCAGCATTAGGTGCAGCATGCGGAGCTGCTATAGCATATGCTGCCGGCGCTACTGTTGGAGTGGGCGCTGCTATAGGTGCTGTTGTAGTAGGTGCGGCTGTAGCGACAAGTGAGCGCAAGTGATCATGAGTGAAACATTTATAATAGGAAATAGAGAGCTTTTTGAAACAGAAAAAAGTTCCGATGATATGAATATGATCTCAGAAGTACATAATGATATCAATGTATTAGACAGTGCGGATATGTCAGATATGCCGAGCTATGCTTCTCTTAAAACAGGATATGAAATAGCTGGCGGACTTGTGGATGATATAGTTTTGAAAAAATATCTCTATAAGTTGAGCGATATGGAAATAGTTCCTTTGGACGACAGATTTAAACAGATAAGCGATATACGTTTATTTAAAATAACAGAAATGGTGTATCAGAAGAATGAGTATTCAACGTATAAATTTGCATCTGTATTCAGTGCTGTACAGAATCTTAATTGCGGCATATTTATTATAGCTGACAGTGATGGCGCAAGAACAGATTTTTACATGGGTGTACGTTCTCTTGATGATGAGAGAACTACAAAATCATTGAAGGATACATTAAAAAATGCTTTAAAGGGTCAGTTTCCCGGAGTTAAAACAGAAGATCTTCTTGACACGCAGGCTGAAGAGTTTTTACGTAATATAAAGTCTGATAATATAGCGTCTGTTTCATGTGTGGCAAACAATAAGGATGATGACTTTAAGGATAATGAGACATTTATCCAGGGATTGGAAAAATTTGCCGTAGCTATGCAGGGAAAGCGATATACAGCTGTAATACTTGCTAAAGGAATATCTCCTGAACAGCTTGATGAAATAAAACATGAATATGAAACTATATATACTCAAATGTCACCATTTACAGATATGCAGCTTTCATATGGCACTAATACAGCGATAAATATATCAGATGCATTGTCAAATGGAACAACTACAGGAACGTCTTATACAGAAAGCAGTTCGTCAACATTAACAAAAGGAAAAAATATATCCACAACTGAAGGAACAACTGAATCGGTATCTAAAATGGATGGATTTGGTGCAATGCTGAAAATGGCAGGCGGTGCAATCGTTGCAGGTGCGGGTATAGCAGCGATACCGTTTACAGGAGGTGCAAGTGCATCTGTTGCTGCAATAGGACTTGGAGCGCTTGGAGCATTTGGGGGAAGTATTGCTTCATATAGCCCGGAAACTGAGAGTAGGGGATCTTCTCATTCAGAAACAACGGGAACATCGGAAAGCATATCAGAAGGAACAACTGTATCAGATGGAAGAACGGAAAGCGAGAGCTTTACGAGTACAAGGACTACAGGCTCTACTGAAGGCAGATCTGATAATATGCAGGTCACAATGAAGAATAAGACGCTGATAAATACCCTTGATAAGATCGACATGCAGCTCAAACGTATAGATGAATGCGAAGAAGTCGGAATGTTGGAGTGTGCAGCATATTTTCTGGCTGATAGCTGTGAAACAGTTGAAATGGCGGCAGGCACGTACAAGGCTTTAATGAAAGGTGACAGGTCAGGAGTTGAAACTTCAGCTGTAAATCTGTGGGGAAGCAATAAAGCCGCAAAAACTCAGCGCTTAAGAGAATATATAACAAATATGATACATCCTGTATTTATTTATGAGAATGATCGCATGCGTGTACCTGTTACGGCATCATCACTTGTAAGCAGCAATGAACTTGCGATACAGATGGGACTGCCGCGTAAATCAGTATGTGGATTCCCTGTGATAGAGCATGCAGATTTTGGAAAAGAAGTAGTTTCATACAGTGGAAAAAACAGTGACAGGTCTATAGAATTGGGAAACATTTTCAGTATGGGTACAGAAACAGAAATACCTGTAAAATTGGATATTGATTCCCTTACTATGCATACATTCATAACAGGCTCTACAGGTTCAGGAAAGAGTAATGCAGTATACCATATATTAGATCGCATATATAGAAAGTATGATATTCCGTTTCTTGTTATAGAACCGGCAAAGGGCGAATATAAAAATGTTTTTGGTCAGTACAGTGATGTGTACGTGTATGGTACAAATCCTTTGAAAGCCCCTATGCTCAAGATAGATCCATTCAGTTTTCCTGAAGATATCCATGTGTTGGAGCATCTTGACCGGTTGGTGGAGATATTTAATGTATGCTGGCCTATGTATGCTGCAATGCCTGCAATACTTAAAGAGTCAATAGAGAAATCATATGTTGATGCAGGATGGGATCTCATAACTTCAGTAAATGGTAATGGCAGGATATTTCCTGATTTTACAGATATACTGGAACACATCGAGGCTGTTATAAATGATTCAAAATATTCCAGCGAAAGTAAAAGCGATTATGCAGGAGCATTACTGACGCGAGTACGTTCTCTGACGACAGGGCTAAATGGATCTATATTCTGCAATGATGCATTGGCTGACGAAGAGTTATTTGACAAGAATGTGATCATTGATTTGAGCAGGACGGGTTCAACAGAGACAAAGTCCTTGATAATGGGAATATTGATAATGAAGCTTAATGAGTATCGTATGGCTTCAGGTAAGGTAAACAGTGGATTATCGCATATAACGATAATGGAGGAAGCTCATAACCTTTTAAAACGTACATCTACAGAACAGTCGAATGAAAGTTCGAATATATCCGGCAAGTCAGTCGAAATGATAGCCAATTCGATCGCAGAGATGCGCACATATGGTGAAGGATTTATAATAGCAGATCAGGCACCCGGATTACTTGATATGTCAGTGATCCGTAATACGAATACAAAAATAATATTAAGGCTGCCTGACCGGAGCGATAGAGAGCTTACGGGATATTCTGCAAGTTTAGATGAAGAACAGATCGATGAGCTGGCAAAGCTTAAACGCGGTGTTGCAGCTGTTTATCAAAATGACTGGGTAGAACCTGTACTTGCACAGATAAGTAAATGCGTTATAGATGAGATACCATATAAATATGATGGAAAAATTGAGTCATATAACAGTGAAGAAATAAAAACTCAAATAGTAAACTTTATTATACAGGGAAGAGTAGCAGAAAAGCTGGATTTTTCAATTGAAAAAATAAAAAACGGATTGGAAAATTTGAATATCTCATCAGCAAACAGGAAGTTTATAAAAGATCAGGTCGTTCAGTTTGAAAAAGCAGGAAGTATCTCACTTTGGAAAAATAAGAATTTCAGTATATTGGCAAAAAAGATAGTAAGTATACTCGGAATAGAAGCAATGGTTGAGAAGTGTGTACTAAATGCCTCTGATGAGGCAGAACTTACAGAAAGGCTTGAAGCTGTCATAAATAAAGTTCAGCCCAGATCATCAGAATTGAAACGAATCGCATTGATGCATTGCTGTGTAAAGGATGTATGCAATAAAGATGGCTTTGATGAAGGAAGACTGCTTGAAAATTTATGGATGAAACACATGCGTGAAAAGGGTGTAAGATAATGATAAACAAATTTAATGAAGTAAATGAGACATTTAAATCGAGGTTTTCAGACTCGCCTCTTGCGGAGCGTATTACTAAGGCGGATGTGAAGGATATAGAAGATAATGACTTTGACAAACCATTTGAATTTGATACATCTGATGATATGGATCCGATCGGTAAGCTGGAATTATATTATGACGATAATGATGAAGTGTTTCGTGTAGGTGACAATCTCATACCTGACAGTGATTATGAGATAAACGGTTATACATATGAAACAGATGGATATGGTAGAATATCCAGTGTAGAAGGTCAGCTTCATCTGAAGGAAAGGGAAGATCGCCTGCTGATAAGAGATGATATTGATGCCATAGGAAAAGGTGATCAGAAGGAGGGCGATGTTCGCGGGCATTTGATAGGAGATCAGTTCGATGGTTCAAATGGCCTTGAAAATATGATACCTCAGGACGCAAACGTTAACATGAAGGATTTTAAAAATCTGGAGATGCAGTTAGCGAATGAGGTGCGAGCAGGAAATGATGTCAGAGTCAGGATAGAACCTCAGTATAAAGGTGACTCTATGCGTCCTGACAGTCTGATCGTGACATATACGATAAACGGTGAAGAAAGTGTAAGAATATTCAAAAATTAACGGGAGAATATATTATGAATAACATATTTTTTCAGAAAGTATTTGATGAGCTCCGGACAATTCTGCCGGACAAGTGGGAAAAGATGGTCTATTATGTATTTTATGCCGAGGGAAGCTTCAGCATGAAATATTATATTGACTGTGGAGATGGCAAGTTTATCGATTGCTTCAGCCAGCGTGATATTGACAGAAAGAACATATTAAAAGTATTTATGGATCTTGATAAAATTATATCTGCAGAAAGAAATAAGCTTGATGATAAGGATAAATGGTATGTATTCACTATGGACGTAGATTCAAGTGGTAAAATGAAATCTGATTTTGGATATACTGATGTTAGTGAAAATATTACAGCATTTGAAAAAGAATGGAAAAATAAATATCTGAAATAAAATGTAGACGGAGAGCTTGTATAGCAAGCTCTCTATTTTATCTTAAGTTATAATACAACTAAAATTGTTTAAGTATATCATGATGACCGACGTCAAGAAGGATTATCATCATATCTCCTTCATAGTACCAAATGATGCGTATATCCATGTTGACGCTGCATTCAAACAGATCTGAAGTACCTTGTATACGTTTGGTACGTAGCGATGGGTGTGATGGGTTTTCAGTCAGCAGGGCAAGTTTATTTTTTAACTGCTTTTTTTCGTTGCTGTTAAGATCCTTGAAGTGCTTCTGAAAGCGTGGTGTAAATGTAAGTTCATAAGCCATCAGTCACCACTTTCTAATTGCTCAAATAAGGCGTCAACGCTGTCGAACATTGGCTGCTCGCCTGATGCGATCTTGTTCTTTACATCGTTTATTTCGGCTCTGAGTGCTTTGATGTATTTTTTTGGATATACTGCTACAGGCATTATGTGGATAGAACCGTTTTTTTCAAATATTTCGAGTTTATCACCTTCAGAGAGACCGAGTTTAAGGATTATTTCACGAGGAATTGTTATCTGAGCTTTTGGACGTAATTCAGCTATCATACAGACATCTCCTTTTTTAAATATCTTAGAGTAGGA
>CAVGTL010000085.1:0-11943 GCA_963632005.1 Succinivibrio sp.
GGCCTACTCCTGCTGGGATGAACATTACCGGCATTATCTCTATGAGGAATTTTCCGACATCGCGTACTGCGTCTATGCGGATCCAGCCGGTCATGAGACCTATGAAGAGCAGGACCATGCCGTAGATGCTTGCCGGGACGGGTAATGGGATCAGGTAATGCAGCAGCTCGCCTGTGAATGAAAGGGCTGCGATGAGTAGAAACTGGCGTAAGTACTTCAAAATAATTCTCCTTTAATATACATAAATACGGGACGCCGATACAGGCGGGAGGACATGCAGGTCGCTCCGCGGTCACAGAATGGGATGCTGCTCCGAGCTCCGCTTATCCGTATATTCGTCTGCGTTATATGGCGTCTTTTTGTTTTTAATAATATTGGTAGTACCAATTCATAATGTTTTTTATTATAGCACCTGTTTACGCTGTGTCAAGGAAAAACGGGGATAAAAAACGGACCCGTTTCTGAACTGCCGTAGGGGGAGTCAGGTAAACGGACCCGTTAAAGACTAAAGGTTTATATATTATATACTTAGTTATATATTCTATATTCGGTCAAATTCTTCTGCGCCTTTTGTCATCAGCCAATGGTATATGGTCGCGGCTCCTGCTGTGAAAAGGATCAGGCAGGCGGTCAGATAGGCGGTCGGAGGGATGAGGGGGCTCAGCAGGATGTATGCGAATGCAAGCAGGGCGGTCGTTATCCAGCCACTGAATATTACTACGGTGGCGCTCAGGTTCTGCTTTACTGCGGCTGTTTCGCTGGTCCATGTGAGATTTGGGTTCTTTATGTTCATCATGAGGCCGAAGGCTGCGCTCATTGTTCCATAGGCTAACGGTACTGCGGTCATCAGGATGGCTATAATAGGGTCCGGCTTAATGAGGGCGCATGCGGCTGCTATGCATATTATGGCCGGAATGTCTGTGAACAGCAGCTGTAGTCTGAGCTTGGCGTGCAGTACGTCCTGTGATTTTATCGGCAGCGAGTGAAGGATCCACAGATTTGCGCCTTCCATCGATATTGACGGCGCTGTTATGTTGTTTGCTGACATCAGCATGCAGACTCCTGTTGCAGCGATCACAGACAGGAATCCGCTGCTACTGCTGCCGCTGCTAAACTGTGAAACTGCGTTTATTAAATAGTCACCCTTTATGATACATGCCGCAGCGGCCAGGAGAAGGAAAACGCTTCCCATCGCGCCGTTCAGCATGTATGTCGGGCTTGCGAGGAATCGTCTTATTTCTTTTTGGAGGAGCGCCGCCTTTATGCTCTTTACTTTTGAAGCTTTTTCTTTATATTCGCGGCGGGACGCGCCCCCTGTAGATGTTGCTACGGAGATAAATGTTTTTGATATTACATATAATACCAGTGCAAGGAGCACCGCTGTCACCAGCGCTACGACTACGAGGGCTTTCATGTTTCCGGCTGCTGCATCGCCCAGCAGATACAGCGCGCGGGCGCGCGACATTACGGCGGAGCTTATTGCATCGGCATTTAGTAAAAGTGACTTTATAAGCTCATTTGCTTTGAAATACAGGAAGTAATACGCTCCGATGAATATCAGTGACAGAGCTACAGTCACGAGACTCTTGTATTTCATTTTGGCTGCTGCCTTTGCTACGAGCCAGCCGAGGGCGCATGCGAGCACAAATACGAAAATGCTCACGAGCAGGGCGAATATTACAGGGCCGGCGACGGCCGCAGGTGTTATTTCTACTTTTATCAGATATATTATTATTGCCGGAATGAATACTACCATGCTGTACATCAGGCCCATGATGTATACGCCTGTCAGGCGGGTGAAAAGGATGTATCTGACGGGTATCGGGAGCGACAGCAGAAGGTCATTGTCCTTTGCCTGATACAGGCTCGAGTAAGTGTTGAATACGCTGCCGAATATGCCGAGCGCCAGCGCTGCTGCTGTCATTATAAGTAAGTACATCCACGACATTCCTGCTGTAATGAGCGGCGACAGCGTCCACGACATCGCCAGGAATATCCCGCCTATCACAAATACCATTAAGAACGCGAAAAGTCCTATTGAGATCATGACCGCCGTGCGCGAACGTTTTTTGCCTGTTTTTCTGTTTGTAAAAAATGACCTGTTTATTTCCATCATCTGCTTTTTAAGGAGTGTGTTCAGCATTTATCAGCCCTCCAGGTCAAGGAATACCTCTTCGAGCGAGGTGTCGCCTTTGACTTCTTCCATGGTTCCGGCTTTTATGAGCTCGCCGTTTTTTATGATAGCGACCTTGTCGCACAGCTTTTCGGCTACCTCCAGGACGTGTGTCGAGAAAAATATCGCGCCGCCATCGTCGCAGAACTCGCGCATCATGAGCTTCAGTTGGTGCGAAGCCTTTGGGTCGAGGCCTACGAACGGTTCATCCATGAGTATCAGCCTCGGCGTGTGGACCCATGCTGATATTATGGCAAGCTTCTGCTTCATGCCGTGTGAGTACGCACTTATCGGCTGCGCCAGGTCAGCTGTTATGCCAAACATCGCCGAATAACGATGTATGCGGTCCAGACGGTCGCCAGCGCTTACGCCGAAGATATCTGCTATGAAATTAAGATACTGTATGCCTGTCATATAATCATATATGTCCGGGTTGTCGGGAATATACGCTATGCGGCGCTTGCATTCAAGCGGGTCTTTTTTTACCGATACACCGTCTACGTGTATCTCGCCCTCATCAAACTGCAATATACCCGCTATAGCCTTCAGCGTAGTCGTCTTGCCTGCACCGTTATGCCCTATGAAGCCGTATATCTCACCTGCGTTTATCTCGAGTGACAGGTCGTTGACTGCCTTTCTGCCGCCGAATGATTTCGTATAATGTTCTATTTTAAGCATCACGCTCATTATCGTCATCCTCCTTTTTTGATCCCAATATGATTTTTGTATTTCAATAATATATTAATATACTAATACTTGCAAAAGCGGGAGCGCCCGCGCTCCAACAGCATTATTATATATTAAAAAAGCCTGCCTCTGCGTGATTTCAAAACGATTTTAACATCATTTTAAATATCGCTGCATAAGGCAGGTCTTTATTCTTTAAAAGTTAATTGATCTTTTTCTGATCTCAGGCTGTTTCATCAGGCTTATTCTGTTGCTGTTTCGACATCATCGCTGAGCTTACTGCGCGTTTCAGCTTTGCGGTCTTGCCCCCCCCCGACAGGGAAAATCTTCCTATAGAATGCCTGTATCACACGCAGCTCAAATGCTTCAAGCTCTTCGCCGCCGTACATGAACTTTTCCAGGAGAGATACGACTCTTGAATATTCTCCCGGCTCGACCTCTTCAAATCTTTCTGATGCTTCGGCGTCAGTTTCCATAGTTTTCCATCCAAGACATGCATCGAATCCATGCGCCGCAAGTGCCGCATATATCCACTTTTTCAGCAGCAGTGCACGCTCTGTGTTGTCTGAACGCAGGTAACGGCGCTTTTTCGTGTATTTTGATATTATAACTATGAGCCTTGTTATTATGTACCACGCAGATATCAGGAGCACTACCGCTGCCGCCATTCCGAATAATAACAGGACTGTATTTCTGAGTATCTTTATAAGGCTGTAGCCATCTGAAAGGCTTGGCTTTATGGATATCTCCTCTCCGCCGTTCGGTCCATCGTCGAGAGTTGCCGTCTGCTGGACTGTGTCAGGGAGCGATATCATCTGACGCAGAGCAAGCGCATCATAATAATATCCCGGTGTTACGTCTACAGGCATCCAGCCTACACCGTCGAAATATACCTCCGGCCATGCATGCGCATCCTGCGAAGACAAGGATATCATGCCGTCTTCTTTATCTGCCTGTGCATTCTGAGGTATGTAATATCCTTCAACGTAACGCGCCGGTATGCCTCTGGCGCGGAGTGCCTCGACTGCAGCAGATGCGTAAAGTACAGAATTTCCGCGGCGTGAGCCTGTCAGGAAATCCTTTATCGCGTCCTCGCCCTCAGGAGCCGGTGACGGCTCGCGTGTGTATGTCGTTCGTTCATTCAGAACGGTCCTTATTCTTTGTACTGCGCTGTAAACGCCTTCATTTTCAGTCGTGTAGTCATTCCAGAAAACATCATCCATCAGCTTTTTCATGCTGCTGTCAGTAGCCGTATAGCTGTTATAGACAAAGCTACGGTACATTCCTGCACTCTCAGCGTACGCTTTCTGTGCATCAGTCTCCGGCTCGGCTACCCAGTCAGCCCATACCGTCAGCTCCGACGGACGCGTTGATGAGCGCTCCTTTACTGTATATGAGCGGGCTCCGAACAATCCGCGCGGTGACATGCACGCATCGCGCTTTGCTTTGTATGACGCCGAAACGCTTTCTGCTGAAGCCGGAACATACAGGTAATATCTGGAACCTCCTGTAACATCTATATCTATAGTATTGCTCTCCGGCGCAGTTTCCTGGTCGCACAGTGAATAATACCGTGCAGACTGTGTAAGCGGGCTGAATCCCTGCTTCGAAAGCCATTTCAGCATACCGGAATACGTCCCGCCGTATGAAGCGCCCGGAAGCGGCTGCCATACGCCGTCCTCATACTCTGCACCCTCAAACGCGCGCAGATATATAGTCTTTCTCTGCTCTGTGCGTACCTTAAGCAGCTCTTTATCGCCCTTGTTTAGCTCCGCAGCATCAGAAAGGTCGCCCTCAGGCAGTGTATCCTGACCGTAACGCAGCTCATGTACAGCCTGCTGTGTATTTTCTCTCAGACCGGTTATATCTGTTATCTCGCCGGACGTTCCTAAAAATGCCACCACAAGAAGAACAACTGTGCATGTACCCCACATACGCAGCGACTGCAGCGGCAGCTCACGCTGCGACATGCTCATCCACAGGCCGATAAATGCGGCGAGCCACAACCCCCACGCCAGAGGCAGGAAGCTGTCCGTCAGAAGCTGCAGCAGCATAAGTACAAAAGCAAATGCACCGCATGCTATCAGGCTTCTCCGTTCTGTTATCCACCATATGATCTGCGCTACCGCTATCGCCGCCAGAGCTGATATCGCTGCTGCGCTCTGCGTTGTCTCATCAGTCTGAAACAGCGACAGACCATCCCTGTGTATCTCATTCCAGATAGAAATAATGCAGTTCAGCCATAATCTCAGTCCATTCATCCACACTGCCGCCAGTGGAAGCATGACTGCCCATGGAATCAGATGCAGCAGCCATTTGATCCACTTTCTTTCAACAAAAGACGCAGCAGTGCAGAGTGCATAAGCTGTAAATGCCGCTATCGCCACGATAAACGGGCTCGGAGTCAGACTCCCCCATGGTGCATCAAGCGCTGCAAGGCTCCACCAGAGCAGCATGACTGCAAGAATGGCATTCCACAGGACCGCGCGCCCGGCGCGCCTTATGTTACCTTTATTAAGTTCATTTCCTGATGGAGCTGCCATATCTTTCTCCGTTTCTTTTAACATTATTTCATATATAAAAAATTAACAAACTACTTTATAATGTTCTCCTCGCTCATTGTGAGACGGAAGGACTACTGCATCGCAGTCAGGTCCGAGAGCACTGTATACAGGCTGCTCGATCTCATCAGACGTACTGACTACCGTAGCGCCTATGCGCTTCCCGAGACCGCTCACATCGTGCAGATACTTTCCACCTGATACGATGACCAGCCTTGTAAAGAACTGATCCATGTGTTCTGTCAGGAACAGATTCAGTCCCGTACCGCTGTACTGAGGGACTGATACGCCCATCCACATTGACAGCAGGCTCTGCATCTCGCGCTTGTCGTTTACTTCAAACATCTGCAGGCCGCGGCGCCTTCCAGGTACTGCTATACAGAATGATATTCCCTGAGCTATAAGCTCCTCTGCAAGCTCTTCGGTCACTGCTACCGCGCTGTTAAGTTCATCTGCAGATACTGTCCGGTCCTCCTGCTCCAGCCCCATATCAGGCAGCAGTACGACATCATAATGAGACGGCTCACTTGACTCACGTACTATAAATGTTTCTGTCTTTGACGAAAGCTTCCAGTGTATCGTTCTTATATCATCGCCTGGAACATATTCACGCGTATCGAACATCTCGCTCGGGTCGCTTCCCTTTTTGTTCTGTATCAGTCCCTCGGTGTTTACAGACCCGACAACATCATCAGATACAGTCAGATCAAGGTCTGCAGGCTTTGGATAACACATCAGTCTTACAGGCGCAAAATCCTTGCATACCGCTGAAAACAATCCCAGCGGATCCCAGACGCGCGCGCCTGTGCATCTTATCTCTGTTTCTCCGCACAGATCCATCTGAAGAGCAGTGCTTACAGGCTCTCCATGATTTCTGAGCGGAAGTATGAACTTTTCACTGCGCTTCACGCTGAACATTATATTGGATATCTCTACATCTACTGTAATATAGCCTGCAGCCAGCAGGCGTCCTCTGCATGAGATGTTAAGGTCGAATCTCGCGCCGTTCCCGACGCGCACACCTGATGCTGCATCAGCATTAAGCTCCATGCGTGCGGCATCATCGCGTATCATCAGCGCACATGCTGCAGCAAGTGCTATAAGTACTATTAACATATACAGAAGATATGCTGTACTGAAAAAGAAAAGCATGACTGCAAGCGCTGCAAGGAGCAGGACGTAGCCTGCTCTGCGTTTTGCCGCACTCATGCTGTCACCTCAGCTTCATCATATGAAGCTTCTTTATTTGTTTCCTGATACTGTTCAGCTTCAACTTCTTTAAGCTCTTCTTCAGCTTCAGGCTCTTCCTCTTCGGTATTCTTTTCTGCACCTTCTGTTATCTCAGGGTCTGCCGGAGTTTCATCCTTAGGTACTGCAGGCTCTTCCTGCAGTGCAGGTTTTCCCTGACTGTCTGACTCATCCGGTATTTCCGGCTTCTGAGGAGTTTCAAACATCATATCGTCTACATCTGATGCAGGCTCCATTCCGAGCAATGCTCTTACACGATTCTCGCCTGCCAGCATGAACTTTACAAGTTCATTATATACATCAAGCTCGCTCGCATCATCGCCAAGCTCCTGCTGGATAGCGTATTTGAGCGAATATGAGCTGTAATACCCTGCCATCGGCACTGTCCAGCTGTCTATAACGTCCTGTACGCTGCAGCTGCTCATACTGAGATCAAGCTTTATTCTGCTGTCATCTATACCAAATGAGAACGGCGTTCCCTCTTCAAAGCCTGACAGCACCGGCGCGAAATATCCCATGAGCTTTATCGTCACGAGCGCGCTGTCTGTATCCTTAAATGATCCCTCATCGATGCTGTAAACATCCTCCGGTATCATACAGCTCATGCTTCCGTCGCTGTTCGTAAGATACATACGACCGTCAGCGTCTTTTTTCATGAGAGAAATATCAAAGCTGCATGAAGGATACTGCTCTTTCAGCGCCTCTGCTGCATTTACCTGCTCTTCGGTATAGCATACGAGCATCATGCTGCTGTAGCCGTCGAAGCTTCCTGCGTCAAACTGTACGCTCTGTCCGCTCTCCGGCATTATTATCATTGAAAGCGGCTTGTCTGAAGCACTGAACTTGTTTATCGCTTCAGCGGCTACGCTTTCCGCATATTCAGGCAGCTCTATCCATACAGGGTCGTCCTTTACTATGTCGCATATTTTAAGGTCTGAGTCTATCATAAAGCCGTTCTTTATGCTGTATATCCTGTCAGGCACGGTATCCGAGCCTACGTAAAGACCTGTGCGCTGCAGCATGCTTCTCTGCTTATTTATAAAATCTGTAAGCAGAGCATCCGGCACTATTATCATAGCCTGTTTATTATTAAGACGTTCGTAGTTTATATCAGGCAGATCGTCAACGCTGTCTATCCTAAGGTCAAGTACTGACAGCTGAGTCTGATACGGAAGTACTACCTTTGTTACATCACTGCCTACTGTGAGCTCTGTCTTTTTCACAGGAACTCCAAGGATCTCTGTTTTATCCTTACTGTAAAGCAATCCATCCTCTGCTGTATAGCGCGGATTGCCGTCTGCTACATTATAGCCCTCCTCTACCTGTATACCTCTGTCGTACATAAACCAGCTATCATATATAGTAGGTATGCCGTTTGTATTTACATAGAGTACTGTATCAGGAATATTAATGTATTTAACACTGAACCCAGAACAATAGTCGAACTCTACCGACTGTACGTACTGCGGAACGTCAAGCGTATCCAGCCAGTCATACTCGTGTTCCTCATCATCAGCAGACCATTTGTTCTTATCACTGCCTACATAATCGTCGAGTGCCTGCAATGATACAAGTATCGTATCTGACGTGCCGCCGCTTTCGACTATGACATTATCCTTATTCATCCAGTGTGAACGCAGATTTATCTGATATTTTGATGTGTCTATCGAAATGAGAGCCGACGGTTCAAGTACGTGGCGTCCGACCTTATCGAGTGAATACAGGAAAGGCACGAGGACCCCGTCCTCTTTCCAGCCCGGGAAGAGTCCCTTCATCCTGCCTGTATTGTCTGCACCGAGCAGGTCACCCTGATATTTAAACAGGTTCAATACAGAACCGAATGTGCTGTCATCGATATACTGGCTGTCTGCATTCAGTATATTTTCTTTTTTAATTACTTCACCAACTGTCTGAATTATCTTATTAAGCACAAGTATACGGCTGTTTTTAAGGCTGTATACCACTCCCGGAGCATTGCCGGATACTGCGTATTCCGTCCATGCATCGTTTACATCGAGACGATATGAAATGTATATTATCATTTCTGACACGTCCGACGGTATCCTTGCGACCGGAAGCTTCTGTATCGTATTTCCGCCGTCAAATGACACGCCTGTTATCTTGACGTACTTGTTGTTTCCTGCATGAGCATCATATTTTCTGTGCGGACCGTTCTTCCCTACGGATTCGCTCTTTTCAAGGTCATCAGCTGTCCAGTAATATCCGCGGTTATCGTCTTTATCCCAGACATATGCTTCTATGCTGTTGAATACGGTTATATCACTTACATCTGTCTGCCCTTTGTAAAGGACTTCCATATCTGAGATATTCGTACCCTCAGGCTGTCTGAAAATAACGTCTATGTTGTGTTTCTTTAAAATTGATGGGTCAGCATTGCTGAAATCGCTGCTCTTTTCTTCATCTATCGAAGGAGGCGGTGTATTATTGTCCACTACCTCATCACGTGAGCTGCTTCCGTTGCCCGGAACAGGATCCTGCACAAGGTCTGAGCCCGGACCTTTTTCTTCGTCATCTGCCGGAGGCGTTACCGGCTCAGGCGTATCCTGGCTTCCGCCGCCATTTGAACCGCCGCCGCTGTTGCTGCCGCCTCCGCCTGTATTGTTGTCGCTGTTTCCGCTGTCTGTATTTCCGTTGTTACCGGTATCCGGTCTTTCATTTCCTGTGTTTTCTGTTACGCCGCCGTTTCCGTGTGATGCGTTGTCGCCTGCGCCTCCTATATTATCAAGGTCTCCAAGGTCTATGTCGCCTATGATATTCATGTCACCCGGCAGTAAAAGGCCTGTGCCGCCTGTCCCGGTCCCGTCGGCTATTCCGTAAATATTTCCGTCACCTATGCCGCCGATGCCCTGTGTTGATCCGTTACCGCCTTTTACTACGGCTCCGCCTGCTTCACCATTTACATCGTCCTGACCCTGATCTAACAGATATCCTGAGCCGGCTCCGCTTCCGCCGTCGGAATCATTACCTTGAGCGTCATCCTTTTTCCAGAAGGAATCTGTGTCTGTCGAATCACTGCCGCTGCCTGACTGACCGCCTGCGGTGTCTCCGTCCGGAAAAAGCACCTGCTTGTTCTGTAACTCACGGACATTCTGAAATGGATGAAATCCTGTGCCTGCACGGTATTCCATGCCTACGCTGACTACACCCGCAACAGCGATAAACGCTATCAGGCATGTCAATATCACCCTGCGGTCTATTTTTTTCATCCTTTCAGCCTCCTCTCTTTCGTGATGTTACGTATTATGTCCCAGAGCAGGTCATAATTTATAGGTTTTGTAAGATGGCCGTTCATTCCGCTTTCCTTCGAACGGCGTTCGTCTTCTACAAATGCGTCCGCTGACAGCGCATATATAGGAATAGCTACAGCATCCGGTCTTTCATCGACCATGCCTCTGATAGTGCGAGCCGCCTCGCGGCCGTCCATTACAGGCATCTGGATATCCATAAGTATAAGGTCGTAATATCCGGCAGGCTTTTCTGTGAACATGTCTACTGCCTTCTTTCCGTCCTCTGCGATATCTACCTCAGCACCTCTGTCGCGGAGTATCTCTCCGGCTATCATTGCGTTTATTTCATTATCCTCGGCCATGAGTATCCTGCAGTCGAATACTTCATCATCAGATGTATCCTGAGCCGGATCTGTTACTTCATTTTCAGCTTTGATGTCATCAACCGCATCAACAACACTGCTTTCTACACGGACTGCGGCAGCTACCGCTTCAGGAGCGTCATCTATCTTGCTGTCGGCAGGTCTTTCTGTCATAGGGAATGTAAGATACACTGAAAAATCAGAGCCTCTGCCCGGAAGGCTGTCTACTGATATCTGCCCGCCCATGAGCCTTACGATATGGTCTGATATAGTCATACCGAGACCTGTTCCTCCGTAACGGCGTGTAGTACTTATGTCCTCCTGCTCAAACGGTCTGAATATACGGTCGATGAAGTCAGGATTCATGCCTATGCCTGTATCGTGAACGCGTATCATAACGTCTGCATTGCCGTCCTGTATCATCATCTGCCTGAATGTTACTATTACCTCGCCTTTGCTCGTAAATTTAACAGCATTTGACAGAAAGTTTATTATTACCTGACTCACACGCAGCTCGTCGCCGAGCACCCAGTCTACATGCATATCTTCGAAATTGACTTCGTAGCGGATGTTCTTTTCCTCAAGAGTTTTTGAAAACATGTCATAGAGCCTCTGTCCCATGGCTCTCAGGCTGAACGGTTCATGTTCTATCTCTACCTTGCCGGCTTCTATACGCGCCATGTCGAGTATGTCGTTTATAAGAGACAGCAGATGATCTGAAAGCTCGCTTGCCTTGCTGAGATACTGCATGGCAGGATGCGTCTGTGAGAGCTTGCTCTCTGCCAACATGAGAGTACCCGTGATGCCGTTCATAGGAGTCCTTATCTCGTGTGACATCCTGAAAAGGAAGCTTGTCTTGAACTGGCTCGCTTCCTCTGCCTTGAACAGGCGCTGTTCATATGTATCAGCCATGCGGTGCTCTTCCGTGGACCTGTGTAAAACGAAAACATCAGACTGACCGTCTTCACTGCGGTACACAGATACTCTGAACCAGTGACCGTTTTGCAGCTCGAACTCGGTACGTAATGTATCCCTTCCGTCCCATTCTCTGTACGATCTCCAGAATTTCTTTCCCTCGTCAGGCTCCCTGAGCTGCGGCAGGATACATGCGAGATCTGTCTGAAGCTTTTCAAGCGTCACGCCTATTGCTGCGAGATCTCCGACAACGTATACAGGCATAAGGTCGTATCTGCGTATGACTATCCAGATATCCTCTTCCTGTTCTTCCATGCTCTTAAGAAGTGTGCGCTCACTGCCTGTGGCTGCGCTGCTGCCCTTGCTTCTCAAGGCGGCAGCATACGCTACCGGGCGGCGACGCCCGTAGCATGCGTTCAGAAGCATTACTGACATAGTTAAGACTATACAGCATCCTAATATTATATAGAAATTTTTACCAAGTACATAAAGTACGTTTGTAAGCAATTCTGCCATAGAATCACCCCCTTGTTCCGCAACCTTGACACCTCTCCCTGTGTCGGCTGTCGTAAAAAGTCGAAATTTATACATTTATATTATATAGTGAAGTAAATTCAATTACAATAATTATTCCGAATATTGGACTGAACGGTTAAAAAACACCGGATCGTTAAGCAACGACCCGGCGTTTTTCATATTACATGTTATGTATTTATTTTCTTCTGTGTATCTGTGACAGGATAGACGGG
>CAVGTL010000086.1:0-11927 GCA_963632005.1 Succinivibrio sp.
ACTCCATCTCGTCTGCCAGCAGATGCTCGAGGACTCTTTTTGTTTCCTTCATTATTACAGGACCGATGCCGTCGCCGTCTATGAAGCCGATGACTATTTTTTCTTTGGCTGAAAAATCAGTTGCGGGAGGCTCGTTCTTCATGCGCTCCACTCTTTCGAGCTGTTCCTTTACGAGCTTTTCAAAATCAAGTAAATAAGCCATTATATTATTCCTCTCCTTTGATCATGTTGATCTTTCCGCCTGCAAGTATCATCTTCTTTTCGAGGTCTGACAGACCCGGTACCATTTTATATTCTTTTCCTGACGTCAGATTTTTTACTGTTATAAAGTCGTTTTCTATCTGAGCCGGTGCGTTTTCTATGACTAACTCATCATTAAGAGCTATTTTATCATAATCTGCAGGATCTGCAAATACCAGAGGTATGATTCCGCTGTTTATGAGGTTTGAACGGTGGATACGCGCGAATGACTTTGCCATTACGAATCTTACGCCGAGATAAAGCGGAACGAGAGCTGCGTGCTCGCGGCTCGAGCCCTGACCGTAATTCTCGCCGCCTACGATAGTTCCGTTTCCTGCTTCCTTGCATCTTGCAGGGAATTCCTTGTCGATCTTTTCGAAGCAGTAGTTAGACAGGTGCGGAACGTTCGATCTGTAAGGCAGTATGCGCGAGTCAGACGGCATGATATCATCTGTTGTAATATTGTCGCCCGCATGGAGAACGACCTTTGTCTTTAAATCACCCTCAAGCTTGACATTGAGCGGGAACGGTCTGATGTTCGGTCCCTGTACTACAGGAGTATTTTCCTTGTCGCAGCCCTGAGGGTAAACGATGAAGTTATCGTTAAATGCGAAATCAACAGGAGCTATCTCGTCAAGCTCTGTTCCCATACCTGTAGTCAGAACGCCTTCGATAGCTGAGATAGCAGCAGTTTCAGGGCTTACGAGATATATTTCCGCGTCGTTCGTGCCGCTTCTGCCCTTAAAGTTTCTGTTGAATGTTCTCAGTGAAACGCCGCCTGACTTAGGCGACTGACCCATGCCGATGCAAGGTCCGCACGCGTTTTCGATGATGCGCGCGCCTGCGTTTATCATATCTGCGAGCGCGCCGTTAGTAGCAAGCTTGCTCAGTATCTTGCTTGAACCCGGAGAGATAACGAGGCTGACGTTTTCATTTACCTTCTTGCCTTTGAGTATCTGCGCTACCTTCATGAGGTCTGCATAAGATGAATTAGTGCAGCTTCCGATAGCTACCTGATCTATTTTTATCTTGCCGATATTTGCTACAGAATCAACGTTGTCCGGGCTGTGCGGCTTTGCTGCAAGCGGTTCGAGCTCAGATAAGTTTACTTCGAGCACTTCATCATATACAGCGTCAGCGTCGGCAGCCATAGGAACGAAATCTTTGCCTCTGCCCTCTGATTCCATAAACGCCTTAGTATTCTCATCGCTCGGGAACACAGAAGTCGTAGCGCCGAGCTCAGCGCCCATATTTGTGATAGTCGCTCTGTCAGGCACTGAAAGCGTCTTTACGCCGTCGCCAGTGTACTCAACGATCTTGCCTACGCCGCCCTTTACAGTAAGCTTTTGGAGCACGTAAAGGATTATGTCCTTTGCAGACACCCAAGGTCTGAGCTTACCTGTAAGCTTTACGTTTATTACCTTCGGAGCTGTCAGGCTGTAAGTACCCTTTGCCATAGCCATTGCAACGTCGAGGCCGCCCGCGCCGATCGCGATCATGCCTATGCCGCCGCCTGTAGGAGTGTGGCTGTCAGATCCGAGCAGCGTTTTGCCCGGTATGCCGAAATTCTCTATATGGAGCTGATGGCAGATACCGTTGCCCGGCTTTGAGAAAAGTACGCCGTGACGCTTCGCAACACTCTTTATGAACTCGTGGTCATCAGCGTTTTCAAAGCCAGTCTGCAGCGTGTTGTGATCTATGTAAGCGACTGAAAGCTCTGTCTGTATCTTGTCAACATCCATAGCCTCGAGCTGAAGGTACACCATAGTACCTGTGGAATCCTGCGTCAGAGTCTGGTCTATCTTTATCTTTATTTCCTGTCCCGGAACGAGTTCGCCTTCAACGAGATGCTGCTCAAGGATCTTGTATGCTAATGTCTTACCCATCTTAAAAATTGCCTCCTGTAGATTGAATTTTTACATTTTGTATCATTGTATACAATTATACATCAGGCAATACCTAAAGTAAACATCTAAATAGCTTTTTTAGCAGGCAAAATCATGTAAATATTTGTTTTTTTAACAATACAAAAAGACAGCCCTTGCGGGCTGCCCGACCGGCCATAATAAGTTACTGCATATTAATACATTAATGCACGAATGCTCCCATAACTGCAGCCGTCACCGGCTAGCGTAAACGATGCCTGTATTATTGACCAGCTTTTCATCCTTGTCATATTCAAATTTCAGAGAGAAGAAATCATCATGCTCTATGAGATGCTTCAGGAATATCCTGTCGCCCTCCCAGAGCTGAAGCTGCATAAGCTCGCTTTTCGGTATCCACATCAGCTCGCCTTCGTTACAGTCGGCAAGCGCGCCGCCTGGATATTTCGCAGTGAATATATTCATATATTCAGTTTCCCATACCTCAGACACAAACGTTACTATGCCGCGAAAGCTGTATTCTGAAAGCTCAAGGCCCGTTTCCTCTTTTACCTCGCGGAGCATACATTCCTCCGGACTCTCGTCCGGCTCAAATTTCCCTCCTACGCCAAGCCATTTATCGTGGCTCTGGTCATTCTTCTTTTTTGTGCGGTGCAGCATAAGGTATTCATCTCTGTCGTTTTCTATGTAGCATAAGGTCGTAAGTCTCATAGCTTAATTCACACGCTCCTCGCCCGCCGCAGTCAGATCTCCGTCGGCGTCATCTTCATCGTCGTTTATTGCTGACGGCATTTCAGCAAAATATTCGGGGTCTTCTATCTCAGGAAGCTCGTCCAGCGACGATATACCGAACTTTTCAAGAAACAGATCTGTAGTACCGAAAAGTATCGGTCTTCCCAGACCCGTGCCGCGTCCTTTTTCCATTATAAGGCCCTTTTTCTGCAGTCCGTAAAGCACGTTTTCACTTTTAAGACCGCGCACGAATTCTATCTCGCTCCTTGAAACAGGCTGCCTGTAGGCTATTATAGTCAGGACTTCCATCGCAGCCGATGAAAGACGCTTCGACTTTACAGGCGAGCAGAGGTTAGATATGTATAACTCATTTTCAGGTCTTGTGCAGAACTGAAATTTTCCGTTTATCTCTCTTATTAATATACCGCTGCCGCGCTCGTCGTACTCCCTGCACAGCTCGTTAAGGCACTTTACAACGTCCGCCTTTGTTACGCCGAGCGCTTCTGCCGCAGTTGATGCGGGAAGCGGGCTTCCCCAGACGAACATCATTGATTCGAGCGCTGACTTTATTTTCTGTTTTTCATCATATTCCATTTTCCGGTACTCCCGTTATCGTTATATCGCCGAATATCGCGTCCTGCCTTACTTTTATCATTCCTGCCTTGAGCATTTCGAGCATAGTCGCGAATGTCAGGACTATATCGTATGTATCTTTCACATCCTCGAGCAGTTCGATAAAGCTCATATTTACCGCATTGCGGACCTTCTGCTTTATGCGTTCTGATTTTATCTCCATGGACATGTGCTCGCGGTCTACTCGCTCGTAGCGACGTCTGACCTCTTCCATGCGGCGGCGCTTTTCAAGGAACGCCTTAAAAGCGTCTATGAACTCGTCAGTATCGAGCTCAAGCTCGACACACGGCGCGTACTGAAGCATGTCCTCGCGCGGCTTTGTGAATATGCGCGATGCTTCCTCTTCCTTTATACGAAGCTGGCCCGCAAGGTATTTTACTTTTCTGTACTCTGCTAGCTTTCGCGCCAGTTCGTCTCTCGGGTCATCGCCCGCAGGCGCTGCTGCCTTCGGTTTGTCTGACGGCAGCAGCATCCTTGATTTTATCTGTATGAGCGTGGCAGCCAGCACCATGAACTCAGCCGCCGTTTCAGGGTCTATCATGTTCATTTTTCTGACGTATTCTATATACTGGTCTGTTATCTCAGATATATTTACATCATATATGCTCAGGCCTGAGCGCTCTATCAGATATACGAGCAGGTCGAACGGTCCTTCAAATATGTCGAGCCTGACTTTATAGGACATGCTTCATGACCTCCGGGAAACACGATTTATTATACTGATCGCATCCAAAGCACTCAAAAAATTCGGGAGCATCGCTGCGCGCGATAGTTTCATATCCGTTAGTCCTGAAAAACTCAGGCGCGCGCGCCACGAGATAAACGCGCTCACCCTTGCGCGCTCTCACTTCCTTCTCGGCAGTTTCAAGGAGCGCTGTACCTGCGCCACTGCCGCGTGATCCCGGTGCGAGCGCTATTCCGTCTATTATATACTCACCCTCACGAAAAGCGAGCGTACATGCTCCCACGATATTTTCAGTAACGAGCGCCGATGCTTCTACGCCGTGCTCCGCTTCATTTACGTTGCTTTCTCCACCATTTTCCGCTTCACTGTCAGCGTCGGTGAACATATCATCCTTCAGTATCACCCAGCTTTTGAGCGTATCTGTGCTGACAGGCTCGTCCTCAGCTATTTCAAGGTCGTTAGCCGCATAAAACGGGTTGAGCAGCTCGTGCTCATAAGTTACTTTAATATTCAATTTTTTATTTTCTTCTTTCTTCCCCTGCATCTGAGCCTCTTTCTTCCTTTTATTAATTAAAGGTTTGATTGATATATCATTCCTCGATACTTCGAGTATGTATCATTATGCGCTTAGGCAGTATCCTTATATCGAGCGGCAGCGGTTCTCCGAGCTCTCCGTCTACGTCTGTGCTGATGTTTTCAGGTGATTCTATCCTCAGCTCAGGAGTCTGTAAATATATTACATTTTCATCCTCGTTATGACGTCCCTGAAGTACCTTCAGACCGACTATAGGTATTTCTGTCAGCTTCATTTCCTTAAACATTATAACGTCGAGCAGCCCGTCATTTATAGACGACTGAACTCCGAGCTTTCTGAAGCCTCCTGCGGAATTGCCGTTAAGCACTACCATGAAAAATATATTTTCAGTAAATTTCTGATCAGGTGTCGTTACAGTGACCTCGACCGGTCGCAGCGCCGGAAGCTCACCGAGCGCCCTTATATAGTAAGCGAGAGGTCCGAGCGCGTTCTTCATCGTCGCGTCAGTCTTCTGGCTCACGTCTATTACAGAGCCTATCGCAGCCACATTTACGAAATATCTTCCATTGCAGCAGCCTATGTCAGCCGGTATATAATCGTCGTTTAGCGCTATGTCGAGCATGCTGTCAAGGTCGGTCGGTATCTCGAAATAATGCGCGAAATCGTTCGCCGTTCCCGCAGGGAACACAGCAAGCGGCAGATAGCAGTCGTTTTCTATCATAGCGTTTACGACTATGTTTATAGTTCCGTCGCCGCCGGCAGCGATTATCTTCACAAATGAATCATCAAGTTGCGCTATCACATCAGATATGTTTATATCATCAGACGCTCTCACAGGTATTACGAGCATGCCCTTTGCCTGAAAGCGCCCTATTATCTTGTCAAGATTACTTGTAAACATTCCATTTCCCGCCTTCGGGTTATAGAACATAAGAACTTTTTTCATATTATTCCCTTTTTCCATTTTAGCCCTCCGAATTTCTTTAGACTATCAACAACTCAACAATTAATATTTCCAATTAATGAATAAATACCCCTGCGGCGGCCCGGCCGCCCCACAGCCTTTCGGCTTTATTTCTTTTCGTTTGTAAGAACTCCGCGCACAGGCCCTATAAGATAGAGCGAGCCCGCCCATACTATAACGTCATAATCTCCGCGGCGCTTCTCAGCCTCGTCAAGCGCCCTGTGCCAGTCATCTATAGCTGTCACACTGCACTCGCCGCTGCTGTACGGCTCAAGCGCTCCGAAAACTCCTGCAAGCTCCTGCGCCGACATAGTGCGCGGATTCGGAACTGTAGTCGTTATAACATCGGCGCGCAGGCGCGCGAACTGTGATGCCATTATTTCAGTCTCTTTATCTGCGAGTATTCCTGTGCATAAAAGTATGCGTGCTCCGCTATTTTTACTGTCGGCTTCCTCTGATGCTTCTGCACCTATGGAAAATTCTTCTGTAAGCGTATCTACGAGCGCAGTCACCCCTGCTCTATTATGCGCGCCATCGATTATCATATACGGTTCTTTTGATATCAGCTCAAAACGCCCCGGCTGGAACGCTTTTTTCATGCCTGCTCTCACGCAGTCGTCAGGAACTCTGAATCCCTGTATTCGCATTATCGCTATCGCTGCGAGCGCGCACACGGCGTTTTCTATCTGGTGGCGGCCGCACATCTTTATGCTTATGTCCTTGAAGAGCGCGAGTCCGTCGAGCCCGACTGTAAACGTGCTCCCGTTTATATCGCAGCTTTTTACTTTTACAGAAGCCTGTCGCAGATCAACTACAGGAGCTGCCAACTCGTCAGCCTGCTTCTGTATAACGTCGAATGCTCCCTGATCCTTTACATTCACGCATACAGGCACACCGCGCTTTATGATTCCCGCCTTGTCATACGCTATCTCCTCGAGCGTGCTCCCAAGCACGTTCATATGGTCGTATGATATAGACGCTATAACTGTCGCTACCGGACGGTCGCATATATTTGTAGAGTCTCCGCGTCCGCCGAGACCGACCTCCAGCACGACAAAATCAGCATTCACTGCCTTGAAATAAAGCAGCCCTATAGCAGTTACGAGCTCAAATTCTGTCGGCGACTCGTAGCCCTCGCTCATCATCTGCTCTACCGCAGCAAGCGCCTGCTCAGTGTATATAGGCAGCTCGTCCTTGCCTATCTGTCTGCCGCCGCATTCTATACGCTCGGTAAATTCTTCCAGATACGGTGAGAAATATGCTCCCGCTTTATATCCGCACTCGTTTAGCACAGTATAAATGTACCTGCAAACAGAGCCCTTGCCGTTCGTACCCGCTACATGGATTATCTTCATGTCCTTGTGCGGGTCGCCGAGAAGCGACAGAAGCTTTTTCATTCTTTCCAGCCCGAGCTTCGAGCCGAAAACGTTAAATTCGTGTATTTTTTCTAAAGCCTGATCGTAGTTCATATGTTCCATTTTATCAACCCCGTTATGCCTGACGCTCAGTTAATTTTCATAAATTTTATCTGTATTTTCAGTTTCGTTTTTTCTTTAAATAAAAACTGCCGCGGCTGCGCGTGCCGGACCGGGCCGCGCGGACCTGATCCTGACGCGGCAGCCGCGTTGGAATGTTACAGTATTGTTTGCAAGATTAATTATTACAATATTGACCTTATGCAGTTTTTTTATTATTTACCGAGCTTCTTTTCCACGATAGCAAGGCGCTCTGTTACCTTTGCAAGCTTGATGCGGTAATTTTCAAGCTTTTCGCGCTCCATCGCTATTACATTTTCAGGAGCCTTCGCTACGAAGCCTTCATTTCCGAGCTTCTTTTCGCCTCTTGCTACTTCGCTCTCGAGCTTCTTCTTTTCCTTGCCGAGACGTTCGAACTCTGCGTTGTAGTCCATGAGCTCGTCCATGTTTATGAATATCTCAGCGTCAGTGATAACACCTGACATTACTTCCTCAGGAAGCTCGCTCTTGTCAGCGATGAATGTTATCTCAGCCACGTTAGCCTGTGACTTTATATGATTTTCAGCTTTCTTAAGTCTTTCAGCGGCAGCGCCTTCTGCAAGTATTGCAGCGTTTACCTTCTTTGAAGGAGCAGCGTCCGCCTCGGCTCTTATGTTTCTTACAGTCCTGATAGCGTCCATAGCCGCCTGTATAACGGCTTCTTCCTCTTCAAACTTCATGTCGTCAGAGTAAGTCGGCCAGCTCTGTCTGATAAGATAACCCTTTTCATTTTCAGCGTCCTTTTCAGAATCATCGTGAGGCAGGAATCCCCATATCTCTTCTGTAATGAACGGCATGAAAGGATGGAGCAGCTTCAGGAGATCCTTGAGCACTCTTACGAGCACGTATCTCGCAACTTCCTTGTCAGCGTCATCGTCGCCGTAAAGTCTGCTCTTTACGAGCTCGATGTACCAGTCGCAGAAATTGTTCCAGATAAGGTCGTATATCTTCTGAGCAGCAAGCGCGAGCTCGAACTTTTCCATATTTGCAGTTATTTCTGCAGCAGCTGAGTTTACAGTAGAGATTATCCACTTATCCTCGTCACGCAGACGGCTTGCTATATCGCCTGATGCAGCATCAGCCATTGGATAGAACTCATCGTTCTCGTCAGTAAGATTCATTATTACGAATCTTGACGCATTCCATAATTTATTTGCGAAGTTTCTGGCAGACTCAAGCTTTTCAGTTACGAAACGCATGTCGTTGCCCGGAGTTATGCCATTCATGAGCATGAATCTCAGAGCGTCAGCACCGTACTGGTCTATTATCTCGAGCGGGTCTATGCCGTTTCCGAGCGATTTGCTCATCTTGCGGCCCTGAGCGTCTCTTACAAGTCCGTGTACGTAAACGTGCTTGAACGGTATCTCGCCCATAGCCTCGATGCCTGAGAATACCATTCTGATGACCCAGAAGAATATGATATCGTAGCCTGTAACAAGCACGTTAGTAGGGTAGAAATACTTGAGTTCTTCAGTATTTTCAGGCCATCCGAGAGTCGAGAACGGCCAGAGAGCCGAGCTGAACCATGTGTCGAGCACGTCCTCGTCCTGTCTGAGGTGAGTGCATCCGCACTTAGGGCATTTTTCAGGAGCTTCCTCAGCTACAACGATCTCACCGCACTCATCGCAGTAATATGCCGGTATCCTGTGACCCCACCAGAGCTGTCTTGAAATACACCAGTCTCTGATGTCATCCAGCCAGTGGAAATATATCTTTTCAAATCTTTCAGGAACGAATTCCAGATCCTTGTTCTTTACAGCTTCAATAGCAGGCTTTGCAAGGTCATTCATCGCTACGAACCACTGATCTGAGATCATAGGCTCTACTGTAGTGTGGCATCTGTAGCATTCGCCTACAGGGATGACCTTGTCCTCTATCTTTACGAGCAGGCCTGCTTCCTCTATCTCCTTTACGAGAGCCTTTCTGCACTCGAAACGATCCATTCCCTCATACTTGCCCGCGAGCGAGTTCATAGTAGCGTCCTCGTTGAGGCATGACCACTTAGGCAGATCGTGACGCTCGCCGACCTCAAAGTCGTTAGGGTCGTGAGCCGGAGTGATCTTTACTGCGCCCGTTCCCTTTTCAGGATCAGGATAAGGGTCAGCGATGATAGGAATCTCGCGTCCTACAACAGGAACGATGACCTTAGTTCCTATAAGGCTCTTGTAGCGCTCGTCATCAGGATGAACAGCAACAGCGCAGTCGCCGAACATAGTCTCAGGACGTGAAGTAGCGACAGTTATGCCCTCGCCGCCGTCAGCAGCAGGGTAACGGAAATAGTAATACTTCGCGTTCTTATCCTCGTGCTCTACCTCGGCGTCAGACAGTGAAGTCTTACACTCAGGGCACCAGTTTATGAGACGGTTGCCTCTGTAGATGAGGCCTTTCTTGTATAAATTAACGAACGTACGGACTACAGCTCTGCTGCATCCCTCGTCCATAGTAAATCTCTCGTGCTCCCAGTCGCATGAGTTTCCGAGCTTTCTTATCTGCTTAGTGATAGTCCCGCCGTATTCTTCCTTCCAGTCCCATACGCGCTTGAGGAATTCCTCGCGTCCGAGTTCTTCCTTTTCAAGACCTTCCTCCTTGCGGACCTTCTCGACTACCTTTACCTCAGTAGCGATGCTCGCGTGGTCGCTTCCCGGTATCCACAGCGCATTATAGCCCTGCATCCTTCTCCATCTCGTCAGTACGTCCTGAAGAGTCTGGTCGAGAGCGTGTCCCATGTGCAGCTTTCCTGTGATATTAGGAGGCGGCATAACTATAGTGAACGGCTTCTTCGAATGGTCAGCGCTCGGTCTGAACGCCCCGTTTTCCTCCCATTCCTGATATATCCTCGACTCGAATTCCTTCGGGTCATAAGTCTTAGAAAGATTCTTTTCCATTTATTAAATATTCCTCCATGAATTTATGGTTTTAAATCAATGTTTTGAATTAATCTGTAACTAATCTATTTTACTACAAAAAATGAATATCTGCAACACTTGGGCGCGCCAGGCGCGCTAGCTGGATGAGGCAATTTGCATATTCATTCATGCAGATCGTACACGCTACTTTCCTGCATCCTTTTTTGCGTCAAAATATTTTACAAGAAATGACATTCTGTGTATCGGCGACGCTCCGACACGATCAAGCCCTTCATAATGAGCCTTCGTGCCGTAGCCCTTGTTTTTCTCAAAAGCGTAGTCGGGATAATGCTTCGCGTAATCTACCATCATGCGGTCACGAGTGACCTTTGCGATTATCGATGCGGCCGCTATGGACACGCTGTTTGCATCACCCTTTATGATGCCTGTCTGCGGTATATCTACGCCCGGTATGACGAGCGCGTCAACGAGTACGTGGTCAGGCTTTATTTCGAGTTTGTCTACAGCTTCTTTCATTGCTTCTTTAGTCGCATTCAGTATATTTATGTCATCTATGACGCGGTTGTCGCGCAGACCTATGCTCCATGCAAGCGCCGCTTCGGTTATCTCATCGTACAGCGCTTCGCGGCGTTTTTCCGTAAGCTGCTTTGAGTCGTTTACGCCGAGTATGTTAAAGTCCTCCGGCAGTATGACGGCTGCTGTCACTACAGGGCCGGCGAGCGGGCCGCGGCCTACCTCGTCTACTCCGGCTATATATCTTACCGGGCCGTTTTCGTTTCCGTTTTCATAGAGCGCGCGTTCGTACTCCTGCATCCTTATAAGGTCATTGCGTTGTTTTTCGAGACGTTCTTCCTTTGTCATTTTTTAACCCCATTTCATACTTACCGACTGATTTTTATGCGTTTGCCTTTTGAATTTAAGCTTTTTCGAGCGTTATGCGACCGATCTTTCCGCCTCTGAATTCATCGAGGACTGTTTTTGCCGTGCGCTCGTAATCTATGCGCTTGCCCGGGAATATGAATCCGCGCTTGAGCGCTATCTGCTCCATCGCTTCGAGTCCGTCGTCGCTCATCTCATCGAGCTTGTAGCGCGCCATGAGGAGGTCCTTGTAACCGTCGGCGAGCAGCGCTTTTATGAATTCGAGGCAGAGCGTTTCTATGTCGAGTATCTCGTCTTTTATAGAGCCGCAGAACGCAAGGTTCAGGCCTACAAGGTTGTCCTCGAATTTCGGCCAGAGGATGCCCGGAGTGTCGAGCAGCTGCATGCCGTTCGTGAGAGTGAGCCACTGTTTTCCTGTCGTTACACCCGGTCTGTCGCCTGTGCGGGCGCTCTTTTTGCCTGTGAGCTTATTTATGAGCGTTGATTTTCCTACGTTAGGCACGCCTACTATCATGATGCGCAGCGGTCTTTTGCGTGTTTTTTCGTCGTCGCGCTCTGACTGTATCTGGTCAAGGCGCTTTATTATGTTGTTTACTCCTGCGCCGCTGCTGCAGTTTACTGCAACGGCGTAGTGACCGTCGCGGCGTATTTTTTCTGCCCATGCTGATGTGGCGGCTTCGTCTGCGAGGTCCATTTTGTTGAGGATGACTACTCGCTTTTTTTCTTTTATGATGTCGTCGATTATCGGGTTGCGGCTCGACACCGGTATGCGGGCGTCGATCACTTCTATTACTGCGTCTACGACTTTTAAGTTTTCCTGGATGAGTTCCCGGGTCTTTTTCATGTGGCCCGGGTACCAGTTTATATGCTTCATGTCTGCCATAATTTTACTTCCTTATTAAATTATTATATCTATAATTACAGGACGCCTGTGCAGGCGGGCGGGCATGCGGGTCGCTCCGCGGTCACAGAATGGGATGCTGCGTGCAGTCTCG
>CAVGTL010000087.1:0-6062 GCA_963632005.1 Succinivibrio sp.
GGCAGCAACGCTGCCTTCCTACGTCCGCCTTTCATCTCATATCTCATAAAATAGCCCCTTTCCGCCGCGTCCGCGCGGCATTTTTAAACAAAAGATGCTGTAAAAAACTTACAGCTTTTACCTGAGTAAATCATACCATTGTGAGCTCCCTGCGTCAAGATTTTTAGAAAACAGTACGCAGGTCGTTTTTTATTCTACCTTCCTTCCAACGCATTATCTATATCTGAAAATTACCAAAAATAGCTTCGAAGTTTCCATTAAGAACCTGCCATGTAAATTTTTACAAATAATAGTTGACATATACTGGACACCCTGATAAAATTTTATTGTAATTAACTGGAATAAAAGAAAGCGGGTGGTAAATTGAGATTACTGATAATAGACAACGACGCTGATTTCAGGCGGCGCTTTTCAGGCTATATAGCTTCAGGCTGCAGCGACGTGTCTATAACTGTAGGCGGAGAAGAAGCCGCGCGCAGCGAGGTCATGCAGGGGGCTGACCATATCATATGTGATGAAAATATTTCAGCGCAGGCGCTTACCGATGTAATAGCCTCAGGCGTCAGATGCACGCTGCTGTGCAGCAGCAGAGAGCTTGCCGGAGAACGGCATTACACGACATCGTCTGAAAGCTTATTAAAAAACGATAACGTTTTTAAGTTTCAGAGCGCGGCAGATATCATACGCTCTGTACCGGAGCTTTACGAGCAGGCGGCCGTTTCGGGATATTTTAACGATACAGGCCGCGGAATGTCTGTCATATGCGTTTCCGGCATGACGGGCGGCTGCGGACGGACGTCGTTTTCGCTTGCGCTCGCAAGGCTCATCAGGCAGAAGAGCGGCGAGGGCGTGCTCGTTACAGGCACGGCGCAGATGACAGACCTTTATGATTATTTTAATGATATCGCCGCGCCGGGCAGCGCGGACATGGACCTGCTGCTGCTTAATTACGCGTCCGGCGCGAGGACGGATCCCGCTGCATATCTGATAAACGACGAGTACGGTGTGTCGTGCATAAGGCCGGCGGCTGACGGCATATCAGACCTTTCATCAATGACTGCAGAAGAGCTGGCGGGCTTTATTGCATATATACGCAGCTGGAATATATTCGGAACAGTAATATTTGATATGGACGGCAGGTTCGATGAGCGGAGCAAATGCATTTATGAGAGCGCAGACGTTATATACACGCTGCATGATGACAGGCGCTGCCCGTTCGGAACGGAGGAGATATGGCGTGAGTGGCTGGCCCGCGAGGCGGGCGCAGATGCAGATAAGCGTATTTGTTCCATTCTGAATTACGACATGTCGGGAGGCGCGGTGGACAGGATATTTTATGACGAGGGTTCGCTCAGGAGCGAAAGACTTTACTCATATTGTCTGCCCGCAGACCCCGACAGCTTTTTCATGAAGGACGGCAGGGCGGACGTGAGCATGTCGGGAGCTTACGCGGCGGCTGTTGACAGCGTGCGCAGAGGGATGGCGAGATAATGGTAATGAGCGACAACAGGATAGAACTCATATACCGGCTTACGGATGATGTCAGAAAGCAGCTCAATTTCACCGAAGGTGAGCTTGATGATGATACTGTGATGGCAGCGGTCCAGAGGCGTATAATCAGCAGTCCGAAGCTGCGCAGGCTCAGCCTGAGCGAGAAGAGCAGTATAGCGGACGGTGTTTTCAGCGCGCTGAGGCGCGAACTGGATTTTCTGGAAAAATATCTCAGAGAACCTGACATAAGCGAGATAATGGTAAACGGCTGCCGCGACATATTTATAGAAAGGAACGGGAGCATAAGCCGTGTGCCGGAATATTTTCCTGACGAGAAGGAGCTTGAAGAAGTAATAATGCGGATAGGGGCTCGCGTACACCGCGAGATAAACGAGCTCAACCCGATACTCGACGCAAGGCTCGCCGACGGCTCGCGCGTACACGCAGTACATAAAAACGTCGCTGTAAACGGGCCGTCGCTCAATATCAGAAAATTCCCGGAGCGACGTATAGTCATGGATGAGCTCATAAAGCGCGGTTCTTTAACGCAGGAGGCGGCTGATTTTCTGAAGCAGCTCGTTGAGTGCGGCTACAATATATTCATATCGGGCGGAACGAGCTCGGGAAAGACTACGTTTTTAAACGCGCTGTCTGATTTTATACCTGCGGGCGAGCGCGTGATAGTCATAGAAGATTCGAGCGAGCTCCAGCTGAGCAACATAGAAAACATAGTCCGCATGGAAACGCGTAATGCGAATGTCCAGGGGCGTGGCGGAGTAAATATGACGCAGCTTATTAAAGCGAGCCTGAGGATGCGCCCCGACAGGATAATAGTAGGCGAAGTACGCGGCGGCGAGGTCGTAGACATGATAAGCGCGATGAACACCGGTCATAGCGGGAGTCTCTCGACGGGTCACGCAAATTCCGCGTCGGGTATGATAAGCCGTCTGGAAACTATGTTCCTGTCAGCCGCAGCATCATTTCCGATACAGGCTGTACGAGGCCAGATAGCGTCTGCAGTAGACGTAATAGTCCATCTTGGCAGGCTGCATGACAGCCGCCGCTGCGTGCTTGAGATATCGGAGGTGGCAGGGATAAAGGACGGCGAGATACAGCTGAATCAGCTCTATAGCTTTGATGGTGACGGCTGCCTGCACAAAACAGAAAACGACCTTATAAATACGACTAAGCTCAGGATGCGGGGTGCGTCATAATGCTGCCCGAAAATTACGATGTGCACAGGCTGTCGAGGAAAGAGCTGCAGAATTATTTCACAATTACTTTACTTGTGATATTTTGCACCGGGTATGTGTTTTACAGAAGTGTACCGTTAGCGCTGGCGATGTGCGCGCTGAGCGTTGCGGGGCTGCCTCATTACAGATCGATGCTCGCCGACAGGCGCAAAAATAAGCTGAGGCTTCAGTTCAAGGACATGCTTTATTCTGTTTCATCGTCTGTTACAGCCGGGCGTTATCTGCCTGAAGCAATAGAAGAGTCATATAATGCTGTATCGCTGATACACGGTGAAGACAGCATACTTGCCATTGAGATAAAAAACATGATACGCCAGATGAAGGATGCGAACAGCAGCGATGAGACTGTACTTAAAAGTCTGGCGGAGCGCTCACGCATAAGAGAGGTAGCTGATTTTGCAGACGCGTGCTCCACATGCAGACGGACGGGAGGCGACCTGAACAGGATGATACAGCGCTCGTCAGAGCTGCTGTCGCATAATATAGAGATACAGAAGGAAAAGGAAGTGCTGATGGCGCAGAAAAAGCTGGAATCACGCCTGCTTGCAGGCATGCCGGTCGCTGTGACGGGCCTTATAAATCTCTCATCCAGCGATTATCTCGATGTAATGTATGACACGGCGCTCGGAAGGATACTCATGACGGCTGCTTTTACAGGAACTGTATTTTCATTCCTGTACAGTATGAAAATAACATATACGGAAGGACAGGTGAATGCATGATATACAGAGAAAACAATGCGGCTGTACGCGCGGTCGAAAGGCTCAGAAAAAAAGCAGATGATGCGGCAGGCAGCAGAGAAAAGCTTTCTGAAATGCTCATGCCGGTATGCGGGCGCGACACTGATGCAGAGGTAGGTAAGTACAGGAAACGACTCACTGCATGTTATGCGAGCATAGTAATAATAACGGCCGCGGCGGCGCTGCTCTCTCTTATATACACGCTTGTCGGAGGAATGGGGATAGAAGAGATAAAGCGCCCGGAGCCGGGCGAAAAGAGTGTATACATTCCTGTTGAGGTCAGCGCGGAGTACAGCGGCGAGAAGGCTCGCGAGCAGCTTGACATAACGGTCGAGGAACGGAATATGACTGGCGCTGAGATAGAAAAGGAAATGGATGAATGCGCTGAATATCTTGAAGCTCTGTTTGAGCGCGGCGAAAACGGAGAGCTTACGCTTTCGTCGCCCGTCAGGCTGCCAGATGAATACGGTCGCAGCGGCATGACTATACGCTGGGAGTCGAGCGACCCGGTGCTGATATCCGAAAAAGGCAGCATTGACGTAATAGCTCTCGCAGGGGAATCTGAAACGGTAAGGCTGACAGCAGAGCTGTCGTATGACGGACACCGCAGAGATATTGATTTTGATGTAGTCCTCAACGACGACAGGAGCATGTACAAGGCTTCGATGCGAAGCAGGATAGCGGAATTCGTTTCAGGTATAAATACAGACCGCGAAAGTGCGACAGTCCTGCTGCCGACTGAGCTTTCAGACGGAATATCGCTCGACTGGAGGATGAAGCGCCGCTCGGTGGCGGGAGCCGTGCTTGTTATAGGGGCGGCAGCGTTCGCATTTGTGTATTCTGAAAGATACAGGCGAGTGAACAAGCGTGTCAAAAGCTACAGGGAAAGCGTCAGAAATGAATTTCCCGCTGTTATCGACAAGCTTATACTGCTTCTGAACAGCGGACTGACGGTGTTCAGTGCGATGATGCGGATATCTGACGATTACGAGCGTTCAGAATACTGCTCTTGTCCCGAGATGCGGGCAGAAGCGGCCGAGATAGGCCGCCGAGTACGCAACATGAACTCAAGTCTGACGGAGGAATGGAAGGACCTTGCGGCGCGCATGGAATCGAGCGACATGCTTCGCTTTTGTACTATATTGAGCGACAACATGAACACAGGAAGCGGCCTTGTAGAAAAGCTTGAGGCAGAGAGCAAAACTCTGCGTGAGATGCGGCGCAAGGAAATGAGAAAGAAGATAAATATGACTGATTCAAGGATGATGCTCCCAATGATGATAATGCTTTTTTCGCTGATATTAATAACCGTTTCCCCGGCAATAATAAGCTTTTAGACGTGAACGACCGACATACAATAGTGTATCAATGATGAATTAATGATGCATTAATGCTCTTAATAACGGCGGACGCCCGCGTCCCAACGACAGTAAAGCTAATTACTAAATGAAACGTTGATTGTTTATATATAGATCGCTTACAATGAAAGGAAAATACGAAAATGAAAAAAGGAATAATATGTAATATGAGATCAGGTTTAATGAATATGATGCCCGTAAATGCAAGGTCAAGACGCGGAATGGAGCTCGTACAGGTCGGCATCCTGATAGCCATAGCAATAGCCCTCGGCATAATATTTAAAGATAAGATACAGGACTTCGTGAACAACACATTTGCTGGTCTGCTCGTTGAAAAATTCCAGTAAACAGAAGCGCATGATAAAGAAAGCTCGTGCAGCTTCACGACTCAGACGCGGGAGCCAGATAGCAGAGGCGTCACTCGTTTATCCGGTGATCATAGTAGTAAGCGTTATGTCGGTGGCAGCCATGGTACATTTTTACTCGTGCTCCGCAAAAGCAGCTGCTATGAGCATAGATGCGCGGAGCACAGCAGATGATACGGCACGCTCAGTAAAAAGAACGGGCGAAATATATGATGCCGTAAAAGGAAGATATGATGCTCCCGCGAGCGGCGATGATGGAGATAATAATGGATATTATGATGCAGCCTACAGCGAAGCATCAGGCGGAGGAAACGGATACAGCATTACAGAAGAAAGCGGACTGCTTTATGGAAAGATAAAGGCATCGTATACAGCAAAGCTGTCGATGTCAGGCATGTTCAGCGCTTCACGCAGCGATGCATACATGATACAGCGCTCTGCCGTCAACGAAGCGCAGCTTATCTGGAAAAAGCAGCTTATAAGCGGTATTTTCGGCGGTGACACAATTGGAGATGATACTGATGAAAACTCTGCCGCCGGGAGCACTGAAAACGAATGAACAGTATGAACAACAGTATAATAAAAAGACGCCGCGGCTCTGCTGCCGTCCTGCTCACCGTTATGTTTATGTCGATAGCATCAGCGCTCAGTGTGGTCAGTGAGCTTGCGTCAGGACGCGCAGCTGAAAATACAGCAGATGCTGCTCTTGACAATGCAGGCAGAGTGATACTGTCATGCTACGATAAAGAGCTTCAGAAACGCTACGGGATATTCGGGTTTGAAATGGATGAAGCGAGTGTGGAGAAAAACGCAGAAAAACTGTTGAAAGAAACATTTGATGCAGCGCCGTTGAAA
>CAVGTL010000087.1:6159-11924 GCA_963632005.1 Succinivibrio sp.
AGCGTTGAATCTGTCAGTGCGGAAAATGCAGCGTATTCTCTTGCAGAGCCTGAAAATCTTAAGCTTCAGATAACTCAACTCATGAAATACAGAGCGGCAGATGACGCTGCTGACATAGTGTCAGAAAGTCTCGGCAATATAATTTCCGGCATAAAAAACAGAGATGAAATAAAGCGCATGACAGATGATGAAGAGTCCGCAATGGACAGAGCAGAGCAGTCTCAGAAGGAAAGTGCAGAGTCAGACGGAGACGCTGCAGCGGACGCTACTGACTTTGCGTCTATAAGGAACGTTCACAGGATGCTTAAGAAAAAAGGCGAGGAAGCAAGGAATACTGAGGCTCAGACACCGGGAAGCGACAATGTACTGCGAAACAGGCGTATAAAGGACAGCCTGCCTTCGGTCACGCACGGAGTAAGCGGAAATGGAGCATTCGACGGTTCAGGTGTGCTTGAATATATATTTTCAGGAGCTGATGGCATAGGCGCGCTCTATGAGAATTACATGATATCTCAATATGCTGCAGACTATTTCAGAAATCACAGCAGCGCGTCAAAAACAGGCTTTTTCCAGAATGAAGTCGAGTATATCCTGTACGGAAATATGTCAGACAAAGCTAACTACAGGAGAGCATACACAGCGATATTTTCTATAAGAGAAGCAATGAATGCAGCGTATGTTTTTACTGATGCCGGTAAAAAAGGCGAAGCTCTGGCGATGGCTGAAGCTCTGACGCCCGGCCCTTGGGCGAAGCTTACTCAATATATAATACTTGCAGTGTGGAGTGCAGTTGAGACAGTAAATGACATGAAAAATCTGGAAGCCGGAAACGGCGTGCCTATAATGAAAAGCGATGAGACATGGGCGGTGACTTTGAGCAGTCTGATGGAAGCCGAAGCTGACGGCGGTTATATACGCATAAACGGAAACAGCGTGATGACATACGAAAATTATCTTAAGCTCCTTATGATGACTGAAAAGGAAGATGTAAAGCTCCTGCGGATCATGGACCTGATACAAATTAACATAAAAGGAAGCGTAAGGGAGGAATTCCTCATAGCAGATCATTTTGCAGGAACAGCGCTGAGCGCAGATATAAAAAAGCGGAGCATAAGCCCGTATGTCCGGGGACGGACGATAAGCATGAGCCAGTCGCATTCGTATATCATTAAAGAATAGAATGGGTGATATATATTGGAATAAAAGTACAGGGAAAAAGAGGAAGTATTATTACAGAAGCGGCCATTATGCTGCCCGTGTACATAATAGCCGTCGTGACGCTTATTTATATAGTACGAATATGCCATACAGATATAATAGTTTTCAGTACTGTAGAAAATGAAGTTCGTGAGGCGTCTGCTCAGATGACGGCACCGCTGCTTCCGGGCGCAGGGAATGCAGCAGGAACGGCAGGACTTGACAGGAGCAGGCTTGATATATCGTGGCTGCCGACAGGTATTGCAGGCGCTTACGATGGCATAGACCGGCTGTATAAGATCAGCTTCGACTATGATACGAAAATAGCAGTCCCTGCAGCATTTATAAAAAATGCCGCAGTAAGCAACGCTATAGTTGTCAGAAACTGGAGCGGAAAGGAAATATCGGGAGCGGCTCCGTTCGGTTTCGAGCGCATGGCTTTAGATGAGGACGGGAACATCGTCTGCGTGTTTCCGCGGGCGGGAGGAAGGTATCACGGAACGGGCTGCAGATACGTAAATTCATATGCAGTCGAAACGACGCTCGACTCAGAAATAAGGAAAAAATACAAGCCGTGTCCGTTGTGCGCGGACGGAAATGAAAGCATCGGGAGCACGGTATACATTTTCAGGTACGGGGGCTCGTATCACAATTCCGGATGTGATTCTGTAGACAAGTATGTTATAGATATGGACAGGGCGGATGCTGTGATAAAGAATTACAGCCCGTGCAGTGTGTGTGGAGGTAAATAAGATGATGGGAAGCAATATGAAATTATATGACAGAAATATACAGCAGGTGTCGTCTGATGATAAGGTCATACATATATCATACGACAATCTCGTGCCGGGCGAGTATGAAAAGAGAGTGATATTCGGCAATATGTGCGGCTCGCTCGTAGGTATGCGGTGTATTTTTGAGGGAGACGGCGCAGATATTTTTTATATAACGGCAGGAATGAGCAGGTTTGACGAATATATTGCAAGGGCAGCTGACAGCATGCAGTCATTTCTTGGGGTGATACTCAGTATACTTAAGGCTGTGCGTGACTGCGGAAATTACCTTATACCGGAAAATGAGATAAGTCTCAGACGCGAGAATATATTTTTTTCAGAGATGAACGGAAGCGTAAAACTCATGTATCTGCCGGGCTTCAGCCGTGAAAGCTCGATCGGGAGCGAGACAGTGATGCTGACCGAGCAGGCAGAAAGAATGTGCGGCTTCGGCATGCTGCATCGCGATGCGCTTAACGAATATCGCAGCAAAATACTTGAAAATGAAAATGATATACATGAGATGATAGCTCTGACAGAAGAAGCGATGAGAAGGACATTTAATGTCTCTTCTGATATAAAAGCCGATGAAGCGCATACTGCATCGACTGACCCGGCAGCTCCTGTAAACACAGTTTTTTCATACGACAGATTCAGTGCTGCCGCAGAGATCGACAAGCGTCCGGCAGTAAGGGAGGAGCCTGCGGAATACGGGGCGAGCGGCGTTATAAAGAGACATATACGTGAGTTTATAAATGAGCTTGTTTCCTGACACTGCAGGCGACGAGTATTATTCGAATAAATATACCCGTCTTAAAAACGAGCATTATCATGAATATTATAACTGAAATAATGTCAGTGCGCTCGAAATAGTCACCGATGCTTGTAAGCCCCAGAGGATAATACAGAGGATATGTCAGCCTGCTGTAAAGTCCTGCACCGAGCACACCGAGCGCTATGAAAAGCATAAGCGATATAACAGCCCCATATGCGAGCGTCCCCGCACACACAGCAGCGCAGTCGTTTCTCAGACTCTTTCCGAATGAAAAAAGATAAAGAAGCAGCATGCCTTTTACAGTATATACGACTGCAAAGACAGCCGCGGCTGATGCGGCCTTAAGAGGCGGCAGAAAAGCGCTGCCCGTTATATTATCTGTACGGAAGCGCGTAGAAGCTATTATGAGCGCAGCTGTGCAGAAAATTATGACTGCAGGCATTATCATGTGAACGGCGCGGCACAGGGTATGCATGGTGCGAAATGCTGAGTAGAAGGCAGTTACAAGTATGCCGGCAGGTATCAGCAGGATGTTTATCTCAGGAACGACGCATGTTTTTACAAAGTCAGAAAATACGTAAAGCGATATCAGAACGGCAAAAGCCGAAAAAAATACAGCAAGGCTCCGCATGAGCATACTGCTTCCGTATCTTCGTATTATAAATGAAGCTGCAATTATGAACGGAATGCTTATAAAAGCGCCGGCCAGCGCGGCCAGCCAGTCTGCAGTGCCTGCAGCAGAAAATTTTCCTGTCATGATGACAGCGTCCGACATAAATATGATGCAGACCGATACTTTTTCGTACATGCTCATTACGCCGGGCTCAGGGCGTGAGAATATGATGCTGTTGTGTCGCATGTTATCAGGCTTCCTTTCAGGTATATGAATAATATATATTCGTAATCAATTATTGAGAATTACTGTATATTTAATATATAGCGTTCATCAGTTTTTACCACAGCGATGCTGGTGCCGTTCATTTCAGATACAGTAATAACAGGCATCCTGACAGGCTCAGTTTCACCGTCTGCATGATTTATAATGTCGCACAGCTCAGAACGGACGTCCAGACTGCGTATGCGTTCGCTGAGGTCTATGCCGCGGTTTCCGGTCGAAGCGCTCTCTCCGCTTATTGCCTTGCCGAATTCCTCCGCGGACGCAGCGACAGCCGTATTAAAGCGCAGCTCGTGGTTTTCGACTGCGAAGCTTATGATATCTTCTATTTCGGAACGCGATATCGAATCAAGGAAAGCTTTATCGAAAATTATGAGCCGCAGATGGCCGAGATATATGTGAAGGACCTCAGCTTCATTAAGATTATCTATGCACTGTCTGAAGCTGTTTCCTGACGCTGTTATTATTTCTGTATCCTGTCCCGGCTCGCTTTCTGTATCGTACAGTCTGACGATCTCAGCCTGCACATGATAAGCGTTGTCATCGGCAGTGACCTCAAGGCATGTGACTATCGCTATGCTGTCGAGCTCCCTGCCGGCGCAGCCGGTGAGCGACAGTGATAAAACGGTTATGACAGCAGGAATGAGCAGGAACAACAGGGGGCGCGCCGGGCGCGCGGGACCGTGCAAAAGACATTCGTTTGAGCTGTGAATATTTGCGTATGATAAATTATTCATTTTTGTCATTACCTCGCTTGTCTGCCTTTTCGGAGCAGCTGCTGTTTTCGGAATAATGAGTTTGTTCGACCGGTCTCTGGCGTATAATGTTGCGGCTGCCTACAGCCGGGCGCTTTCTCATGTCAGGCCACGGGCGGCGTATAAACGTATCAGTCAGAGCCTGTCTCAGGTCGTGTGATGTGAGGGAAGTGTATGATATACCGAAGGATTCGAGCGAGCATATCATAAAGAGTATATACATCATGCCGAGCATAAATCCGAAAAGCCCCATTATGTCAGCTAAAAACAACAGTATAAATCGAAGGAAGAGTACGGGACCTTTTAGCTGCGGGACTATCATGCCTGTTATGCCTGTGAACGCGACTATTATTACTATAGGAAGGCTGACGAAGTTAGCGTCGACTGACGCCTGTCCCAGGACGATGCCGCCTACTATGGAGAATGCGGTGCCTATGCTTGATGGTATCTTTGCGCTGCCTTCGCGTATCATTTCAAATATGATTATCAATATGACTATCTCGCACAGCGTCGACATCGGCATGCCGGTACGCGACTGCGCGACCGAGAGCAGAGTTTTTATCGGCAGCATTTCATGGTGGAATGTGACTAAGGCAAGATATATAGCAGGAAGGCTTATAGTCATGAAAAATCCGACGAGCCTGAGCAGGCGGTTAAATGTCGCATAATATGCGTCACTGTAGTAATCATCTGGCGAGTGGAAATATTCCATGAAAACATACGGTACTGTGACTGCGACGGGCGAGCCGTTTATTATGAGCGCGGCGCGCCCCTCCATAAGCTTTGCTGCAACGACATCGGGGCGCTGTGTCGAGCCTGTAGTCTTAAAGAGTGAGTAGCGCCCGTCCTTTATTATCTCTTCTATATATTCTGCGTCAAATATGCAGTCTATATTTATTGACTTTATGCGGCTTCGCAGGTCTGATAATATCTTTTCATCAGCAAGACCGTCCATGAAGCACATACAGACGACAGTCTTTGTCCTGACACCGACTTGAAAAAATTCATATTTCAGCCCTGTATTTGTGATACGGCGGCGTATGAGAGAAAGATTTTGAATTACGGATTCTGTAAATCCCTCGTGAGGTCCTGATATGACGCGCTCTGAGTCAGGCTCGTCTACGGAACGCAGCGACCAGTTTTTTGCGGCTATAACTATGCCTTCACTGCAGTTGTCAGCAAACATCACGGCATCGCCCGTCAGCGCGGCATCTATCAGCTGGTCTAAGTCTGATGAAAACGATATATCGTCACCGAAAAGGATATTTTCAGATATGGCTCTTATGATGCTTGCGCCGGGCGCAACGTGAAATTCTCCGCTGAAGCGGACGAGCGGTGCTATTATATTCTGATTTATTATCAGGTCATTT
>CAVGTL010000088.1:0-11816 GCA_963632005.1 Succinivibrio sp.
ATCACCGTCATAAAGCACAGCAGCCTGGCCTGACGTTATAGCCCGCTGCGGCTCATCAAACTCTATATGAACAGTATCAGCGCCTGTAGGACGTACAGTAGCCCACTGTTCCTTCTGTCCGTAGCGTATCTTTACTTTAGCTCTTAACTCTGCAGGAGGCTCATCAAAAGCTATCCAGTTAAAATCATACACATCAAATTCTTTTGTAAACAAGTCATCATTAAGACCGAGTATAACTGAATTATGCTCCATGTCCTTGCGGCATACATACATCGGCTGTTTCAGCGCAAGTCCGAGTCCCTTTCTCTGACCTATAGTGTACTTTATTATTCCCTTGTGTCTGCCGAGTACGTTTCCTTCCATATCTTTAAAATCGCCTTCAGGATACGTTTTTCCCGTAAATCGCTTTATTGCGGCAGCGTAATCGCCGTCAGGCACAAAGCATATGTCCTGGCTTTCCTTTTTCTGCGCGTTCACAAATCCGTTAGCTTCTGCTATCTCTCGCGTTTCTGTCTTATGCATGCCGCCGAGCGGAAATTTTGTATGCGCGAGCTGAAACTGTGTCAACGAATAAAGCACATAACTCTGATCCTTTTTTTCATCAGCAGACTTCAACAGCAGCCAGCGGCCGTCCTCGCGCTGTTCTATTCTCGCATAATGACCTGTCACAACGTAGTCACAGTCAAGCTCCATCGCACGCCTGAAAAAGCGCTCAAACTTCAAGTATCTGTTGCAGTCTATGCATGGATTCGGCGTTGCTCCGTTTTCATACGCGCGCACAAAATTATCTATTACTTTTTCCCTGAAATCAGCAGTGAAATTAAATACATAGTACGGTATGCCGAGTACCGAGCAGACGCGGCGCGCGTCCTCTACATCATCAAGCGAGCAGCATGTCTTTTCTCTTAATATGCCCGCATCCTCGTTTTCAAACAGCTTCATCGTAGCGCCTATGCACTCGAAGCCTTCCTTTTTCATCATGTATGCGGCAACGCTTGAGTCCACCCCGCCGCTCATAGCTATCAACGCTCTCTTCATATCATCAATTCCTCGTTTTGTATATCATCATTTATCTTATGGTTACTTAATATTATGTTGCTGCGTTGCCTGCGCAGCCAACCTGTAATTATACCATGAATAATACATGTTTTGCATATATGCTTAAACATATGAGACAATTTATCCGATTTTCTATGCCGCCGGGCGGCACCATTATGTAGCTATTACATATTAATTTAGTATGTTTTAAGAAAATTACTTGTAACTACTAAAACCCTGTGAGATAATATGTTTATCATACGGAGGTGTTTAAATGAAATTTTCTACAAAAGGAAGATACGCGCTGCGCGTTATAATCGACCTCGCAGAGCATAATTCCGGTAAATATATACCGCTTACAGATATAGCTGCCAGACAGGAGATATCTGAAAAGTATCTGGAGAGCATAGTTTCAGTACTCAGTAAGAATGGTTTTGTTGACTCGCTGAGAGGAAAAGGCGGCGGATACCGACTCAACAAGTCTCCCGACGAATACACAGTCGGAAGCATCATAAAGCTCATAGAAGGCTCACTCGCCCCTGTCGCATGCCTCGAGCCAAACGCAAAGCCATGCAGCAGAGCGTCGGAATGCCGTACTGTCGGCATGTGGAGCGGACTTCAGAAGCTCATGACTGATTATCTGGACGGCATCACTATAGGTGACCTTATCAGAGAAGATACAGCAAACGATTTTGTTATTTAAAATTTAATTTTGTTGTTGACATTATCGTATAGCAGTCTTATAATTCTTTTAACATACCAGTTTAATATGTTTATTAATTTGACTACACGATAATACAGAATAATTTTAAGGAGGATATTAAAATGTCAAAAATCTACACATCAGCTGATCAGCTTATAGGAAAGACTCCTCTTCTCGAACTTACAAATATAGAAAAGGAACTCGGTCTTGAAGCTAAGATTCTCGCAAAGCTCGAATATTTCAATCCGGCAGGTTCTGTTAAGGACCGTATCGCAAAGGGAATGCTCGATGACGCTGAAGCATCTGGCAAGCTCAAGCCGGATTCAGTTATCATAGAACCTACTTCAGGAAATACAGGTATCGGTCTTGCTTCTGTAGCAGCAGCAAGAGGCTACAAGATCATGATCGTAATGCCTGATACAATGTCTGTTGAAAGACGCCAGCTCATGAAGGCTTATGGCGCTGAACTCGTTCTTACTGACGGCGCAAAGGGCATGCCTGGAGCTATCGCTAAGGCAAACGAGCTTGCTGAGGAGATCCCTAACAGCTTCATACCGGGTCAGTTCGTAAATCCTGCTAACCCTAAGGTACATTTCGATACTACAGGTCCTGAGATCTTTGAAGATACAGAAGGCGATGTTGACTACTTCATCGCAGGCGTTGGTACAGGCGGTACTGTTACAGGCGTTGGCGAATACCTCAAGTCAAAGAAGCCTGAAGTAAAGGTCATCGCTGTTGAGCCTGCTTCTTCTCCTGTTCTTTCAGGCGGTAAGTCAGGTCCTCATAAGATCCAGGGTATCGGCGCAGGCTTCGTTCCTGATGTTCTTGATACAAAGGTTTATGATGAGATCATCCCTGTAGAAAATGACAATGCTTTTGAATATGGCAGACTCGTAGGCCACAAGGAAGGCGTTCTCGTAGGTATTTCTTCAGGCGCTGCTCTCTACGCTGCTGTACAGGTTGCAAAGAGACCTGAAAACAAGGGTAAGACTATCGTTGTTCTCCTGCCTGATACAGGTGACAGATATCTTTCTACTGCTTTATTTGCTGAATAATAAATACAGATAACAATATCCATATATTGAAGAAAAGCCCCACGCTACATCATGCCGTGGGGTTTTCTTTTTGCTCGTATACGCAAAAATCGGACAGCCACATTCGACTGTCCGATTTTTATTTGTCTATTATTCATATATATGCATCGTTTATCTGCAATACACATTCAGTATTACTGTATTACTGTTACTGCAGCAGGTTCTTCATGCTGTTTACGCCTATAAGCAATGTAGACGTATTATGCAGCAGAGCTGACATAGTAGGCTGCAGTATGCCTGCAACACCGCCTATGAGAAGCATTGAGTTAAAACCTACTATAGTTCTGTAATTGCGATGTATACGGTGCATGAGCGCGTTGCTTATGAGCTTGAGCGTTACGATTTCAAACAAGTTATCTGCGCTTATAGTTATATCCGCGATATCTCTTGCTATCTCAGCGCCGTCGCTTATAGCGATACCTACGTTAGCCGCTGAGAGCGCCGGAGAATCGTTTATACCGTCGCCTATCATTACTACCTTATGACCCTTTGCCTTCATCTTATCGACAAATGCAGCCTTGTCCTCAGGCAGTACTTCTGAATAGTATTCATCAACGCCTACCTGCGCTGCAATAGCTGAAGCAGCCTTTTCGCCGTCGCCTGTCATCATTACGATGTGCTTCATGCCAGCGCTGCGGAGTGAGTTTACAACTGCCTCTGCTTCTTCTCTTACAGGGTCGCTTATGCAGATAACTGCAGCAAGCTTGTTTTCGATAGCAAGGTAAAGGTGTGAATATTCTTCTCTGAGAGCCTTATACTCTTCTTCGCGACCCTCAGGTATCTCACAGTGTTCGTCTTCAAATACGAAGTGAGCGCTGCCTATTATAGCCTTCTTGCCTTCTATTTCTGTTGAAATACCGTGCGCTACAGTATACTGGACTTTCGTATGCATCTCATCATGCTGCAGGTTCTTTTCTGCAGCCGCATCTACTACAGCCTTCGCCATAGAGTGCGGGAAGTGTTCTTCCATGCATGCAGCTATGCGCAGGAGCTCATCTTCTGACTTGTCGCAGAATGAGATAACATCTACAACTGTAGGGCATGCCTTTGTAAGCGTACCTGTCTTATCAAATACTATAGTGTCTGCTTCTGCCATTGCTTCAAGGAACTTACCGCCCTTAACGTTTATATTATGCTCTCTCGCCTCGCGTATAGCAGAAAGAACAGATATAGGCATAGCGAGCTTCAGAGCGCATGAGAAGTCTACCATGAGGACTGAAAGCGCCTTTGTTACGTTTCTTGTAAACAGATATACGAGAGCTGTACCGCCAAGTGTATAAGGTACGAGTCTGTCAGCTAAGTGTTCAGCCTTGCCTTCTGCAGATGATTTGAGCTTTTCCGTTTCTTCTATCATCTGAACAATCTTTTCAAAACGGCTAGCTCCGCTTACTTCCTTAACGAGAAGTGTCACTTCGCCCTCCTCAACGATAGTTCCTGCATAAACTGTACTTTCAAGGGTCTTTCTTACAGGTACAGATTCACCTGTGAGAGACGCCTGATTTACCATAGCCTCGCCTGCAACTACTGTTCCATCGAACGGAATAGTGCTGCCCATATGTACTATTACTCTGTCACCGGCAACTACATCATTTGACGAAATGAGCATCTCGCTTCCGTCTCTTACTACCCATACGTTTCCGGTATTAAGAGCCATGCTCCTTGCAAGGTCGTCAACTGACTTCTTATGTGTCCATTCTTCAAGCAGCTCGCCGATTCCAAGCAGGAACATAGTAGAGCCTGCTGTATTGATATCGCGTCTGAGTATAGATACTCCCACTGCTGTAGCGTCGAGTACAGATACATCGAGCTTACGTGATGCAAGCGACTGTACGCCCTTTGCTATGTACTTTGTAGATTTCAGAGCTGTGTAAACGGCTCTTACAGGATAAGGTATTAAAAGCTTTCCTGAATATCTGTAAATTACTTTGAATATCAGCTTTTCCTTAAACTCGTCATTCATCTGACGTCCTGAATTTTCGAGTATAGTCTGAGGTATATCTGATTTTTCATAGCTGAAAGCCTTTAAAAGCTTTACTATTGTTTCTCTGTCACCGGCAAAGTTTATGATAACGTCTGCTGTTCTGTGGTTTACTTTTACACCGGTAATGCATTTTTTATGTGCCAGATAATATTCGATCATGTCCGCCTGCTCGAATGTCATTCGCTTCTGAAGGACGTGTATCCTCATCCGGCCTTTTATCTCATGTAAAATCTTAAAATTCATATGAGCCCTCCCGAGCGTCCGCATAAAAAACAGAACCGCAGCGTCCTAAATAGTACGGCGGTTCCGGTTCTTTCTTATCTTAAATACTATTTATTCAGCGTCCTCAACATCTGCATCTGAAACTTCTACTTCTACATCAGCAACAGCTTCATCTGCGATAGTGTTTTCTTCTTCAGCAGCAGCTCTGTCTTCGTTGATCTGCTTTGCTTCTGCGAGGATATCGTCAGCGCTTTCCTGAACCTTAGTTACAGTCTTCATAACTGAATCCTTAGCTCTGAGACCTGCTGCGAGGCACTTAGTGTAAACGCCCTTAGCGTCTGCGCTTGAGAGGATCTTAATGCCTGCTGTACCTACAAGTAAGCCTGCTGCGAATACGCCGTAATGTACAGGATCTACGCTCTTGATTGCTTTTACTAACTTTAATGTCTTCATTTTATATTCCTCCTCATAAATCATATAAATACTTTATCTTGTCTTACATTTTTACATTTTCGATATGTAAAAACCTCATATATTTCCGTACTGCGTATTATATATAACCGAAATACGGTTAATCAAGCATAACTTTTACAAAATAATAATATTTTTTTAACGTTAGCCACGCATAACCTGTATTAGACGCTACTAACCAAACTTAATATAATTAATTTATGAATATTTAGTCTATCAAGTCATTTGGTTTAGTTGGGTCTGCCTGGCAGACGGCAAGCATATCGTATTTGTATTTCTATGTCCGTATAGTCAATATGGCGATCCGTCCGGACCGCCATACTTATTAAAACATCATTATCAAATTCATCAGTTGTTGTTTTCTCAATTATCTGATCTTCTGTCAGGGGCGCTGCGGCAGCGCGCGAACACTGCCGCGGATCATACCGACCCATTCCCCTGAAGGGTATATATGAGGTTTATTCCCTTAAGCATTCATGACTGATCTCTTTGCAACAAGTCTCTTGTTCTTGTTTGGATCAGGTCTGAACAGCATAAAGAGCATGATTACTGCAACGATTACCGCTGCGATCGTACCTACTCCGAACTGTCCGTAAGCGATGAGGCTTCCGAACTGGTAAACCATGAGTGATACGCAGTAAGCAAATACATTCTGATATAAGATAGAGAACCAGAACCATTTTCTGTCGTTCATTTCCTTAGCCATTGTTGAAATAGCAGCAAGGCAAGGTGAGTCGATCAGGTTGAAGATAAGGAATGAAGCAGCTGCTATAGCTGTAGGGAACATAGTTCCTGCTGCAGTCCAGAGTGAAGTATCTGTTTCAGCGAGTTCGCCTACGCCTGAGAGGATACCGATAGTAGTAACGATACCTTCCTTTGCACTGAAGCCTGAAATAGCTGATGCGCATGCTCTCCAGTTACCGAATCCGAGTGGTACGAAGAGGAATGCGATAGCGCCGCCAACGATAGCCATAAGGCTGTTTTCCTGGTCTTCTACGAGACCGAATGCTCCGCCTTCAACACCGAAGCTTGAGAGGAACCACATTACTACGCACGCGAGGAAGAGGATAGTACCGGCCTTCTTAATGAAGCCCCAGAGCTTTTCCCAAACGTGGATAGCGATACCCTTTAAGCTTGGTATGTGATATGAAGGAAGTTCCATTACGAACGGTGCAGGATCACCTGAGAATGGTCTTGTTTTCTTGAGCATGATCGCAGAAACGATTACGCATACAACACCTACGAAGTACATGAGAGGAGCCATCCACCATGCACCACCGAAAAGGATGCCTGAGAATAATGCTATTACAGGGAGCTTCGCGCCGCATGGAACGAATGTAGCTGTCATGATAGTAAGTCTTCTGTCGTTATCGTTTTCGATAGTTTTTGAGGCCATGATGCCCGGTATACCGCATCCTGAAGAAATGAGCAGCGGTATAAAGCTCTTGCCTGAAAGACCGAATCTTCTGAACACTCTGTCGAGTACGAATGCTATACGTACCATGTATCCGCAGTCTTCAAGTATAGAGAGCAGGATAAAGAGTATGAGCATCTGCGGGAGGAAGCCGAAGATGGCACCGAGACCGCCGATGATACCGTCAACAACAAGGCTTGTAAGTACATCACTTACTCCTGCATTTTCCATTACTGACTGGATAGGAGCCTGGATCCACTCGCCTACTACTGTGTCGTTTGCCCAGTCTGTAAGCGTACCGCCCATTGTTGATACTGATATGTAGTAAACAACGAACATTACAAGTACGAAGATAGGAAGACCGAGGATTCTGTTTGTTACTATACGGTCGATCTTATCTGATGTTGACATCTTTTCTGATGCCTTCTTGATAGAAGATTTGATGTTCTTTGTAATGAGGTTGTATCTTTCGTTTGTTATGATACTTTCTGTATCGTCGTCATAATCTGTTTCAGCTCTCTCAACGATCGATTCAGCAGTTTTCTTTGCGTCTGCTGAAAGGCTGATCTTGTCAGTAGCCTTTTCGTCTCTTTCGAAAAGCTTTACAGAATACCAACGCTTGAGATGATCGTCTACTGATGCAGGAAGGAGATCATTTAATTCACCAAGATAACCTTCTACCTTCGAATCAAATTCAAGCTTCTTAGGAAGCGTGCCCTTCTTTGCTGCGGCGATAGCAGCTTCAGCAGCTTCTGTTACGCCCTTATTCTTAAGAGCTGATGTTTCTATTATTTCGCAGCCGAATGTATTCTTCAGCTTGCCTATATCGATCTTGGTACCGTTCTTTGCAACGAGATCCATCATGTTCATTGCGATAACAACAGGAATACCAAGTTCCATTACCTGTGTTGTCAGATAAAGGTTTCTTTCAAGGTTTGTAGCATCGACCAGATTGATGATAGCGTCAGGTCTTACGTCTACGAGGTAGTCACGGCTGACTACTTCTTCAAGTGTATATGGTGATAAAGAATAAATACCAGGAAGGTCAGTAATGATTACATCATCTTCATGTCCTTTAAGACGACCTTCTTTTTTCTCGACAGTTACGCCTGGCCAGTTGCCGACATACTGCCTTGCGCCTGTGAGGGCGTTGAACATTGTCGTTTTACCGCAGTTCGGGTTACCGATGAGTGCGATTTTCATGCTCATTTTTCTCCTCCTTAAACTGTTTAATAATTAGCTCCAGCTAACTTCGTGACCAAAAAATTACTCAACAATGATAATTTCAGCGTCACCCTTTCTGAGTGAAAGCTCGTAGCCTCTGACTGTGATTTCTACCGGGTCGCCGAGAGGTGCAACTTTTCTTACATAGATCTCACTGCCCTTAGTGATACCCATGTCCATGATGCGTCTCTTGTAAGCGCCTTCGCCATCAAGCTTTTTAACTACTACAGTTTCGCCGGTAGCAACATCCTTAAGAGTTCTCATAATATACCTCCATTCTCTGAAATATCTGAAGACTAAACTATAATCTTCATCGCCATGTCACTGTTTATAGCCACACGCGAATCCTTTATGCTGACAATCATATTGCCCCCAAACGCAGACAGAACAGTAACAGTCTCTCCTACTACAAAGCCGAGATTCTCAAGAAATCTTCTTGTTTCTGTGGATCCTCCGACCTTTTTTATCGTTCCTTTTGCGCCTGTGTCGATCATTGTTAAAGGCATTTCCATCATCCTTTCTGCTATAAAGTAGTAAAACCTCAAGTGAGCTTATACACCTTTTGATTGGATTTTCCAGATATTACACTTTCTTCAAGGTAGTTCTACCTAACCCGGACACCAAAATAAAAGGTTAGCAAGCTCTAACCAAAGATAGATTAGCACCCACTAACCTTCATGTCAATGTTTATTTTTAAAAACTTTGACAAAAAATTTTTTCATCATACGCAATGATTGCAATAAATCAACTGCGCAATTAATGTCTTAAAAAAGCAGCCGTCACCGGCTGAGCAGTGATTGATGGATTTTAGTGTGATTACATTATATATTATTAGTGATTTTCTGCGGCTATCCTGCGAAGCGCTTCCGCTGTAGCGATCACATCTTCATATGTCGAAAACATTCCAGGAGATATCCTTACGCATCCTGTTTTTTCTGTTCCTATAGCGCGATGTGCGAGCGGCGCGCAGTGATACCCGGCTCTTACGCCTATTCCATACTCATCATTAAGTATGGCTGCGACTCTTTCACAATCCATTCCATCTATGTTAAGTGAAAGGATCGCTGTTTTTCTGATCGGGTCTTTCGGTCCGTATATGATCATGCCGTCTGTTTCTTTCAGTTCCTCATGCAAGCATTCCATTAGGTCTTTTTCTTTTCGTCTTATTTTTTCGACACTCTCATTGAGTATATGCGATATCCCGGCATTCAGGCCGGCTATGCCCGGTACGTTTAAAGTTCCTGCTTCAAATCCTTCCGGAGGCACATCAGGCTGTATCAACTGAAGAGACTCCGTTCCTGTTCCGCCTTCCATGATATGTTCCATATGCTTTGGCATTACCTCGCTGTCTATATAGAGAAATCCTGTGCCCTGAGGACCCATAAGAGATTTATGACCGCTGGCAGCTACTATACATGCTCCACAAGATCCCGCATCAAATGGTATGCTTCCGAGCCCCTGTGCCGAGTCTACCATAAATATAATCCCGTGCTTTTTTGCAAACTCTCCAAGTTCCTCTACCGGCATTATTGTTCCGGTCACATTCGACGACAATGTACATATGATAATTTTAGTGTTTTTCTTTAACGCTTTTTCAATGCTCCCTTTTTCCGGATATCCTTCTTCATCGCACCTGAGCAATGAAGTATCTATACCATATCTTTTGGCTGCAAATAACGGGCGTAAAACAGAGTTATGCTCCATCATCGTCGTTATTACATGATCACCTTTCTTAAGCATTCCTTTTATTGCTATGTTAAGCGCTTCTGTGCAGTTTTTTGTGAATATTATATTTTCGGCTTCTGCTCCGGAGCCGACTATTTCTGCTGCTTTTTTCCGTGTATCGTAAACCTTCTCTGACGAGCGCATAGCATATTCGTGTCCGGCTCTGCCCGGATTGGCGCACCATGCTGCCAGGCATTCGGCTGTTGCTTCTATTACTTCCGCAGGCTTTGGATATGATGTAGCTGCGTTATCCATATATATCATAAAAAACACCCCCGTGCTTTTATTAATATGCACAGGGGTGTTTGATTATTACAGTTTCTTTTTTACTTATGCCTGTAGCCCGTTATACATGCCATTATCATGCAGAATGCTGCGGCTACCGCCCAGAATTTATGCTGTTTCATTATTTACTCCTCACATTTACCTTAGTCGTTTACACATTAACTTAATATATCCGCCTCAGATATATTAATATCATACTAAAGATTTTTTAGGTCTTCAACAAGCTTGAGGTCTGTTTTCTTGACCTTCATGGCTGATGCTGTCGCTTCCCCGTCAGGTGGCTGGATAACTACTTTTATTATAGTTCCCTCCTGCAGGTTCTCAAGATAATTTGTTCTCATAAATTCCGCAAACTTAGGGTGCAGATTACTGAATTCATTTGCTGTTTTCTTTAATTTTAATGCTGTTATCGGATTCATTTGCTCACTTTTCTTTCCTGATATGCAAGATATCATTACGTCCTCAGGCGCGGCGACCGCGCGGTGCTGTTGTAACATTCATGTATTGATATATTTACGTTACAATATAATATTGATTTAGTCAATATCTGCATCTTAATGATAAATAATTCACCATTGCGTTTTTTCAATATACTCTTTAATTTTTTAGCCAATATCAACAATTGATTTTTGAAGTTTATTAAATTGTATATCTACATTTATAATCCTACCTGATTGCAAAGATAAGTGGTAAAATATGCTCAACGGAATTGTGACGCTTATATACGTTTCACGTGAAACACTATTCTATTATGCGTCCGAATACCGATTCAGGCTTACTTACAGGTAGTATGAGGAGAAAAACATGGCAGGACAACACACTGAGCTCATATGCTCCATGATAAAATATTTTTCAGGCGATCCTAAACGCATACAGCATTTTATGAAAGTTCACAGCTTTGCCCTTGTGATCGCTCAGATGGAATCACTTACAGAATATGAGATATTTATACTTGAAGCAGCAGCTATAACACATGATATAGGAATAAAGATCAGCGAACGTAAATACGGAGACTGCAACGGTAAGCATCAGGAATTAGAGGGTCCGCCTGAAGCTGAAAAAATGCTTACAGCGCTTGGATATACGCCTGCTGTTGTGGAGCGCGTATGCTGGCTTATCGCCCATCACCATACATATAAGGATATAAACTCAGCAGACTATCAGATACTTGTGGAGGCTGATTTCCTTGTAAATCTTTTTGAGGACAACGAACCGATCAATACGGTTATATCTGCATACAATAAAATATTTAAGACAGATTCCGGGCGTATGATTTGCCGGGATATGTTCGGCTTTACTGATGCTGATGCGGAAAGCGGAAGTATTTCTTCTGATACTTATGACAAAACTGACCATGTGCTTCCGGATATTCTTTATCAGACTATGCGTATACAGCGTGGCTTTGCTGTTTCAGATAAATGCATCCAATGCCGCACATGCATAGATGTCTGTCCGCAGCAGTGTATCGACGGCTCACGCCATCCTGTATATATAAATCAGAGCGAGTGCATCCATTGCGGAACATGCTTCAACGTATGCTCCCACCGTGCGATTATACGGATATGATGTTATAATAAAGTATACTTTATTTAAAGCGTAGCAGATCACTGACAAGCTCGCTTGATCAGTGCGGCGCGTAGCTTGCAACGGCGCCAGCGG
>CAVGTL010000089.1:0-11584 GCA_963632005.1 Succinivibrio sp.
CGCTGAGAGAGGAGGATGGAGAGATAGAGCTTAAAAAGGCTGCTGATTCGCTTGAACCGGCGGATGCGGCTGTGCTTGGCGATATAGTCAGTTCGCTGCCGTTTCCGACTAACAGCGACCAGATGCTGGCGGATTTTAAAAGGAAGATAAAAACAGATAAGCTGACAGAACGTTACGAAAATATTATTGCGATGCTTGATATGCTGCCTGAAAATGAAGGCGAGCAGATAAAGTCTCTTATGGATGAGCTTAAGAGCATCCAGTCGGAATTGCAGAATGTGAAAACAAATTGAGAGGAAATATTATAATGGAAAACGAAGCATTGAACATCGAACAGAAGAAGGTCGAGATATTAAATGCCCTGCTTGAAAAGGGCAAGGGCAAGGGACGCCTTTCTTACAAGGAAATATCGGATCAGATGGATACTGTTGAGCTCGACAAGGACCAGATGGATGAGCTTTACGAAACGCTCATGACAAACGGCATAGAGATCGTTTCTGAAACTGAGCCTGAGGATTTTGAGATAAATCTGAAGAATTTCGACGATCATCTCGACGAGCTTGACGAGGACGATAAGGCTGACCTCAAGGCTGCTGAAGAGAGCGAAGAGGATTTCGAGGCTTCGATGGCGAAGGGAATCGCAGTAGACGACCCGGTAAGAATGTACCTTAAGGAAATAGGCAAGGTACCTCTGCTGTCAGCTGAAGAGGAGATAGAGCTCGCAAAGAGGATGGAGCTCGGTGATGAGGAAGCGAAGAAAAAGTTATGCGAGGCTAACCTGCGTCTCGTTGTAAGTATCGCAAAGCGTTACGTGGGCAGAGGCATGCTTTTCCTCGACCTTATCCAGGAAGGAAATCTCGGTCTGATAAAGGCTGTTGATAAGTTTGACTGGAGAAAGGGTTACAAATTCAGTACGTACGCTACATGGTGGATAAGACAGGCCATCACGCGTTCTATCGCTGACCAGGCTCGTACTATAAGAATACCTGTTCATATGGTAGAAACTATAAACAAGCTCATAAGGATCTCAAGACAGCTCCTGCAGGAACTCGGCCGCGAACCGACTCCTGAAGAGATCGCTGCTGAAATGGATATCTCAGTCGAGAAAGTACGCGAGATACTTAAGATCGCGCAGGAGCCTGTTTCACTCGAAACGCCTATAGGCGAGGAGGAGGACAGCCATCTCGGAGATTTCATCCCTGATGACGACGTTCCGGCGCCTGCTGAAGCAGCGGCATTCTCGATGCTCAAGGAGCAGCTCGTGGAAGTGCTTGGAACTCTTACGGAAAGAGAGCAGAAGGTGCTCAAGCTGAGATTCGGCCTTGAGGACGGACGCGCTCGTACTCTTGAAGAGGTAGGCAAGCAGTTCGACGTTACGAGAGAACGTATAAGACAGATAGAAGCTAAAGCGCTCAGAAAGCTCAGACATCCGAGCAGAAGCAAGAAGCTCAAGGATTACCTCGAGTAGTGCGCGACGGTGCGTGTAGAGATGCATAAGAATAAACTAAAACTGACAGACAGGATGCAGGTCATTGCAGATCTCGTCGGAAACGGCGAGGTCGTTGCCGATATAGGTACAGACCATGGATATATACCGCTGTGGCTGCTGATAAACGGCAGATGCAGCGATGTGATACTCGCCGATGTAAATCAGGGACCGCTCGACAGGGCTGCGGCAAATGCCGCTGTTTATCTCGGTGCGGAGGACCCGGATACTGAAAAGCTCGATATGCGGCTCGGAAGCGGCATAGAGGTGCTTGAGGCCGGTGAGGCAGATACCGTTATAATAGCCGGAATGGGTGGGCTGCTTATCCGCGATATCCTGTCGCATGATATCGAAAAGACGCGCTCGCTTAAAAAGCTGATACTCCAGCCGCGGAACAACTCGCGCGAGCTGCGCGGATGGATGCAGTCAGATCTGCGTGAGTTTACAATAATAAAAGAACGCGTGGTAAAAGAAGGAAAAAAATACAGCGAGATACTGTGCGCCGTCAGGAACGAATATGTTACGGACGAGGATGCGTCCCGCATAAGCAGAGCCGCTGATATAAAGGCGTCACTGGGTATTTCAGATGATATTTCTCTGGAAATACCGTGTATGTATCTTGTGGATGTAGATAATGATGCTGACGATACGGTAAGTGAGTACCTCGAAAAGCGTGTTCAGGTCGAAGAAAGAATAATAGATTCGATAAAGCAGAGCGGCCGCAATGAATCATCGGAGCGTCAGCTTGAGCTGACAGAAAAAAGGCTGGCAGAAATAAAGAAAATGACAGCTTTCAGCGGTCAGCAGTAACCAGACGGTAAGACAGTAGATTTTGCGTTCAGACCGGCATATTTAAAAGGAGATGTTATATACAGTGAATATAAAAGAACTCATATCTGTAATAAATGAAATAGCTCCTGAGGAGCTTCAGGAGAGCTGGGATAACAGCGGCATACAGATAAATGCCGACCCGGAAAAGCAGATAAAAAGGATAATGACATGTCTTGAGATAAGCGACGCTGTAGTCGATGAGGCTGTAGAAAAGGGCGCTGACGTTGTAATAACGCATCATCCGCTCATATTTTCAAAGCTCGGTAGCATCGACGCTGATCAGGTAGTCGGAGGTCAGATAGTAAAGCTGATAAAAAACGGTATAAGCGTTTATTCATCTCATACTGCTTTTGACTCTGCGGCCCATGGCACTAATCAGGATCTGGCAGAACAGCTTTATCTGAAGGATATAACGCCTATGGAGCCTGCTGAGGGACATCCGGGCTGCGGCATGGGTCGTTACGGCGTTTACAGAGAGCCGGTATATTTTTCTGACTTTATAGAGGACGTGGCAGAGATATGTCCTGACGCTGAGATAAGAATAGCGGGTCCTGTTCCTGAATACGTACAGAAGGTAGCACTCTGCACGGGAGCGGGAGCTGAGTTTATAGACGAAGCTTATGAGAACGGCGCTGACGTTTATATAACAGGCGACGTAAAGTATCATGACGCTCGACATGCTGACGATATAGGCCTTTGCGTCGTTGACGCGGGGCATTACGGTACAGAGATACTTTTCTCCCGCAATATGGCGCATCTGCTGATAAACGCGCTTGACGAAAAGCATCTTTTGGACGATGTAGAAGTATTTCCTTCAGAAACTAACATAGACCCGTTCAGATAGATTTTTTAATACAATTGTAATTTGTATGCAGGCGTAAAATAGTATAAAATATACTGATGTGAGTAAGCCAGACGATCGCGGCGCTCTGATATATATCAGGGCGGCGAGGAAAGTCCGAGCTCCGCAGGGCAAGGGTGCCTGATAACGTCAGGCGAAGGTGACTTCAGGGAAAGTGCAACAGAGATATACCGCCGCGCAAGCGGTAAGGGTGAAAAGGCGAGGCAAGAGCTCACCGGCGTTTTGGTAACAGAGCGCGTCCATGTAAACCCCACCCGGAGCAAGACCAAGAATTGGCGTAAAAAAGCGGCTGCCCGTCGCTGCCTGGTATGGTAGGTTGCTTGAACGTATCGGCGACGATACGGCTAGAAAGATGATCGTTTAATACAGAACTCGGCTTACAGGTTTGCTCACATTTTTTTATTTATGAACATATTATTACTACAAATAGATCAGGAGGTTTAACGCGATGGCTTTTTTAGACAAATTAAGTGATATCGGCAAATCAGTTGCTCAGAAATCAGGCGAGATCGCTGAATCGAGCAAGCTCATGATGAATATCAAGAAAAAAGAAAAGGATATCAGAACATTAAAGTTTGAGATCGGCAAGTACGTATATCAGCAGTATAAAAACGGTCACGTTTTCGATGAAAAGATCGAGTCATTATGCTCAAACATAGACGCTGCATATACTGAGATCGCGGACCTCGAAGCAGAACGCGAGAGCGTTGGTATCGACGATCACGATATAGAAGTCGTTGAAGCAGAGCTTGGCGATGATGATGATATAGACATTTCACCTGAAGACGAGGAGATACTTAAGGAACTTCAGTAGTTTTGGATGTAGTATTTAGATAATTTAATAATTGATTTAACAAGCGGTACAGAGTGGTTAGCATTTTGTACCGTTTTTTTGTTTTAAAAGTATAATTTGTATCTAAATTTATATAGACAAAAAGACGCCATATACTGCCGGAGAATATACGGGTAAGCGTAGTTGAAGTTCCCTGTACCACGGAGCGTTCCGTATATTTCGCAGGCAACAGAAAGGCGTCCTGTTTTTTATAAAATATATTTTTTATATAATTTGCGTGGGTTTACCGGAATTTTCGTGTAATGTAATATAGAAGAGTATTTTAAGGAGAGTACAGGGATCAGAGATGCGGGACGTGATATGGTATGAATGAAGAAAAGATAATAAAAATGCTTGCAGAGCACGACGAGCGAGGCATACAGGCGTTTACGGAAATGTACGGCGCGCTCGTCAGGTACGTTGTCGCACCAATGCTCCGGGATCCGCGTGAGCAGGAGGAATGCCTGTCCGAGGTCACAATGAAGGTCTGGGAAAAAGCATCGACGTATGATGCCTGCCGCGGAAGCTGGAAAGGCTGGGTGACGGCGATAGCGAGAAATGCGGCGCTCAACAGGCTGAGAGGCGCAAAAAAACAGGCAGCAGACATATCGCATGAGGATATACCTCATGATACACCGTCTGACGAGCCCGGACCGGAGGAGCTGCTTCTTAAAGAAGAACGCCGCAAAGCCTTCCGGGAAGCGGTATACAGGTTGTCACTCGAAGAACGTACGTTGTTTTTCAGAAAGTATTATTATATGCAGTCAACGGCGCAGATAGCCGCGGAAACGGGACTTACCGTGCGTTCGGTCGAGGGCAGGCTTTACAGGATAAAGCAAAGGCTGCGCGTAATGCTGGGAGGTGAGGAATAATGGCATGGGATGATAATGAAAATAAAAAAGAAAACAAAATGGAAAATAAAAATATTTTCGGTGATATGCTTGAAAATGAAAACGACCTTGATGAATTATTCCTTGAAAACATGCCCGAATACATTTCTGACGAAATGATAAACGACATAACTCCGTGGCGTCACGCCACCAATATGATAATCGCAGGAATGGCGATGTCGGTAGTAGCATTTAACATACTGATGCTTCAGTATATACTTCCTTTTGCCGGTACAATAATGTGCCTGCTGGGGTTCAGGGCTCTCAGGAAGGATAATGTTTTTTTCAAAGCCTGCTATGCTATAAGCGTTTTTCAGCTTTGCGCGAGGATACCGCTTCTGGCTGTAGATGCTACGATATACGCGTCGCAGTTTAACAGCTCGGATGCGGCGAATATGCTGGCTGTGGCGACGGCCGTCCTGCGGCTTGTAGTGCTGCTGCTTATGCGCCAGGGCTTTATAACTGTACGGCAGCGAGCCGGGCAGGGCTCGTCAGGCGGCGCTATGAACGCCCTCGTAGTCTGGTACATCATATTTATGGGGCTGGCGTATGTGAATGTTTCTAGCTGGATAGTTTTTATAGTGATGATCGGAGCGTATATTATGATAATCCGCAGTCTGCTTCGTATGGCGCGGATGATAGACACGGCGGGCTACGCTGTGCACGCTTCTGAGGTAAAAGTATCCGACAGGAACGTTGTCATAGCCGCGGTCACTGCGGTATGCGTTTGTATAGCCTGCGGGTATCTGTTTTTCGGCGGGTATGCTATGGACTGGCAGCCTGTTGATAATAGTAATGAATATGCTGCTGATGATACGGCTGCGGAGCAGCTTCAGAGCACGAATGCTGCGGAGCATGTGGGCGAGCCGGGCTCACGGGAGGAGGTGAGGTATTATTCGGCCAGGAAGGAATTGCTTGCATTGGGATTTCCTGAGAACGTGCTTGATGATATGACGTATGATGACGTGATGGCATGCGCCGGGGCGCAGAGGGTCGTTGTGTGGGGGCATGATTACGATATGAACGGTGACGGGAGTACTCGGACGGGAATTTACGGTACGGAGAAGGAAGCTTCAACGAATATGACTATGACAGATATCGGCGTTGATGTCGGCGGCGGGCGCTGGAAGTTTATCGACCATTTTGAGTGGACGGAGAAGCCGCAGCTCGGCGAGAACGGCAGCTTTTACGGGACTGAGGGTATAAAATTGAGTCCTGTGTGCGATAATGACGACAGGTGGCTGCCTGAAACTGATGAGGAAACGGGCGATATAAGGCTGACGGGGCGCGTGCTTTATGACAGTGACGGGGTGACGTATGCTGCGTCTTATCATTATCTCGGCAGAAAAGCGTATGACAGTATCGATTTCTTTTCGGGAGCGGAGCAGCGGTCGGAAGTGTTTGCTGAGTTTTCGCTGCCGTTCAGGGGCGAGAACAGGCGCGGGTATGTGATGTACAGCGTTTATGACAGGGCTTCTGAGAGCTATGAGCTTGATGATTCAGGCGGCGGAACATCGCTGACGGAGCCGGGCGAGTATTACGATGCTGAGAAGCTTAATGAGATGTTCGGGTACAGATCATTTGTTTCACTGATCAATTATACACATCAGGTCTACTGGCTTAGATATCCGGTGAAGACTGCGGCGGATGAGATGATGGACGGTTGGCTGTCGAGCAGCAATGCGTTCAGGACGGTGCAGAGCTCGTTTAATTATTATTGCGATGTGCCGGATGCGTTTGATGGTGACGAACGTGATGATGACGTGAGGTACAGTTGCAGGGCTGTTTCTGATCTGCGGGAGTGAGGCAGAGCGTGGTTTTAAGATAATTTAATTTGAAAATAATTTAAAATATTATGTATTCGGCAGGCATGTGAGGTGGTCGTGTGCCTGTTTTTTTGTGCAGATGCGGGCTGTATCGGAGCTGTGGGCGAGGTTCGTAGGCAACAGAAGCATCCTGTAGATGATAAAAATGTAATAATGTGGTTGACAATACATTTGTTATGTTGTATCCTGTACCCTGAAAGGGGTTGTAATAATATGGAAGAAAAGATTCATAAATGGAAAAAGAAGAAGTGGCTGGTAGTTATTCCGCTGCTTTTGGTCGGGACTGTTGTTTATACGCTTTGCTTTGCCGGGGATGATGAGGCTGTTGTTGTTTCAGGGGGCGGGGCGGCGGGGTCGCTTGAGGAAGGCGCGGGCGGAGCCGGCGCCATGGGGGATGGTGCTTTGGGTCAAGGGGCCGGCGGCGCTGATGAGGATGATGGCAGCGCGGCCGGCGTGGAGGACGGCAGGATATATGTCGATGTCGGCGGAGCCGTCATCGACCCGCATGTCGTCATGCTTACTGAAGGAGCTCGTATTTATGAAGCGGTCGATGCAGCGGGCGGTCTTATGTCAGACGCAGAGATAAAGTATATGAACATGGCTGCAGTATGCGAGGATGGGGCAAAGATATACGTGCCTACTAAGCAGGAGCTTGAGGATGCGGCTGCAGGGGGCGGCGATGGAGCAGCCGCGCAGCTTTTTGAGTCAGGCGGAAGCGGTGACGCTTCGTATTTATATGGAATGTCAGCCGGACAGGCGTATTCGAGCAATTCAGGTGATTCTGGCAAGGTAAATATAAACACTGCGGACAGCGCTGCGCTTCAGACGCTTACAGGCATAGGCCCATCAATGGCGCAGAGGATAATCGACTACAGGAACGCCAACGGAAAATTTTCCTCGCCCGACGAGCTGCAAAACGTCAGCGGGATAGGTGAAAAGACGCTTTCAAAGATAATAGGGAGCATCTGCGTTTGATTTATTTGAGTGAAAAATGAATATTTTTCCGCATTTCAGGAAAAAATGCATATTAAATGCATGACAGAAAAATCTAAGATAGAAATGCGGTGAAAAAATGTTTTCTCAGAAAAAGAAGAAATCAAAAGGACTTCTGTTTCTTATACCTGTACTGCTCGTCTTTCTGGCGGGACTCGCTCTCAATGCTTTTATGAACGGAGGCGCAGAGGAAGGCGGAAGCGACGGCAGTAATGAGGACAGGCTTGTGAGTGCCGGATACGATTCAAATTCGGACAACGGCACAGAAAAAAATGCGGACGGCGATACGTATAACGGTCTTTCAGGTGAAGAACAAAAAGGAAGTAACAATATTGCTTCAAATGAATATACTGATAATGTCGGTGGAAATAAGGGCGCTGCCATAAACGGCTACACGGATGGTACATCTGATGGATATGGCGACGGTGACGTCGATAGTGATATCGGCATTAATGACAGATATTATTACGGGTCTGATCCGTATTCAGAAATGTATGACGACGGCGTCGCATCCGACAGCAGCAACGGAAGCCTGAATGGAAGCAAAAGCAACAGCAAGGAAAACAGCGGCAGCAGCACAGCGAAACGCGGCTACAGCGGCTACAGAGCGATATCCGAAAACGATATACTTGTAATATACAAGTATTCAAACGGAAGCGTAGTTTCAGAAAAAAGAACAGATATACAGACGGATATCCTCCCTGAGTATGACAGGGAGATGCTTGAAAACGGCATTGATATAAGCAGCGAGTCGGGAGTTGACGAGCTGCTTCAGGATTACGAAGGGTAGGTTGGTCTGATGGTGAAAATATTAAAAGGCATCGTGCATTTAATATTTATATTAGTTATAGTATGGCTCATAACTGTATCGTTCCTGTGGCTGAGCGGCTACAGACTGCCGTTTTCGGAAAACGGCAACGATGACGGAACTTTAAGCGGCGATATGGCGGCAGTGAACGGCGAGCCTGTTTCAGGTGAAGAAATATCGTCTGATCTTGTATACGCAGGCGGGCAGTCCATAGGAGTGAAGCTCGATGTTGAGGATGTACTTGTAGTTGGTCTTGAGGAGCTTGAAGCAGAGGACGGGCGCATGGTGAACCCCGGGCTTGACGCCGGGCTGCAGATAGGCGACACTGTTGTTTCTATTGACGGCGTGGCAGTCCATAATGCGGACGATGTTCACGATATAATAGAAGATACTGACCGCGACACTGTAAATCTCAAGATAGGCAGAAAGAGTGAGCTGCTTGACATAAAGATACAGCCGGTCAGGACAAAGGATGAGGGCGTTTACAGACTGGGACTCTGGGTGCGCGAAAAGACTGCGGGCATAGGAACTCTGACGTTTTACTGCCCGGCGAACGGCTCATTTGCGGCGCTCGGTCACGGCATAACAGATCCTGAGTCCGGCTCGGTATACAAGGTCGCCGACGGCCAGCTCATGGACGCGCGCATACTCTCGCTCAAGGAAGGCAGGCGCGGAGATCCTGGCGAGCTCAGAGGTATATTTTACGAGGCTGACGAGCCGCTCGGACGCCTTGAAAAAAATAACAAAAAAGGCATATTCGGCATAGCATACAGCAGGCTCTCAAACAGCACTGCAGACGAGCTCATAGAAATAGCGGACCCCGAAGAAGTACGCGAGGGCAGCGCGACGATACTAACGACCATAAACGGCAACGATGTTCAGAAATTTGACATAAAGATCGAAAAAATAAATATGACTGACGATGATAATAAAAATATGGTGATACGCGTGACAGACGACGAGCTGCTGAAATCATGCGGCGGCATAGTCCAGGGAATGTCAGGCAGCCCGATCATCCAGAACGGCAAGCTCATAGGAGCAGTCACTCACGTACTCGTAAACGACCCCGAAAAAGGCTACGCAATATTTGCGAGAACGATGCTCGACGAAGCCCTGAAAGTAGAATAAATACAACCATGTCTGCGTTCTAATGTTTAAGAATCAAAGTTTAAGAATCTTATAAAATTGTAGACAATGCCATAAGTGCAAACTATAATATACGGAATGAACAGTATATCAGCCGGGGCGGCCCGCCGCCACACAGCACGGCATCTTAAACAAAAGGAGCACATACAGAAAATGGAAAGTATGAAAGTAAATGATGAAGCGCTCGCGCTTCTGCAGAAGTATAATAAGGAAAAGTTCCACATACGCCACGCGCTTACGGTAAGCGCAGTTATGCGCTGGTTCGCCGATAAGCTCGGCTACGGCGATGATGAAGAGGAAGCGGATTTCTGGGCGAAAGTAGGTCTGCTGCATGACATCGATTTTGAAAACTGGCCGGAGGAGCACTGTAAGAAAGCACCGGAGCTGCTTGCCGAGATAAATGCGTCAGAAAGGCTCATACACGCTGTATGCAGCCACGGCTACGGCATATGCGTCGATATTGAGCCGGAGCACCAGATGGAAAAGGTGCTTTTCGCAGTCGATGAGCTCACAGGCCTTATCGGTTCGGCAGCGCTCATGCGTCCGAGCAAGAGCTGTAAAGATATGGAATACTCGTCGCTTAAGAAAAAATACAAGAGCAAAAAGTTTGCAGAGGGATGTTCGCGCGAGGTGATACAGCAGGGTGCAGATATGCTCGGATGGACACTTGAGGAACTGCTGACGCAGACGCTTGAAGCTATGAAAGCATCAGAGGATACAATAGAAGCAGCAGTAAATGAGCTTTACCCGGAAGCGTAGGAAAAACAGGGTATTAAACAATATCGTAAATATCTGAATAACAAAAAACAGCGTTTAACGGCTCATGTGTTGATACGTACACGGAATCGCAAACGCTGTTTTTTATTTTTAAAATTACTTAAATATTTAAATTACTTCGATATTTGAATTATTTTTCAAGAGGCACGAAAGACGGCTTGCGCTTCGTAAAGCTCGCAAGGTATTTAAAACCGAGCGACTGTAAGTATTCTATAGCGTAGTCAAAGTGGTCGGTGAGCTTGTCAGGCGTGTGCGCGTCAGAGCCGATAGTGATTATCTCGCCGCCGAGCTCGCGGTACATACGAAGTATTTCTTCTGAAGGACATGTGCATGACATCTTGTAGCGGAACGAAGAGGTATTGAGCTCTATGCCTTTTCCGTCAGCTATTATCATTTTAAGTATCGCTTCGACTATATCGCCGTAATCCATAAAGTCAGCCATAGCGTGCGAGTAGCGCGCAACGAGATTCATATGACCTATATTGCAGTAGTCCTTATACACCTTAAGATTGTCATACATATACTCGAAATAATCGCAAAACGCCTGTTTAGGAGTCTTGCCGTCATAGAAATGCCCTTCATAGAGCGGCTCACCGAGCGCACAGTGAAACGATCCGATTATATAGTCATAATCATAAGATGAAGCGGCCTCACGGCAGCGGTCGAGCTGATTGTGCTGTATACCGATTTCTATGCCTTTAGCGATACGAAGCCCGCGCTTCAAGTACTCAGGCGCGTAAGCCTCAAGCGTCCTGTGGTAATCGTCAAACGCAAGCTCAAACGGAAATTCCGGATCGGGGTATCCCGGGTCGAAATGGTCTGTAACTGCGATTTCTTTTATGCCGCATTTTACAGCCTGATCGAGCATATCTGAGAGCGGCGTGTCTGAATCGTCTGAAAATGATGAATGTGTATGATAATCGTAATACATTATGGTAAACCTCCATTGCTGAAAATCTTATTTGGAAAATTTTATTCGCTTTAAAAACAATAACGTAGTGCCAGATGTCCCCCGCTTCTATAAGCGGCGTGGTCCATTTCCGACTTTCAGCGGCGGGTTATATCTCCCGCTGAAACTCGGGCGGAGCAGAAGCTCCGCTGGCGCCGTTGCAAGCTACGCGCCGCACTGATCA
>CAVGTL010000090.1:0-11372 GCA_963632005.1 Succinivibrio sp.
TAATAGTGGATGACCTTCATGAACTGGAGGACGGCGGGGCCGTCGCATGTATGCTGTGCAGGCTTGCCGTTGAATCAGGAGGAAGGATACATTTTGTCATAACATCGAGACTGAGCTACTGGAACAGGTACAGCGGAGATGTAGTGAGAGGCAGCGTCTGCCTCGTCATACCGGAGATGCTTCTTTTTGACGAAGAGGGAACGAGTGAATTCCTGAAGCTCAGCGGTGTTTCAGTCGATCACAGGACAGTAGTGTATCTGCACAGAAGGACCGAGGGTTGGGCGATGCTCCTGTCGCTTATGGTAAATGAATACATCAGAAGCGGCGTCAGCGCGGCTGACATAAATATTGAAGATTATATAGCAAATATAGGAAATATAGACAGGATACAGGAGGAGATAGCTTTTGCAAGGCAGGTCGGGATAATGGACAGGTTTACGATCAGCCAGGCGGAGCGATTCACAGGACGTTCTGATGCAGCGGAGATAATACGGAGCATGCGACTTCACAACATGTATATAATGTATGAAGCACGAGACAATGCGTTCAGGTTTATAAAACCGTATCGGGAGCATCTGCTGAACTATATAGAAAATGAAATTAACAGCAAGGGAGCACGTACCGGCAGTACGGAAATATATGAGGGAGCACACTCAGAGCTCCAGTCAGGAATCACTGCCGGAGTTGATATGAATGAAAGGCTGAAGGCAGCAGGCGATATCATGCTCGAGGACGGTGAGTTTGTAAAGGCTGCCGATTATTACTACCGTGCAGGGGAATTTGAGCTGATGATGTCGGCTATAGAGCGCGGCAGACATATAGGACGTGATGAGGAAAAACGTTCCAATTATATAAAATACTACAAGGAATGCCCGCGCGAGATAAGGAGCAGGTATCATCTGGCGATGCTTTACATGGCGTGGCGTTTTTTCAATTTCGGGGAGCTTGAGCTTTACAGGGATGCATCGCTTGAATTCCTTGAGGATCTGTATTCAGATCAGCGTCTTTCCGAAAAGGAAAAAAACTCGCTTCTATGCGATTATTCAATATTTCGCGCAATGACGGATTTTGAGGATCTCAATAAAGTAAAGCAGGATTATGATAATGCGCTGGCCGTTTTTGACGGAGTTAAGAGGACGGAGCATTCTGTAATACCGAGAACATACGGATCTACTGCCGTTCTTAAGCTTTTTTATAACGGCGGTTCTCTTGACAGAACGCTCGATATGATAGACGAGGTATCAGAGCGGGGCAAAAAGCTGATAGGGGCCGGCTGGGCCGGCGTTAGCAGTGAGGCTAAGGCTGAGGCTGCATTTATGCGGCTCGATTATGATATGGCCGAGATAATGATGGACAGAGCTGCACGCGAGTGTGGAGGAACGCCTGAACGAACTATGGGTGTAAGGCTGTGCGGAGCTTTTCTGCGGACGAGGCTGGCGATAGCAAGAGGTGAGTTTGCTCCGTCTAACGATCCGATGAAGGATTTTATTGAGCGTGAGCGGGAGATAATGATGAGTCCGCTTAAAAAGACGGCTGATGTATGCCGTGCATGGATAAGCATACAGCTCGGTGATACTGAGAACGTTGCTGACTGGCTGCGGACAGGTGATTTTTCCGAGGTCGAGCTGCTTTACCCTGCAATGCCATCTATATATCTTATGCACATGTATGTACTGCTGTCTATGAAAAAGTACAATAAGCTGCTCAGTTATGCGGACTTGTTTTTCGGCGATTCATCGATGTGCAGAAATCTCGTAGTAAAAGAAGCGGTGTATCTCGTGATGGCCTCGGCCTGGAATGAGATAGGAAAAACTTACAATGCGCGTGAGTGCCTGAAAAGTGCATTTGAGCTCGTACGTGAGACTGAAAACATGGCTTCGGTAGTTTTTTACGGAGAAGAACTGGTATCTCTGATGCGTCAGCTGCCTGATGAGTTCAGTGATGCTGCTGAGCAGGCTGTGCAGGCTATAAAGGATTACAGCGCGAATCGTGCGAAATGTCGTTCCGCTATGCGGGGAAGCCGTTTCAGTAATCTTACGAAGCGTGAAACTCAGGTAGCCTTGTGCGCGGCTTCGGGGATGATAAACAGGGAAATATCCGAAAAACTTGGTATAAGTGAAAATACTGTAAAAACTACTTTGCAGAGGATATATTCAAAGCTTGATATCACTTCACGCAGGCAGCTTTCGGAGAAGCTCAGAGATATAGAAGAAAAGTAAATAAATGTAATATACACAATATGATGTATGTTAATAAATGTAATTGTTACGGTCAACTCAATATCTTGATGAAAAAATTTTTTTATAATTGTATATAAAACTGTACAACGCATGGAATGAGGGGAGTTGAGACGAAATATGAAAAAGATGGAAATTGACGCTGTAGGAAAATCATACAATATATTGTATTAAAAAAGTTAAAAATAGTGCTTGACTTACTAAATATGGATGCACAGAAAAATTATAATATGGACAACATGAAACTCTTCTGCTAAAATAACCCGTAGAAACACAGAAAGCTTTGGTTTGCCGCAATGATAAACAGAGGGAACGATATCGATGCAGACGGTACTGCATGACAGACGCTGTCGCTTCCCGCAGAACATCCAGCGGCATTTATTATGAGATTTTTTCAGTTAAACTTTTAAACGGAACGGGGGATTCATAATGAAAGTCATTAAGAGAGACGGCAGAACGGTCGATTTCGACAGGAGCAAGATAGAAAGCGCCATAAGAAAGGCAAATGCAAATGTCGAGGAAAGTCAGCGGATATCTGATGAAAAGATACGCCAGATAGCTCTCTATATAGAATCAAAACAGCGTCCGAGACTGCTCGTTGAAGACATACAGGATATGGTTGAAAATCAGCTCATGGGAGAAAGAAAGTTTGAGCTGGCGAAGCACTATATAAAGTACAGATACTCAAGAGCGCTCATCAGAAAAGCGAATACAACAGATGAGTCGATACTCAGCCTTATAAAAAACAGCAATAAAGACGTAATGGAAGAAAATTCCAACAAAAACGCTGTTATGGCTGCCACTCAGCGAGATCTTATCGCAGGAGAAGTCTCTAAGGACCTTACAAGAAGACTCCTTCTTCCTGAAAAGATATCAAAGGCTCATGAAGAGGGCGCTATACACTTCCACGATGCTGACTATTTCCTGCAGCCTATATTCAACTGCTGCCTCGTAAATATTGGAGACATGCTCGACAACGGCACTGTTATGAACGGCAAACTCATAGAGTCACCTAAGAGCTTCCAGGTAGCCTGCACAGTCATGACGCAGATCATAGCGTCTGTAGCAAGCAGCCAGTACGGAGGTCAGTCTGTCGATATATCACACCTCGGAAAATATCTCAGAAAGAGCTACAATAAGTTCAAGAGGCAGATACAGGAGGAATGCGAGGGAGAGAATGTACCTGAAGAGGTAATAGAAAAGCTGACTCAGCGCCGACTCAGAGATGAGCTCAAGAGCGGCGTTCAGACTATCCAGTATCAGATAAACACGCTGATGACTACGAACGGTCAGTCTCCTTTCGTGACTATATTCCTGAATCTCCGTGAGGATGATGAATATATAAAAGAAAACGCTATGATAATAGAAGAAATAATCAGACAGCGCTATGAGGGCATAAAGAACGAAAAGGGCGTTTACGTGACTCCTGCGTTCCCTAAGCTCATATATGTACTTGATGAGCACAACTGTCTGAAGGGCGGCAAGTATGACTACCTTACAAGAATGGCCGTAAAGTGCTCCGCAAAGCGCATGTATCCTGATTACATCTCAGCAAAGAAGATGCGTGAGAATTACGAGGGCAACGTTTTCAGCTGCATGGGCTGCAGAAGCTTCCTCTCTCCATGGAAGGACGAGAACGGCAACTACAAGTTTGAGGGCCGCTTCAATCAGGGCGTTGTCAGCATAAACCTGCCGCAGATAGCCATACTTGCAGACGGCGACGAGGACAAGTTCTGGAAACTTATGGATGAGAGACTTGAACTTTGCTATGAAGCGCTTATGTGCAGACACAATGCGCTCCTCGGCGTAAAGTCAGACACGAGCCCTGTTCACTGGCAGTACGGAGCTATCGCGAGACTCGAAAAGGGCGAGGTCATCGACAAATACCTTATGGATGGTTATTCGACTCTGTCGCTCGGCTACATCGGCATATATGAAATGACTAAGGTAATGAAGGGCGTGAGCCACACAGACCCTAAGGGCAGAGAATTCGCCATGCGCGTTATGAACTATATGAACGCAGCATGCAAGAAATGGAAGGCTGACACGGGCCTTGGATTCTCGCTTTATGGTACGCCTGCCGAGTCGCTCTGCTACCGTTTCGCGCGTATCGACCAGGCTCGCTTCGGAACTATAAAAGACGTTACAGACAAGGGCTACTACACTAACTCTTATCACGTTGACGTCCGCGAGGAAATAGATGCATTCTCAAAGTTCAAGTTTGAGTCTGATTTTCAGCCGATATCTTCCGGCGGAGCTATTTCTTACGTAGAAGTGCCAAATATGAGAAATAATCTGGAAGCAATGGAAGATGTAGTAAGATTTATCTACGACAACATCCAGTATGCAGAGTTCAACACAAAGTCTGACTACTGCCACGTATGCGGTTATGACGGCGAGATTATCATAAACGATGAAGGCGAGTGGGAATGCCCTAACTGCGGAAATAAGGACCACGACAAGATGAACGTTACGCGCCGCACATGCGGTTATCTCGGCGAAAACTTCTGGAACGTCGGTAAGACTAAGGAAATAAAGGCAAGAGTCCTTCATCTGTAAATGATGAATAAATAAATGAATGCATTAATGCGCGAATGAGGTCGAAGCGCCTTGCGGCCGCCGGCGGCCCCGCAGCATTATCGATCATTGCAATAATGTATTCATTACAATAATATATATGGTAAGATAAAAAGGTGAGACGGCATGCGCCGCCTCACCTTAAAAGTTTTATGAGGTCTGACATGAATTACGCTACAATTAAAACACATGATATCGCGAACGGTCCGGGCGTGCGCGTATCACTTTACGTAAGCGGCTGCACGCATCACTGCAAGGGCTGCTTCAATCCGGAAACGTGGGATTTTGATTACGGTCAGCCGTTTGACGAGTCAGTTCAAAAAAAGATAATAAAGGCGCTCGAACCTTCATATATAAAGGGCTTTTCACTGCTCGGCGGTGAGCCGTTTGAACCCAGGAACAGCGCCGTTCTCGTGCCGTTCCTGAAACGCCTGAAGGAGCTTTATCCTGAAAAGACGATATGGTGTTATTCTGGTTATGACCTTGAAAGGGATATGCTTACTTACAGACTCGGTGATGAGGCGGTCATAATGGGAATGCTTTCGTGCATAGACGTTCTTGTTGACGGGGAATTCGTTGAAGATAAGAAGGTCATAGATCTGCGATTCCGCGGCTCTACAAATCAGCGGATCATCGATGTTCAGAAGACACTTGAGACTGATGAAATAGTGCTCTGGGCAGATCCGCATGTTGACGTTAAATAGATGAAAGGTTGGTAATATTATGGAAAAGACAACAGTTAGAATAAAGAAGCTTGACGAAAACGCAATAATTCCAAAGTACGGCTCTGAGTACGCTGCAGGTGCGGATCTGTACGCGTGCATGGGCGGCGATACAGTTATCCCTGCAGGAAAGACTGTCATGATACATACAGGCGTAGCGCTCGAAGTACCTGTAGGATACGCCGGTCTGGTATATGCAAGAAGCGGTCTCGCGAGCAAGCGCGGACTTGCGCCGGCAAACAAAGTCGGAGTCGTTGACGCTGACTACAGAGGCGAGATAATGGTAGCGCTTCATAACCACTCAGACGAGGATCAGACTGTAGCCGACAAGGAAAGGATAGCGCAGTTCGTTATAACGCCGGTGCTGGCTGTTGAGTTTGAAGAGGTAGAAGAGCTTGAGGACACGGTTCGCGGCGCAGGCGGATTTGGTTCTACGGGTACGAAATAGGAGAAAATTTCCAAATAGTTTAAAATTTATTTAAGGAAAAATACGTTGTATGACGGCGTATCGGGAGCATATAATTTACGTAGAAAAGGGATATCTCGAAAGATGCGATTGAGGTAAAAGAGGTAATATATATGCTAAGAAAATGTAAAACGATCACAGCAATAGCAGTAATAACAGTTATGCTGTTCTCTGTATTTTCATATGCAGGGAGCACGGGAGATGGAATATCCGAGATCAGTACTGACAATGCGGGAGCATCTGTTCAGCAGCAGGCTGCTGCAGATGATAATGAAGGCATTAGTGTAGTTATGAGTGACGTAACTCAGGAAAATAATGTTAATGCAGCGGACGATAAATTTACGATAGCGAAGTCGTCGTATATGTCGCTTATAGGAATGTCAGCGGCGCTCTCGACGCGCAGTGGTATGAGGGAATTTACGTCAGCATGCTTCAGACCGACATTTGTGAAGCAGATGCAGAAGGCGCGCGATGATTTTAACGCAAATAAATTAAAGCCGCCTGTAACGTCGCAGCCTGCGTCAGCGGAAGGACCGGATCCGTCAAAACCTATGGTAGCGCTTACGTTTGACGACGGACCTTACGGTCCGGTCACGAACAGGATACTTGCAAAGCTTGAGGAAAACGGCGGGCGCGCGACATTTTTTGTCGTCGGAAACAGAGTAAAGACGTACGCATCGAGCGTGCAGCGCGCTTTGACCGACGGCTGCCAGATAGGAAATCATACATACGACCACAAGAACCCGCTTACAAAGCTTACTACAGTACAGATACAGAAGCAGATACACGATACAGATGTAGCAGTAGCGTATTATGCGGGCTCTGCGCCTGTCATAGTAAGGCCTGTGGGCGGCGCGGTGAACGACACTGTAAAGGCGGCTGTCGGAAAGCCTATGATAAACTGGTCGATAGACACACTCGACTGGAAATCGAAAAACGCAGCATCCGTACAGTCAAAGGTGCTTGACCATGTACAGGACGGCGATATAATACTTATGCACGACCTTTATAAATCAACGGCCGATGCATGCGATGTGATAATACCGGAGCTTACAAAACGCGGCTATCAGCTTGTTACGGTGAGCGAGCTTGCAGCGGCTAAGGGTGTCAGCATGGAAAGCGGGAAGGTTTATACAAGTATGCGTGGCGGAAAGTAATATATATTATGAAGAAAAGAAATCCCCTGTCGGAGAAAGATTCCGGCAGGGGATTTTAAGCGTTGTCAAATGAATTTGGAGATTACACGCATGTAATCTTGCCTTGAGTTAAAAACAGCCATAATACGGACTGCTTTTTCAGTTTCTTCGATAGAGTAAAAAATCAGATAATTTTTATGGACGATGAATCTGAAACCGGCGCTTCTAATGACAGGGTCGTCCGGAATAGCTCCTGACTGTGGAAACATATTTAATTTACGTATATGCTCTCTTAGTTCATTAATGAATTTTTTGGCGATATTGACATCCCTGGACTTATATGCGATCCAAAATGAAATATCTTTCAAATCTTGTTTTGCTGTTTCTGCAATGATTACTTTGTATTTCATAACTCAAGATCATCCAGTTCTTCAAGAATATTATCAAGAGCATCGTCTGCATCATGTACTCTTCCATGTATTACATCTTCCGAAGCCTGAGCTAAATGAGCATATAATGCAAGCCGGGCTTCCAGTTCTGAGATATATCTTTGCTGCTGCATATAATCATCGTGACATAGTATAACAGTGTCTTCTTTTCCGTTTACTGTAATGGCTACAGGGTTTTGTCTGGTAAGTATGGAAATTTGTGCATAATTTGTACGTAAATCTTTTGACGGTCTTATTGAAAGTGTATTAAACATAGTGAATAAGCCTCCTTTGGTAGTCATATTATATCTTAATTTGACTACTTTATCAAATTATTAATATGGATTTGTGCAATAAAAAAGACCGTTGCTGATTGCAACGGTCAAACTGGCAGAGGGCACGGGATTTCGCAGCCAGCGGTGCTGTCTGCCGTCCTGCGCTCGCCTTGGGCGTGCTCGGACCTTGAGGCTCCACCGGAGCCTCTGACCCTTTCGGGTTCGAATCCTGCACTTTAAAATTGATAAAGGGCACGGGATTTCGCAGCCAGCGATGCTGTCTGCCGTCCTGCGCGCGCCTTGGGCGTGCTCGGACTCAGAGGCTCCACCGGAGCCTCTGACCCTTTCGGGTTCGAATCCCGTGCCAATAATAAAAAAAGACCGTTGCGATTGCAACGGTCAAAACTGGCAGAGGGCACGGGATTCGAACCCGCAGGGCTGTTACGCCTTACTCGCGTTCCAGGCGAGCTCCTTAGCCATTCGGTCAACCCTCTATATTTTGTATATTGTATATGTGTTTTTCAGGGCATCTTGTGAGACGCCTTTTAATATTATAATGATTTGCATGTGATTTTGCAATATGTATTTGGTGCTTGGCGGCATGGTGAGATGAATCGAGAACTTTTATGTTAAAATTTTACAAAATATTCTCTGAATGGATATACTATGAGCGCGTTATGTGTTAAAATACTCTAAATGCCAACAGAGGGCGGGGTGAAAGAGTGTTATGGATAAGCAGCTTCAGGTAGACGCAGGATATGCGGTGATGGACGCAGAGCGTTTAATAAAAGAGTTTGTAGAAAAATATAATATAGAAGCAGACGCGCAGCAGCTTGAGGTGATAAAGCGAGCTGACGGTGCGGTGAATCTGATAGCGACTGCGGGCAGCGGCAAGACGCGGACTATCATAAACCGCATCGGCTACATGACGCGCGTTCTCAATGTCGCGCCGGAGTCTATACTGGCTGTGACGTTTACGGTGGCTGCGGCGCGTGAGATGAAGGAACGGTATATAAATTCCTTTTGTAATATTGATGAATGCAATAATAAAGACTACAGCCTGTGCGCGTCACCGCGCGAGCAGCAGGAAGAACGGACCGCATACGGAGCACCGGCCCGCGGAGCAGGCGCGGCAGCAACATCGCAAAGGCTTCCGCGCTTCAGCACTATAAATGCGTTCTGCGCCGGTGTAGTCCGTAAGGCGCAGAGTGACGGTCTTATACCTCAGATGGAAATACCGCCTGATAACGCAGCGGTCTTCAACGCTGCAGTCCGCGCGGCGTACGCGCGCCAGTCAACGGCATTTCTGTCTGACGCATCGCTTTCCGAGCTTAGGATAGCGATATGCAGGATAAAAAACGAGATGCTCAACTCAAAGGATGAAATAAATAAGCTCGAGCTTTCAGACGATATGCGCGGCATCGACCTTTACGGCATATACAGTGCCTACAATCAGTATTTATATAATGAAGGATTTATGGATTTCGACGACCAGATGCGCTTCGCGCGCAAATGCTTTGTGAAATTTCCGCAGGTCCTGGAATTTTACCGCAGAAGATACAGGTACATAATACTCGATGAATCGCAGGATACGAGTAAGCTGCAATTTGATATACTGCGGCGGCTCGTTATGGGTAATGCCGCCGCTGCTTGCGCGCCAGGCGCGCCCACGATGAGCGCCGCAGGCATTAGGACAGGAGCCGCAGGCATTATGATATGCGGCGATGACGACCAGAGCATTTATTCGTTCAGGGGTGCGTCGCCTGAGTCTCTTTTCAGCTTTAGCAACGATTATCCCGGCGCTCGAACTTTTTATCTGGAAACAAATTACAGGAGCCGCGGTGAGATCGTAGAAGCGGCGGGGCGGCTCATAGAGCATAATAACAAACGATTCAGGAAGGGTATACGACCCGGCAGGAAGCATGGAACATCGGGAGTATCAGGAGCACTTGTTGCATCAGAGCAAAAGAGCAGTGCGGGCAGGGACGTCGGCTCGGTCGGAAACAACAAGCAGATAGCGTCAGAGAGCTGTATCAAGACGCTGCGCGCGTTTAGCCTGAAGGAACAGTATAAAATGATACTCGACGAGGTCACTGAGTTTACCGTAAAAAACCCGGGAAAGAAGGTCGCAGTTCTGTACAAGAACAACGATTCCGTAATACCGCTGATAGACCTTGCAGACAGGAGCGGCGCGCGCATAAGGTGCAGGCGTGAAGACTTTCTGTTTTTCTCGTCGCCGGTAGTTGAGGATATAAGGAGCATCATACGCGTCATACTCGACCCTAATGACGCGGAAAGCTTTATGAAAATGTACTATAAAGCGGGCGGGCTCTACATAAGCAAGTCGATCGCGGAGTCGTGGAAGCAGAGCGTTGCAAAGGAAGGCATAATAAATACAGTGGCGCACAAGCTGGGCAGCAGTGGTGATGATTCGGATAACCGCAAGGCAGAGCGTTTCTGTGATTTTATGGATAAAGCGAGGTCAGCAACGCCGTCCGACGCGCTGCGCATCATACTTAAACAGGGCGGATACGAGAATTACCTGAGCCGCAGGTCCGGCTCTGACACAGCGCCGAGGTCGCAGCTACGTAAGGTAGACACGCTGCGCGCGATAGCGGAAAACTGCGCGACGCTGCAGGAGTTTATGGACCGACTGGACTACCTGAACATGGATCCGTACGCTGGCATGGACGCAAACATATATTTCAGCACGATTCACTCGGCAAAAGGGCTCGAGTTCGACAAGGTGATATTCGCCGACCCGTATCAGGACATATTCTCGCCGGGTCCTAAAAAAGAAGAAAGCGATGGCGAGGAGCTGCGGAGATTGTTCTACGTGGCAGTCACGCGAGCAATAGACGAGCTTACATTTTGTGCAGCCGAACGCGCATACGGAATGGAAAATCAAATGTCGGACTTTTACTACGAATTCACCGGAAATGAAAAAGAAAAGCCGCGCGCCCGCGCGCAACAGGGCTCCGCAGCAGCGGCAAAGATAATGGCGGAAGTAAACGCGCACCGGTCCATAGAGAGCAGCGCGGGAGCACGCCGATATGACAGCAGGATAAGCCGCTTTACAGGCAGGAGACCGGACGAAAACGGTGAACTTGTATTTCCGGACGACCGCTCACGCAGAGCGTCAGAAGCAGCCGTATTAAAAACAAAGTTGCCCGATTTTAAACCGGGCGCGACAGTAGAACACAAAAAATACGGTGTAGGCGTGATAACGGTCATTGATGGAACAAAAGCCGGTATCCTGTTTGATAATAATGAAGATATAAAGACGATAGATTTGAAATACGCTGTTCCAAACGGCGCGATAGAATTAAAGAAAAAGTAAAATAAATATTTATTTGTGATATAATCGAGATAAACAAAAATGCTTTTGTAACTATAAAAGACGCTTAAAAGGCTGACAAACATATGGATAAGCGGAGCTCGGAGCAGAATGGTGATGCTTCCAGTGAAGTGAGCGGTAGCCGCAAATTCAAAAACTTGTCCGAAGCGGAACGCGCGGATGCGCATCAAATG
>CAVGTL010000091.1:0-1129 GCA_963632005.1 Succinivibrio sp.
ACTTATCATAAGACGCTTCCATACAGCACTATCGTAGAAACAGGTGATGACGGTGTTACATACGATATACTGTATGATATACTTATCAAGCAGAACGGAGACATCCACGGTGACTGGGACGGTAAGATCCTTGATGTGGATAAGTACAGAAACGTTACGTTTGAGCCTTATGACCTCAAATGGCGTGAAGTGTGTAAATAATTAATAATAATTGTATTTAAAGGATGCCTTAAACGGTATCCTTTTTTTCTTAGAATCGATCGTCATACATGTATTATGTGCCACAGGTTGGCGAATAAAAATAGTTTGATCGATCGTGTGGGTCCGCCGGGCGGACGGAATTTTTAAATTTATTCATACAAAAAAGTATTGTTAAAAATTTATCTTGAGTATTTATTTGAATAGTAAGGTTAAGTTATAATTAGCAATATTACTTGAACGTGAAAATTTAAGTACATTAAATCATTCTTGAAATGATGCCGAAAGTATTGTAATATTAATGTATATGAGTAGCGGGTCTATATTCTGATCCGCTTTTTTATCACGATATATTAAGGTAGATATATGTTCTGTCAATCGGCTGCAGGCGAGGGACGATGCAGTCGGCATTCTGTGTTATGGCAGGACGGGAGGTTTTTTTGAAGAAGGAAATAATAAAGACTGAAGACGCAGTCGGAAAAATTCTTGCGCATGATATCACTCGTATAGTAAGAGGCGAATTTAAAGGTTCTGTATTTAAAAAAGGACATATTATTCGCGAGGAAGATGTTGATACGCTGCTGAATGTGGGTAAAAACAATATATACGTACTTGAGCTTTCAGACAAGGAAGTTCACGAGGACGAGGCGGGTATCAGACTCGGCGAAGCTATAAAAGGCAGCGGAACGTATGCAGCCGCTCCAAAGGAGAGCAGAGTCAATATATTTGCTGAGCAGGATGGTCTTCTTAAAATAAACGAGGAAGCCGTTGATCGTATAAATGAACTGCCATATGTTATAGTATCAACGCTTCCAAATAACATGCGGGTAAAAAAAGGCGATATGCTGGCAGGAACTAAGGTAATACCTCTTGTAGTAGAAGCTTCGGACATAGAAGCCGCCGAGGCTGCTGCAGCGGAAGCAGGCTGGGT
>CAVGTL010000091.1:1165-11308 GCA_963632005.1 Succinivibrio sp.
GTTGAGGTAAAGCCTTTCCAGAAGAAGAAGGTAGGCTGCGTAATAACAGGAAGCGAAGTGTTCTACAATCGCATACCTGATGCGTTTGCTCCTGTTATTACCGAAAAGGTCGAGTCTTACGGTTCGGAGATACTGGAGATAACTTATGCTCCTGACGATCTGGAAACCATATCTCAGAAAATACTCGATTTGAAAAATAAAGGCGCTGAGCTGATATTTACTACAGGCGGTATGTCTGTAGACCCTGACGATCTGACGCCGTCTGCTATAAAGAATGCGGGCGCGGAGATCGTAAAGTACGGCGCTGCTGCGCTTCCGGGCGCTATGTTTATGATGGCTTATCTTGATGATATTCCTATTATGGGAGTTCCGGCATGCGGAATGTTTTTCAGAACTACTGTCGTAGATCTGCTCCTTCCGAGGGTTCTGGCCGGCGAAAAAATAGTTAAAAAAGATATAACAAGCCTTGGTGTAGGCGGCTTATGCATGCAGTGTGATGAATGTATATGGCCTAAGTGCACTTTCGGCAAGTAAAAGAAAAGGAGATTTTTTATGGCTGACGGATATACAAGAGAATGGAAATTCAGAGCATGGAATCCAGTGGAGAGAAAGATGTTCTCACCGGAGGATCTGGAGGAGCCGGATACTGCGGAGGATGCTCCGAAAACCATATACGGCGGGCTTATAGACGGAGTCCTGCATATCAAGGACTACAAGACAGATCCACCTACTGAATATGTTTTTCAGCAGTGCACGAACTGGTATGACAGAGAACAGTATGAGATATATGAGGGCGATATCGTAGAGGTCGACGGTAAATATTATCAGGTAATATGGGATGATATTACGTCAGGCTATCTTTTCTTGGGTGACGACCTTGAAACTTCTCCGGGCGGAGCTTACCTTTCGGATGTAATAAAGATCGTAGGCAATATATTTGAGAACGGAGATGCAGATCCTGAAGAACGCAGACGTGAAATAAAATACCGTGCGTGGGATCCGACATCAAGCACTATGTATATGCCGGAGGATATAAAGGATCCGCAGTCAGATATGATGGTTTCGCTATATGCATATCTTACATTCGGAGCGCTTTATATATATGATTTCAAGACTGATCCACCGATCGAACTGATCCCTATGCAGTTTACAGGTTGGGAAGATTCAGAGGGCGTAGAGGTTTACGAAGGCGATGTACTCATGGTAGGCGATGAAGAGAGCATTGCTGAAGTATCATGGAGTGATGAAATAGGTCAGTTTATTCTCGTATCTCTTGACGGTACTTTATACCCGGGTTCAGACAGCCTTGTAAATCAGTCAAAAATAATAGGAAATATATATCAGAATTCTGAATTAGTTCCTAAGCTGTAGTATAATATTAATTAAGCTGCAAAAGAAAGTTATCGTTGATAGTAAAGGAGAAGTAATAATATGATGGACGAATATAATAATAATCTTGATATAAACGATCCGGAGACCATTGCCAGATTCGACGGAATGTATGTTGACTTTTATCTGGAAGACGACATGTTTGAGGTAGAAGGACAGTTCTTTACGGTTGATGACCAGCTCTATATAGAGGTACATAATTCAGTAATGCACATACTCGAGATGGCAGGTAAGGAGCTTCGCCTTGCTCAGGTAGGTCAGGTATTTACTGCGACAAGACCTGATAATCACAGATTCTATATGGAAATAAACAGAGTTTATTACAATATGGAAAATCCTAAGCCTGAAGATTTCAAACAGATGGTAGAAAAGGAAGATATAGATACATTCTTCCTTAAGCTTACTGATGTAATGGTAAGACATTTCCCTGAAAAGAAGAAATGGCAGATCACGAAAAATAAGATCAACATGTACTATATCGGAGACGTTATCGAATATGATACAATAGAAGAGCTCTATGAGGATAACAAGGATATAATGGAAGGTACATGGCAGGCTGTTGTTTATGAGGCTTATGAAGAAGAGTCTGATTATATGACTACTTTCCTGCCTAATAATAACAACGAAAACGGTGGAAATTAATTTTCAGGAGGTACTGTATGGGCAAAACTGTTATTGAAAGCGGAACGATCACATTTGAACCTGTTCGTTTTAAAAAAGGCTGCGGTAAATGTCCGTCAGGCTGCAGAACTGTATGCCAGAGACAGAAGACAGTGGATTTTGATATAGTTGAGGGCGAAATGGATGATTTTAAGCTCGACTATACAATGCCTGATTATGGAACGTTCAGAAAGAAAAAACCGGATACAAAGGAATAGATAATAATGGAATTTAACGGCGTAAAAGCAAGTATAGTTTTTACCATTAAAGCTGTTGACAGTATTCCGTGCGACCTGAAGGGTCAGATGGTAGCTTTTGATGAAAACGGAAATGTTATATCAGACCCGTTAAAGATGCCGTGGCCGATGCCATGGGTAGCGGAAGAAATAGAAAAGCTTGTTTCAGGTGAAAGCGAGATGCCTGAAAAAGACAGATTCAAAGTATATAATCCTGAAGAATCGGATCAGTTTGTATTTGTTGAAGTTCAGAGATTCTAATATATCAAAATAATTATTAAAGGGCTGTCGTGCAGACCGTGCGCGGCCGGCGCGCTTATCATGATGTATGTATTATTTATAATATGATACAAGATATCGTGTTATGATTGTCGCGTCTGCTGTATGCACTGTCTGCGGCAGCTCTTTTTGTCGCCGTGAGGTGACGCGGGGCTGTAGTTTATTAATTGGTGAGGTATTTTTAATGCTTAAAGTCATTGTTACATTAAAGCAGGCGCCTAAATCAAATCAGGTAAAGATGATGGAAGGATCTAATATAGTAATACGAGATCCGGATGAGGCGATGCTTACGTTTGATGACTGCAACGCTTTGGAGCTTGCGCTGCAGATGAAGGACAAGATGGGTGATGATATTCATATCACGACACTCAGTATGGGAAACGACAAAACTGAGGAGATACTGCGTGAATCTCTGGCGCTCGGAGTTGACAGGGCAGTTTTGCTTAATGATGAAAGAGTACGTGGCTCCGATACTGCGGCTACTGCGTATACGCTGGCAGCTGCTGTCAAGAGTCTGGGAAATTTTGATGTCGTGCTTACAGGTCATGCCAGCATGGACGGAAGGACGGGACATGTAGGACCGATGCTCGCCGAATATCTTGGACTGCCGTATCTTACAAATGTAAGCTGGTTTGAAAAGAATGCCGATGGAATACTCAGCGTTACAAAGGATCTGGGACAGGTATTACAGACGGTCGAGATGAAAGCCCCTGCTGTACTCAGCAATCTCAAGCATAAGTACAGTCTGCGCGTAATGTCGATAGCGGGTATAAGAGCGGCGATGAAAATGAATATAGACAGGATCACACTTGATGATCTTGACATTGATATGAACAGAACAGGGCTTGAAGCTGCAAAGGTAAGAGTTGCTGAGATAATGCCATCAAAAAAGACTCGTTTGCAGATCCAGATGTTCTTTGACCAGTATAAGGACGGAGATTTTGACCCTATACTTAATGAGATCCAGAAAATAAAGTAGTTATATGATAAAATAGGACGTACAACAAATAGTGCTGTACCTATATTCGTATAGCTGATATTAAATACGCATAATATTATTAAACATAAAATTGACACAATCTATGATTCGTATTATAATCAGAATGTGGATACTAAGCGTGCTTATTATTTAGTATCTGCATTCTGGTTTTGTTTTTGTTCAAGTTCAGCAGTTTGCTGGACATGGAGGTAGAAAAAATGAGCTTTATTGACGGACGTAGAAAAGTAATAATCAAATCAGATGATAAGAACTGGATATTTAAGGCAGTTGACGGTTCTGTTATCGAAAAGCCTGAGGATGCAGATGAAAAAGTAACTGCTGCATTATCTGAGTTTGCTAAAGCGCAGGAACTCATATCGGGTACAAGTCAGGAAAAGATAACTGTTGACGGAAAAGAGTACGATCTTGATGTTGAAAGACTTCTTGACTGTACTATCGGTGATCTGCTTGAGCATACTGCAGAGGTCAACCCTGACGGCGAGGCGCTTATCTCATTTGACGGCACAAGAAGAATAGATTATAAGACTTTTAATGAAAGAGCAACATGGTTTGCTAAATATATGCTCAGCATAGGTATCGGAAGAGGCGATAAAGTTGCCCTCTGGATGGCTAACGGTATCGAATCAATGGTAGCTTCATACGCGCTCAGTAAGATCGGCGCTGTTATGATCGCGTTTACTCCATATGAAAAACAGGATAGAATGGAAGAACTTGTAAGAAGATCACAGGTCAATACATTCATACTTTACAGAGGCGCAAAGGTACACGAGAATATAGAAATGCTCGCTGACGATATGTACCCTGAGATCAAGACTCAGAAATACGGTGAGCTTAATATCGAAAAAGCTCCGCTCCTCAAGAGAGTTATCCTTGTAGACGCAACAGATGAATTCGATTACCCGGGCGTATTTGACTTCAATAAGGCTATAGAAATAGGTAAGTCTCTCCCTGATGACGATTACAATGCAGCAAGAGCCGCAGTAACTGTAAAGGATCTCGGTTATGTTATCTATACATCGGGAAGTACAGGATTCCCTAAGGGCGTAATGCTGTCTCACCTTAACATAGTAGAAAATTCAAATTCACTTGTTAAGCAGATGGGATTGAATAAAGATGATAAAATGTGCATGCAGATACAGTTGTTCCACACATTCGGATCGACAGTATCAGGTGTTACATCGGTAAGCGTTGGTATACCTATCGTACTTACAAGCAGATTCAAGCCTGCTGAGTCTCTCAAGATGATAGAGAGAGAAAGATGTACGACAGTATGCGGCGTACCTACTATGTTCATCGGATTTATAGATGAAATGAAGAAGAACCCTGATCTGTATGAAGTTTCATGCATGAAGAAGGGCATCGCTGCAGGTGCTCCATGCCCTGTAAAGATGGTAAAGGAGATAGAAGAGATAATGCATATGGAAGATATAATCGTATGCTACGGTCTTACTGAGACATCTCCTTGCGTATCTGCTACAGCTCCTTCAGATACACCTGAGATCAAGGGCGGAACAGTAGGTAAGATACTCCCTGGAGTGCACGTAAAGTTTATCGATCCTGATACATTAGAAGAAGTTCCTGATGATGAATTCGGCGAGATATGCGTAAAGGGATACAGCCTTATGATGGGATACCTTGGCGATCCTGAAAAGACAGCGTCTACTTATACTCCGGATGGCTGGCTGAGAACAGGAGACACAGGTAAGCTCAATGAAGATGGCTATATCGTAATGGGTGACAGACTCAAAGACATAATCATCAGAAGCGGTGAAAATATCAGCCCGGGCGAAGTTGAAAAGGTACTCAATTCGCATCCTGAGGTTGAAGAAGCTTATGTTATCGGCGTAAAGGATTACAAGTACGGCGAGATCGTAGGCTGTTTCTGCAGACTCAAGGAAGGCTCAGAGCTGAAGCCTGAAGAACTCAGAGCATTCTGTGTAGGAAAGACACCTACATTATCTATACCATCATATTACTGGTTTGTTGATGAGTTCCCACAGCTTAACAACGGTAAGGTTTCAAAGCCTGAGCTCAGAAAGATCGCTGAGGCTACAAAAGACCAGAAAGAAAAAATAGAGGCACCTAAGAAAAAATAATAAAAGGGCCTTACATCAAGAGGTGAATTTTATGTTTGATATTAATGAACAGATGACATATCTCGTATATGTTATGCAGAAAAGAATGCGTCGGCACATGTCAATGGCTCTTAATAAAGACGATATAACACTTGAGCAGTTTGTAGTACTATATAATCTTATAGATCAGGATGGTATAAATCAGAAAAAACTGTCAAGTAAAGTAGATAAGGATCAGGCTACTCTTGCAAGGATCCTTGATATTCTTGAAGGCAGAGGATATGTTGTAAGACGCACAACTGAAAAAGACAGAAGAGCTTTTCTGGTATTCATTACAGATGAAGGCAAGCAGAAGGTAAAGACTGTAGCCAAACGTCTTGCAGTTGTTCATAATCGTATAGTAGAAGGCATCCCGAGTAATAAAGTGGATCTCTTTATCGACCTGATAAAGCAGATGAATGAAAATCTTAATAATCTCATGGATGAATAATACTGAGAGGGGCTGGAAACAGCCCCTTTTCTCATATTGAGCTTTATTTGAGATAATGAACTGCAAGCACATGTGCAAAAAAGAATCGATTTATGGTACAATGAAAATAATAAAAGTATTCAGGCAGGTGATTTATGCGAATTTTTGCTTTATCAGATCCGCATCTGGCGACATCTGTTGATAAACCTATGAATATTTTTGGAGCCAGATGGGATGATCATGAAAATAAAATAAAAGAAAACTGGCTAAGACTTGTCAGTGCTGATGATATCGTGATAGTACCGGGCGATATTTCATGGGGAATGAAGCTGGAAGAAGCAATGTCGGATTTTAAATTCCTGCATGAACTTCCCGGAATAAAGCTCATGGTAAAGGGTAATCACGATCTCTGGTGGTCGTCAATATCTAAGCTGAATTCCCTTTTTGATGATATGATCTTTATTCACAATACATTTTATGCTGCAGGAGAATTTGCCGTGTGCGGAACACGCGGATGGCTGCTTCCTCATATAACTGCAGACTGGGATGAGCATGATGATAAGATATACAGAAGGGAACTTATGCGTCTTGAAGCAACGTTAAAAAAGGCTGCAGACGCAGGATATAAAAAAATAATAGCAGCGCTGCATTATCCGGTAACGGATTTTAGAGGAGCTTCTACGGAATTTACAAAAATAATCGAAAAATATCCGGTGACTGATGTTATTTACGGTCACCTGCACGGGAAGGAAGCTCAGAAAAGCGCATTTAACGGTATCCGAAAGGGAATAAGATACAAGCTTGTGTCTTCCGATTGTATAGGATTTTCGCCTGTAATGCTGTATGACGGCGTAAAAGACCCGTATACGGAACAGGATGGAGAATCAAAATGACAGATAAAAAAAGAGTGATCCTTATTGTTATGGACAGTGTTGGCATAGGTGAGCTTCCAGATGCATCAGAATACGGTGATGCAGGAGCATCGACATTAAATCATATTGCAGAGAGAGTACCGACGTTGTCACTGCCGAATCTATGCCGTTTGGGATTATCATTGATAAAAGGCGTGAGCATCCCTGATGGAAATATAAGGAATAATAATATTGTACGTGGAGCATACGGAAGGGCTGCCGAACTTTCAGCATGCAAAGACACTATCACAGGACATTGGGAAATAACGGGACTTGTAACGGAAACTCCTTTTAAAACATTTACAGATACAGGTTTTCCGCCTGATTTCATAGATGCCTTTGAAAAAGCCATAGGCACAAAGATAATAGGAAATATTTCGGCTTCAGGCACTGAAATAATAAAACAGTACGGTGAGCTGCACAGGAGCACAGGCCGACCTATAGTTTATACGTCGGCAGACAGCGTGTTTCAGATAGCGGCTGATACCGCAGTGATCCCGCTTGAGAGGCTGTACGAGATGTGCAGGATCGCAAGAAATATGCTTACAGGGGATCTGCTCGTCGGCAGAGTCATAGCGCGTCCGTTTATAATGAAAGACGGTCAGTGTGTAAGAACTGCCGACCGAAGAGATTATGCACTGGAGCCGTTCGGAAGGACGATACTTGATGATATAAGCGAAGCAGGCATGGAAGTCTGTGCTGTCGGCAAAATATCAGATATTTTTAATGGAAAAGGAATAACATCGAGCTTTCACACAGCAGACAATATGGATGGTGTTAACAAAACGCTTGAATATATGGATAAATGTCAAAATGGCATGATATTTACAAATTTGGTAGATTTTGATGCTAAATACGGACACCGAAGGGATCCTGAAGGCTACGCACGCTCGCTTGAAGAGTTTGATGCAAGGATACCGGAGCTGGTCGTAAAAATGAGAGATGATGATATTATGGTAATATGCGCAGATCACGGAAATGATCCTGTCCATACAGGTTGGAACCACACAAGGGAGTATATACCTGTGATGGTCTGTGGTAAGCATATAAAACAAGGCGCAGATCTGGGAACGCTGAACTCGTTTGCCGATATAGGAGCAACTGTGTCAGAATATCTGGGTCTGGCTGCAGATACTGCAGGAGAAAGTTTCCTCTCACGCATACAGGAGTGATTTAAATGGTAAGAAGATACAAGGCGAATACGGAAAGAAAATATCTCAGTGAGCGGATGATCGATAAATTAAATACGATGAAAAAATATCCGCTTATAGTAATGGAAGCGCCGCTCGGTTACGGAAAGACTACATGCATTAACGAATATATAAAAAGAAATGAATTCCGCAATGTCTGTCAGACCGTTTTTAACGATTCGCCGGAGCTGTTCTGGGATCAGATGTGCAAGTCGCTTTTTGAGATAGATCAGGAAAGTGCGCAAAGGGTTTCTGACGCAGGATATCCTGAAACATCGGTAGGAGCGGTAAATGTAGCCGGAATAATAGGAAATATCGATCTTAAAGAAGATGTATACTGGATCATAGATGACTATTACAAGGCAATGACTGACGAGCTTAATCTGCTGTTTGAGATAATAGCACGTGAATGTAACCCAAAGCTGCATATAGTGCTTATAGGACGAGACAAGTTTAAAAATAATCGTGACGAGCTGATAATAAAAAAACTTCTGCTTGCATTCAACGATCGTGATTTCACGCTTACAGAAAATGAATGCAAGGAATTTTTTGATGAGTGCAACGCCCCTATATCGATAACGCAGAACAGACGCCTGTATCTTAAAACAGAAGGTTGGATAACAGCGATAAGTATGGCTATGCAGTCATTTGTAAATGACAATGATCTTTCTGTTCCGCCGACGATATTTCACCTGTTTGAAAATTCACTTTACAATCATTTTGATGATGACAAGATAGACTTTCTGCTGAGAGTCTGTATATTTGATAAATTTACAAAAGAGCAGGCACGATTTGTGCGCCGAAAGGATGACCCGGTAGACCTGCTTAACGAGCTTGTAGACGCAAATGAATTTGTAAAGTTTGATGAAAAATACAGAAATTACCGTATACAGAAATTTTTTGCTGAATACCTTCAGTTTAGGCTTTCTCAGAAGGATATAAGATACAGGAAAGAAGTCTACAGACATGCTGCAGACTGGTATTATCTTAACGGAAGATTTTTCCAGGCAACGCTGTGCTATTACAAGAGCGGAAACTTTGAGGATATGCTTAAATCGTTTGAACGCGACAAGGGCGAAGGAATGTCCGAGCTCAACAGGGCAGGAATGCTCAATGCGTTTAATGCATGTTCACCTGAGATGCGCCGGGCGCATCCGATAGCAAATATGATATTTGCAAAACAGTTTTTCCTTATGGATGAGCCAGAACTGCTAGATCAGGTAATGCATGAGATAGAAGATTACATAGAAAACAGCAATCTTTCGTTCAAGGAGCACGACGAACTCACTGGAGAACTGGAAATGCTCAGATTCTTCCTTGCATATAATGATGTAAACAAGATGAACCAGCACTGCCAGAATGCTGCAAAGCTTCTTAAGCGGCCGTCGATGATAATAAGTCCGGGCGAGCCGACAGCATTTGGATCTCCGTCCGTTATGTTCATGTTCTACAAGGAAAGAGGCGGGCTTGATGACCTTGTAAAGAAGATGTACGAGTCACGCGACCTTTATTACAAACTTACAGGCAATAACAGCCGCGGCTTTGAGTATCTGCTCGAGGGTGAGGTCGAAATGTACAGAGAGCACAATGATAAAGCTGAAATCCTGTCATACAAGGCATACAATGTAGCGCGCAAGTATAATCACATCGGCATGGAGATAAGCGCACTCTTCCTGCGTACACGGGTAGTGATGTATAAAGGCAATCCTGACAAGGGTTTCGAGCTTTTCAAGCAGATACGCATGATAGCCGACAACAGCGGCCACGAGCTTTACAAGCAGACGGCAGATCTGTGCATAGCGTTTATGTACTCATATTATAACCAGCTCAGGCTGGTCGAGCAGTGGATAATAGATGGCAACCCGGCAGATATGCATATATACACGCCGCTGAAGCCCTTCTACGCCATCGTATACGGTCGTATATGTCTCGAT
>CAVGTL010000092.1:0-7534 GCA_963632005.1 Succinivibrio sp.
ACTATGGACATGCCGTTGCCTACTCCGAGTGCAAATCCTACCAGCAGCTCGTAAACGGCTGACGTTGAGCCTATGGCTGCCAGAGAATCGTCGCCAAGGAAGTTTCCCACTATGACTGTGTCTACTGTGTTGTAGAGCTGCTGGAAGAAGTTTGCCAGCATCAGCGGCAGCGCGAATATAAGCAGTGATTTTAATATATTGCCTTTTAAAAGATCAGCTTTTAAAAAATTCATACTGTTTATTATCCAATTCCTTATTATTTATGTATATATACGGCAGATTTTCCAGTTTTGGTCTGAATTTAATAAACGGGCTGTCGATAAAGAATCGATCCAGCCCTTTTATTTCTGCCGTATTTTTTGTTTTTTAGTCTTTGTAGACTTTTTTGAACTCTGTGTAGCCTTCTTTTTCGAGCTTGAGTATCTGCTGCTTTACGTTCTTTTTCATAGGCTGGATGTTTACTGTCCTGCCTTCTGAGCGCAGCTGAGCAGCTTCGGCGAATACTGCCTTTTTCTTTTCGATGTCGGCATTTTTGTCTACGAGTATTGCAATGTTGTCGCTGTTTACTTTAAGGCCGTCCTCGAGCTTGTCTCTGAGGATAGTGATTATGCGCTCAAAGCCGATGGAAAATCCGCTGGCGCTCACGTCCTGGCCGCTGAACTTTCCTATCATCTTGTCGTATCGACCGCCGCCTGCTACCGAGAAGCTGTACTCGTCGAGAGTTATCTCGAATATAGGGCCTGTGTAGTAGCCCATGCCGCGAACGAGCGTCGGGTCGAATATCGCTGAAACGTTTTCGCCTGTCATTTCCTGGGCGCATGTGATTATCTCGGCTATGTGAGCGGCTGCTTCATCGCTGAGATACTTGCTGTCTATCCTGTTGCAGAATTCATCGCACGATACGGCGTCTGTGTTGTCGTATATGCTGAGATATTTTTTTACTACTTCTTCAGGATAGCCGTTTTCGAGGAGTTCTTTTTCGATGCCCTCGAGACCTATCTTGTCAAACTTGTCAAGCGTTATGAGAACTGATGGAACATCCTCTTCTGAGAAGCCTGCCTGGAGCGCTATCGCGAATAATATCTGTCTGTCGTTTATGTGTACAGTAAAGTCCTTTATACCCGCTTGTGCAAAGATCTTTGTGAGCATATCTGACGTCGCTGTTATGAGCTCTATCTCTGCGAGGTTTGAGTCGTCGCCGAGTATATCGATATCACACTGCGTAAACTGTCTGAAGCGGCCCTTCTGAGGGTTGTCCGCTCTCCATACGCTTCCTATCTGAAGTGCTTTGAAAGGCGCAGGAAGCTGTTCTCTGTTGTTTGCGTAGTATCTTGACAGAGGCACTGTGAGGTCGTATCTCATGCCGTTGTCAGCATACTCGTGGTTGCCTGCGGCAATAGCCTTTTCGAGGTCTCTGCCTCTCTTGAGGACTTTGAATATGAGCTTTTCGTTGTCGCCGCCCTGCTTCGATGTAAGGTTTTCTATGTGCTCCATCATAGGCGTTTCTATCTGCATGAAGCCGTACTTAGCGTATGTTTCTTTTATCATGCTGAGTACGTGCTCTCTGAGGCGCATGTCTGACGGGAGCATGTCCGCCATACCCTTTACAGGTGTTTTTATGAATGCCATACCGCACTCCTTTCGTTGGTTCTTTACGAATAATAAATGAACGAATAGCTGCGGGATGCGTGGTCTCACGACCACAGGAGCAGCTACGCTGTTTGTCGTTTAAATAATATAAAAAACAGGCCGGAATCTGCACATTCCAGCCTGTTCGTTTGTTCGTGAATTAAGATATTCTTCATTTCCAATTCTGGAAATTTTTGCGTATTATTTATTTTTGCCGCGGCTGCATCCGCGGACTTTTCAGGCGGTGACGCCTGTTTTTCATATATTTATTAATGAATTAAATGGTTAAACTATTAAATTATTTAGCCATCTGCTTAGCTACTTCTTCAGCGAAGTTTTCTTCCTTCTTTTCGATACCTTCGCCTACTTCGTAACGAACCATGCCAGCTACTTCGATGTCCTTACCGATTTCCTTGGCTACGTTCTTTACGTACTGAGCAACTGTTACTTCGTTGTCCTTAACGAACTTCTGGTCGAGGAGGCAAGTTTCCTTGAGTTCCTTCTTGAGACGGCCCATAACCATCTTTTCGATGATCTCCTGTGGCTTACCAGTGTTTTCGTTGAGTGCCTGCTGGAGAAGGATGTGCTTTTCGTTTTCGATGAACTCAGGATCTACGTCAGCTTCGCTTACGTACTTAGGGTTCATTGAAGCTACCTGCATAGCTACGTCCTTACCTACTGTTGCTACTTCTTCTGCTGAAGCTTCTGTCTTCAGAGTTACGATTACAGCGATAGTGCCGCCGCCGTGGATGTAGCCAACGTTCTTTGTTCCAGGAACTGCGATCTTCTGGAAACGACGGATGTTCATGTTTTCGCCGATAGTAGAGATCTTGTTTGTGAGAGCTTCCTGAACTGTGCCGCCTTCCTGGTATTCGAGAGCCATGAAAGAGTCCATATCAGCTGCATCGCCTGTGAGAGCAAGCTTTGAGAGGTTTTCAACGAAACCTACGAACTCTGCATTCTTTGCGCAGAAGTCTGTTTCTGAGTTAACTTCGATCACTGCAGCTTCTGTAGCGTCGTCATTGAATGCGATGCTTACGAGACCTTCTGCTGCGATTCTGCCGGCCTTCTTTGCTGCCTTTGAGAGTCCCTTTTCTCTGAGGACTTCAACTGCCTTGTCCATATCTCCGTCAGCTTCAACGAGAGCCTTCTTGCAGTCCATCATACCTGCTCCTGTCATTTCGCGGAGCTCTTTTACCATAGCTGCTGTTACTGCCATTTATTGTTCCCTCCTTAGTATAAGGTCGAGCTTAACGGACCGCGGCGAGACCGATGCTCATCCCGTGAGGGATGCTGCCTGTCCGCCGTTTTCCGTCATTAATGCCAACCGTTTTAATTATTCTTCTACTGGTGCTTCTTCTGCTTCTTCAGCCGCTTCCTCTGCAGGAGCTTCAGCGTTTGATTCGCCCTGACGGCCTTCGATAACAGCGTCTGCCATCTTGCTTGCGATGAGTCTTACCGCTCTGATAGCATCATCGTTTGCAGGAATTACATAGTCAACATCATCAGGATCGCAGTTAGTATCTACGATACCGATAACAGGGATGCCGAGGATCTTTGCTTCCTTAACAGCGATCTTTTCCTTCTTAGGGTCTACTACGAACATTGCAGCAGGCATACCCTTCATGTCCTTGATACCGCCGAGGTACTTTTCGAGCTTTTCAGCTTCTGCTCTGAGCTTGAGAACTTCCTTCTTTGTAAGAGCGTCGAAAGTTCCGTCTTCTTCCATAGCCTTGATCTCGTTGAGCTTCTTGATTCTTGTAGCGATAGTCTTGTAGTTAGTGAGCATACCGCCGAGCCATCTTTCGTTTACATAGTACATTTCGCATCTTTCTGCTTCTTCCTTGATAGCAGCGTGAGCCTGCTTCTTTGTACCTACGAAAAGGATAGGCTTGCCTGTAGCTGCAACTTCCATCATGAAGTTGTAAGCTTCGTCAACCTTCTTTACTGTCTTCTGAAGGTCGATGATGTAGATGCCGTTTCTTTCTGTGAAGATGTAAGGAGCCATCTTAGGGTTCCATCTTCTAGTCTGGTGTCCGAAGTGAACACCTGCTTCGAGTAACTGTTTCATTGAAATTACTGCCATTTTATTTCCTCCTGGTTTTTACCTCCGTCCCGTTCATCCTCGGCAAAAGCCGGAACACCATTGCGCCAGCACCAGTGCCGGGTCTTGGGACGTGCGAATTTCAGCATGTTTTATTACATGCGGTAAATATGATACTACAGGTTTGATGCGGATGCAAGTGTTTTTTGCATCATGAAAGAAAAAATGCAATATTTAAATTTCAAGTAAACAATTACATTACTTTTTCATGAGCAGCGGATCTGTTACGCCATTGAGTTCGAAGGCTTTCTGGCGATCTATACATGTGCCGCATGTGCCGCATGGTTCATCGCCGCCTTCGTAGCAGCTCCATGTAAGTTCGTACGGTACGCCGAGCTCGAGACCGAGCTTTACTACTCCGGCTTTGTTCATTTCTACGAACGGTGCTTCTATCTTTAACTGCTCGCCGCTTCCTATATAAACTGCGTCGCCCATTGCTTTGTTGAAGGCTTCGCTGCAGTCAGGGTATGCATTGCCTGCGGCGTCGTCGCTGTGAGCTCCGTAGTATATGACGCTGCAGCCTTTTGAGAGCGCTATGCTTGCAGCCGATGATATGAAAAGGCCGTTTCTGAACGGCACGTATGTGTCTACCGGGGTACCGTCAGTTTCTGCTATCTGGTCTGCGTATGACTCATGCGGGATGTCATGGTCCGACTGCTTTAAAAGTGAACAGTTGCTGTACTGGAATATAGGCGCGAGATCGAGGTAGATGTGTTCTACTCCGTAATACTCGGCTATTTTATTTGAAGCTTCTATTTCCTTTTCATGCTTCTGTCCGTATGATATAGACAGCGCTACTACGTTTTCTTTTCCGAATTTTTTTACTGCGAGGGCGAGGCATGTGGAGCTGTCAACGCCGCCGCTTGATAATACAAGTGCTTTCATTATTTATTTTCTCCGATAAAATCAAGGTATTCTGTCTTTCTCAGGCTTATCTTCTGGCCTGATGCGTATATCTTGCCTGTATGCTGGCCTTTGAAAAGGCTCTCGGCTATGGACGGTTCTTTTATTACGAATCCGTCAAGCTCGTCTACGCCATATTCGAAAAGTATCGGCGAAAGCGTCGTTACAGGTCCTACGAGGCCTACGAACGCATCTTTTGCGAGCTCGAGCATCTTTGGCAGGCGCTTGTCTATAAATGTCAGCGCTCCTATAAACACGAAATCGCTGCCCGGTATCAGATACTCTGCCGCCTGCTCCGGGTAGTCGCCTTTATACGGCACGTTTTCTATTATGTGCAGATCGCACACGGGCTGGAAAAGCTGCTCGAGATAAGGGAAATGCCCTACTACTACGACTTTTTTGCCGCGCACTGCCTTCTGGTACGTTATGAACGGGTCTGCGTTCCTGTCCTCGGAGTGCAGGCTGTTAGTCAGCTTTAACCCGTTTGCTGTCGCGAGCTCAGGCGAGTTGTAGTAGGCGTTCATCGCCGCATGACCTATCGCCGCCTCGCTTATGTTCCATGATTTTATAAGCCCCGCCATCTCTCTGAGCGACATGTCGAGCAGACCTTTTGTGACGAGCTGCGGGCGCGTGTCATATTCATCTCTGAACTCCGACAGCCCTACCTGTCCGCGGCTTTTTACTATGACGCCGTAATGCGTCGTTATCATATCATCGACCGGCAGATCAGCCGGGATGCCTTCTATCAGTGCGTCGTAAACTGATTTCATAATAATTCCTGCTTTCTCTCCACGTTTTCCGGCGTTATCAGCTCGCCGTGACGGAGCATGTTACGTATGTTCATTATAGTATTGTCAAGGCGCTCTATCATTTCCTGGCTCGCGCGCTCCTCGTCGGATGTCTCTATGACCTTTGAAATGCCGCCGTTCTTTATGACTATGCGCTTGTCTGCGCTGAGCGCGAGCAGCGGGTCGTGAGTTGACATAAATACTATTTTGTCATTTTTTGTAAGTATTTTTATTGCCTGCTTGCGGTCGATGCCTGCGTTTTCTATCTCGTCTATGAGAACTATCGGAGACGAGCTCATGTACGCGGTATCGGCTATCATAAGCGCGCGCGACTGACCGCCTGAAAGCTGCGTGACTTTAACGTCGTCTGTGAATTTCTCGCCGGCAAGCTCGTTTGCGCACTCAAAGCACTGACGGACTATCGCGTCAGGGTCCTCGCAGAAGCGGCTCTTGGCGTGCATTTCAAGGAATTCCTTTACGCTCAGGTCCATTACGAAATTCATGTTCTGCGAGAGCTGGGCTACCAGATGCCCCTCGAGCTCGAATCTCATGTCGTCGTCAGGGAAGCTGCCGTCTATCTTTATGCGTCGGCCCGTCGGCGTGTCGCCCTGCGCCATGCACTCTATGTCGCCGAGCAGGCGGCTCTTGCCTGATCCTGTCGGACCTACTATGCTCAGCACTTCGCCGTTTCTAACTGTAAGCTCTATGTTTTCAGGCGTTCCGCTCTTGTCGCGGCCGCCTACTATAGTAATGCTGTCGAGATGAGTTATCACGTCCTCAGGCGACGACAGCGTGCTCAGAAAATCAGCGAGCTGCTGGAGCGCGTCGTCCGCGTCTGTTCCGAGCTCTTCTATCCAGTCCTGTCCGTCTCTGTCTGCGCGCTCTATCGCGTCTGCCAGCGGCAGCGACATGTCGAGCGCTCCGAAGTTCATGTTTGCAAGGAAGTCCTTTACAATAGGATACTTTTTAATTAATTCATCAAGGGGAGTGTACTCCGCTATATCATAAAAATCTGTCATGCTGCGCTACGCCTCCTCCTTTTCTGCTGCCGCGCCGGGCGCGGTGTCGTGTTTCGGGTCGGGGAATTCCATTTTTTTCATCATACCGTTCTGGAATTCCTCGCCTATTCTTGTTTCGCCGGTACAATACGAGCATACTGACGCCGGGGTCGTGAATCTCAAGCGCATGTCGCTGAGGTCCGTTATGTCAACAGCGTTTTGCAGGTACTTGGCAAGCATGAATGCTCCCTGACCTGTTATGCCGTTCACGAATATTATCTTTGCCTTTGTGTTTACCTGACGGACGTTGAATTTGAATACCTCACGCTCCGCCTGAGATACTATGTCGCCTTTGGTTATTACAACGCAGTCGGCAAATTTCAGCATCGGGCCGATCTTTCGCGGCGTGTTTATGCCTGAAAGGTTGTCTATGACGCAGACTGCCGGGATCTCGCTTATATGCGGGGAGCATCTGTTGCACAGACCCGCGCTCTCTGTTATGAGCATATCGAATCCGCTGTTTACGCCCCATTTGACCGCGTCGTTTATATTGCTTATGAAGAAATGGTCAGGACACACTTTGCCTGAAAAGCCTGTAACTATCGGCACTCCGGCTTCTTTGTAGCGCTCGTGGTCAAATGACGTCAGGCAGTCGAATTTGACTGCTCCGATATTTTTTACGCCGTTTTCGCGGAGCACTTCTATGAGCTTTATGATGACCGATGTTTTTCCTGATGACGGTGGTCCTGATATTGTTATTAATTTCAAGGTGATCTCCTCCATAATATATTACAAATAAATGAATTAATAGCTGTGTTTTTTCGCGCGTCGCCGCGCCCGTGAGCGCGCAGTTTTTATCTTTATTGTGTGCGCGCAGTCTTCATCAATTACTTATTCTATCACGAATGTTTTTAATATAAAAACGGTTTATTTTTGCCGGAGCGTGAAACCTGCCGTTTCGGACGCAAAAAGACACCGCCTTGCGGCGGTGTCCTGATCGTTATTTATTAATTATGCCTGCGGTTCGTAGCCTGAGAGATCCTTTACGACCTCGGCGGCGATTATCAAGCCTGCTGTCGCGGGTACGAATGCATTGCTGCCCGGTACCTGTC
>CAVGTL010000092.1:7544-11303 GCA_963632005.1 Succinivibrio sp.
CAAAAAGACACCGCTTTGCGGCGGTGTCCTGTTTTCTGTTCAGCCGGTGACGGCTGCTTTGTTTATTTGTTTATTTATTGCGGCGGCTTCGCCGGTACGGTCCGATTTGGTCTGGATCACTGCGCCTGCGGCTCGTAGCCTGAGAGATCCTTTACTACCTCGGCGGCTATTATGAGGCCTGCTGTCGCGGGTACGAATGCGTTGCTTCCCGGTACCTGTCTGCGGTCGAGGCACGTCCTTGTCGTTCCCGGCGGGCAAATGCAGTTCGCCTTGCAGTCGGCTGTCGGGTCGCTGCCGCAGCCGGGCTTTATGGCAGGCTCTTTTGAGTAAACCACCTTGAGGCTGTCAACGCCGCGGTTTCTCATTTCTTTTCTCATAACGCGCGCGAGCCTGCATATTGATGTGTCGTAAATGTCAGCAACTTCCAGCTTTGTCGGGTCCATTTTGTTGCCCGCGCCCATGCAGCTTATGACAGGCACGCCTGCTGCCTTTGCCTGCATTATGAGCTCGACTTTTCCTGTGACTGTGTCTATCGCGTCTACGACGTAATCATACTGCGTGAAATCGAACTCTGCCGCAGTTTCAGGCATGTAGAACGTCTTGTATGTCGTGACCTTGCAGTCGGGATTTATGTCGTGTATGCGCTCCTCTGCAACGTCTACTTTGTATTTTCCTACTGTTTTTCTTGTCGCTATTATCTGCCTGTTGAGATTTGTCAGGCAGACTTTGTCGTCGTCTATGATGTCGAGCGCGCCTATGCCGCTTCTGGCGAAAGCGCTTCAACTACGTATCCGCCCACGCCGCCTACGCCGAAAACAGCGACGCGCGAACGGAACAATTTAAACATTTTTTCTTTGCCGAGCAGTAGCTCGGTCCTTGAAAACTGATCCGGCATTTTATTCCTCCGATTATTCTTTATTTGAGTGTTTCATTCATGCTCCCGGTGCGGTAGCCTGCGAGGTCGAGCGTTACGTACGAGAATCCGTATTTTTTGAATTCTGCATTTATCTTTTCTCTTATTTCCGGCTGTACTGCGCGCGCTATTTCCTCGGGAAGGACCTCGATGCGCGCGATCTTGTCGTGCATCCTTACTCTGACCTGACGGAATCCGAGGTCTATCATAAGCTGCTCCGCGCGCTCTACCATGCCGAGCTTTTCTTCGCTTATAGTTTCGCCGTACACGAATCTCGACGCAAGGCATGCGAACGACGGCTTGTTCCATGTCGGCAGACCGAGCTGCTTTGAAAGCTGTCTTATTTCTTCCTTATATAAGCCTGCGAAACGCAGCGGGCTCTTTACTTCGAGTTCTGCTATAGCCTGCAGTCCCGGCCGGTAATCGCCCATATCGTCCATGTTGGAGCCTTCTGCTACGTTTTCAAAGCCTTTTTCTGCTGCAAGGTCTATTATCTTTTCAAAAAGCTCGTGCTTGCAGAGATAGCAACGGTTAGGCGGGTTCTGTCTAAAACCGTCTATGTCGAGTTCTTCTGACTTACAGACCTCGTGATCTATGCCGTTTGCTCGGCAGAATTCACGGGCTTCGTTTAATTCTCTCTCAGGAAATGAGCATGATGATGCTGTTACCGCCATCGCTTTGTCGCCGAGTACGTCATGCGCTGTTTTGAGTAAGAATGTTGAGTCTACACCTCCCGAAAACGCTATCACTACGCTCCCGAGGCTTTTTATGTATTCCTTCAGGCGCTCGTATTTCTGATCGAGCGTCATATTTTCTGTGTTTTCCTGCTGCAATTCAATTTCCTCCATTCATAACTAAACATACTAATACCGTATGTTTATTGGCACATCGGTTATTATATTTTAGCGAGCGCCTGCTGTCAATATATGTGCCGCGATCTCCGGGAATGGTGACAGCGAGCGCTTCAGTATGCCGTGCATCTGCGCTATCGCTATGCCGTAGTTGGTTATAGGCACTCCGGCTTCGCATGAGCGGCGTATACGCGATTTCATCTCGCGTTCCGTGAGCATGCACGCGCCGCAGTGTATAACGAGTGCGTAGTCTGACGGGTCATCGGGGAACTCTCTGCCTGACGTGTACTCGTATATCAGCTTTTTGCCTGTATAGTTGTCTATCCAGCCGGGCAGCTTTACAGTGCCTATATCATTGCACTGTCTGTGGTGCGTGCAGCCTTCCGATATGAGCACTTTGTCACCGTCCTTCAGCTTGTCGAGCATGGCTGCGCCCTTTACCGCTTCTTCCAGCTCGCCTTTGTAGCGGGCGAATAATATGGAAAAAGATGTGAGCAAAATGTCTTTTGGAACTATGCTGCTTACCTTTCCGAATGCCTGCGAGTCTGTTATTACCATCTTTGGCTTTTGCTTAAGCGCGGCGAGCGATGCGGCAAGCTCTGTTTCTTTTGTTACTATATTTATTGCGCCGTTGTCGAGTACGTCGCGTATCATCTGCTGCTGCGGGAGTATCATGCGGCCTTTTGGGGCTGACTCATCTATTGGAGTTACTAGTACCACTATGTCGCCTTGTTCTATGAGATCGCCGACGAGCTGCTTTTCATTTTTCTGAATTCCGGCAAGTTTTCCAATGAGTTCTTTTAATTCGTAAATATTTTTGCCGGTTGCGGCGCTTACGTTTATGCGGTTTGACGTCGGGGACGGAGCGACGGCGCTTTTTCCGTTATCTGCACGGTCGCCTGCGGTTTCGGCCTCCTCCTGCTCAGCCGGGACGGCTGCGGCTATGTCGCATTTATTCATTACTATTATATATGGTATGTTTTTTTCTTTGAAAAGAGCTTCAAGACCTTCGTCTGCAGGCTGCATGCCTTTTGTCGAGTCTACAACGAGGACTGCTATATCTGTACTTTCAAGCGCCTGTTTCGCGCGCAGGACGCGCATTTCACCGAGCTCGCCTTCGTCGTCTATTCCCGGCGTGTCTATTATTACTACCGGACCGATCGGAAGAAGCTCCATCGCCTTCTGAACAGGGTCTGTAGTTGTGCCTTTTATGCCTGAAACGAGTGAAAGTTTTTGCCCTGTTACAGCGTTTACAACGCTTGATTTTCCTGCGTTCCTGAGTCCGAAAAATCCTATATGCAGACGCTCTGATGATGGTCTGTCGTTAAGTCCTGCCATAATTATTTATCCCTCCATTCGACCGTATATTTCTTGTTCATCTGTTCACCTACATTTATAATATACTGTTCAAGAAGCTCTTTGGCGTTATTTTTTGCCTGTATGAGCATACTGCTGTCCGATTCAGCGTTTTTCTGCATAGTTGCCTGTGCGTCTGCAAACGCTTTATTTTTATCCTCGGCGGTTATCGTAGTAAATATTCCTTTGTCTATAAGCGGCTCGCTCATTGTTTCCTTGTCAGCGCTTACGTTCAGTACCTTTGCGTCCGGTATGTAAATACTCACAACGCCTTTTCTGTCCGGCTCACTGACCTGTACTTCGTTTACGTCTATGCCGACCTCAACTATGCCATCGTATTCTATCCAGACTTTTTTATAGCCGTACTTAAACGGTCTGTATTTGAAAAGTCCCTCCGCCTGTTTTTCGTATTCGGCTACATCATGATAATAGCATTTCAGCGTTGCAAGCTCGCATATTTTGTCTACTGCCGCGAATTCTGATGTTCCGGCGCTCTCGTCAGCGCTTTTATATGCGTTCGACGGGATCAATAGTAAGACCGCCGCTATCACTGCCAGCGCGGCGAATATTTTCAGATTTACAGACAGTATTTTTCTGTCGTTTTCATTCTGAGTTTTCACAATATTTCTTATGTTAAAC
>CAVGTL010000093.1:0-11286 GCA_963632005.1 Succinivibrio sp.
TCTTTATCTCGGCTATGCGCTTATACATATCGAGCTTGAGCTTTTCATCTTCTATATAATCTGAAGAAATAAACGCATCGACTCTTATCTCTACTGCTACTTCGAGTTCTTCGTCTGCTACCTTTTCACCGCGCAGCTTCCTTACAGCATCGTCTATGAGCTTGCAGTAAAGCTCGTAGCCTATCTGCATCATATGCCCTGACTGCTCTGTTCCTATAAGATTTCCGGCACCGCGTATCTCGAGGTCCTTCATGGCTATACGGAATCCAGAACCGAATTCTGTAAATTCTTTTATTGCACGAAGCCTCTTTGTCGCTATCTCACTTAAAACTTTGTCCTTTTTGTACATAAAATATGCATAAGCGGCTCTATTTGAGCGTCCTACACGACCCTTAAGCTGATAAAGCTGTGCAAGTCCAAAATGGTCTGCATCAAGTATTATAAGCGTATTTGCGTTAGGCACGTCTATACCGGACTCTATTATAGTGGTTGCAACAAGGACATCAAACTCATGATCTGTGAACTCCTGCATGATATCCTCAAGCTTGCCCTCAGCCATCTGACCGTGCGCCGCTTTTATGCGTGCTTCCGGCACGAGCTGGCGCAGCCCATCTGTGATCTGGTTTATGCCCTTTACACGGTTAAATACACAGAATACCTGTCCGCCGCGTTCTATCTCGCGCAGTATTATCTCTCTTATAAGAGAATCATCCTGCTCTAGCACATATGTCTGTACAGGATATCTGTCCTCAGGCGGTTCCTCTATAGTGCTCATGCTGCGTATACCCGAAAGCGACATATGGAGCGTTCTCGGTATCGGAGTAGCTGAAAGCGTCAGCACGTCTACATTTTTCTTAAGGTATTTTATAGCTTCCTTATGCTGTACACCAAAACGCTGCTCCTCATCTATTACAAGAAGACCAAGGTCTTTAAATTTTACATCTTTTGACAGTATTCTGTGCGTACCTACGAGCACGTCTACGCTGCCGTCCGCTACGCCCTCCATCGTCTTGCGCTGCTGCGCTTCATTTCTGAAACGCGACAGCATATCTACGGTGCAAGGGAAATTTTCAAATCTCTTTTTGAAAGTATGGTAATGCTGGTCGGCAAGTATAGTCGTAGGAACGAGCACAGCCGCCTGCTTTCCGTCCATTATACACTTGAATACGGCGCGCGCCGCCACTTCTGTCTTTCCGAAACCAACGTCGCCACACAGGAGTCTGTCCATAGGCCACGGCATCTCCATATCGCGCTTTATCTCGTCTATGCAGCGGAGCTGATCGGCAGTTTCCTCATAAGGGAACATATCCTCAAACTGTCTCTGCCATGGAGTATCCGGACTGAATGAATACCCCTGTTCCATCGTCCGCTCAGCAGACAGTCTGACAAGCTCTTCAGCCATGTTGGCAATTGCAGCCTTTGCCTTCGCCTTTGTATTTTTCCAGTCGCTGCTGCTCAGCTTGTTTATCTTAGGTGCAGCGCCGCCCGAACCGATATACGTCTGGATAAGGTCCATCTGCTCTACAGGTACGTACAGGACATCCTTGCCTGCATACTGTATAGTCATGTAGTCCTTGCGTATGCCTTCGACTACCAGCGGCTCGATCCCTACAAAACGGCCTATACCGTGATTTTCATGAACGACATAATCGCCCTTTTTCAGATCAGTAAATGCCTTTATCTGCTTGCCGTTAGAGCTTTTTTTCTTACGGCAACGTTTTTTGCTCGTCTTAAATATATCATTATCGGAAATATAAGCTATGAGGTCTGCCGTGAAGTAAAAACCGTTAGGCAAAAATCCTTCATCGTAATTTATAAGACCTGTTATTTCATCTCTGTCTGCAAACTCCCTGAGATTTTTCTTTCTCTCAGGAGTAGCGCACGCTACATGCACCTCATATCCTTCTTTAAGGAGCCTGCGAAGCTCATTTCCGTAATTATCCATTCTGCCGTTGAAGACGGAAGCCGGCATACAGTTTATACTGTGGTTTCCGATAAGCTTTTCTACATGCATCGGAGTCTTTTTAAACGGCATCGTTATAAGCGACGTATGATGCTCCATCGCGCTTACCATATCGTTGATATCAGCAAATACTTCTACAGGGTGCATACCTCCGGCAGAGCTGCTGCTATTAGCACCCGACACTGCTCCGGCAGTCCAGTCACGGTCTGCAAGCTCTCTCTGCTCTAATATCCTGTCCCAGTCATCAGCGAATATCATCGCATCATCATTCATATAATCCCAGAAAAAGCCTGCATCATCTGCACTCTCAGGCTCAGGGACCACAGCAGGCACTACAGTGACCGACTTAAGCGCTCCCATAGACCTCTGAGTCATAGGGTCGAACAGCTTAAGGTCATTGACCTCTGTATCGAACAGATCTATTCTTACAGGATCTTCCATATCAGGCGGGAATATATCTATTATCTCTCCTCGTATGCTGTACTGGCCCTTTACCTCAGTCATATCAACGCGTTCATACCCCATATCGGTAAGTCTCGCTCTGATATCATCAAAATCGATATCTTCTCCCATGCTCACAGTAAGGCGCGCATCAGCAAACTTATCGCGCGCACACATTCCTCTGCACGCGCCCATAACAGGCACTATAAACACGCCCTGCTCGCCCGACAGCGCTGCTGAAAGACCTTCTATACGCTTATGGCTCAACACTCTGCTCTTTGCATCGTAAGAAAACAGACTGCGTTCTTCATCCGGCAGCAGATATGTTTTTAAGCCGCCCTCAGCGCCAGCAAAAAATGAAAGATACTCCTCCATCTCCTTTGCCCTGTCGTATGACGCAGTCACGATGAGGATCTGTCTTCCCGAGGCAGCCGCAGCTTCAGCTGCGGCGTAAGCCGTCTGTCCTTCAGTTATGCCTGATGCCAGTCTTATGCCATCAGACCCGTTCTCCTCGCACAGCAGCGCGATCAGATTTCTGATTCCCGATGGATTCATATCTCCCTCTTTTCTTCCTCAGCGCTATCGACCTCTGTCTTTTCTTTCTTTTTCTTAGGCTTTTTAGTGTTGTAAGCGACCATAGCGCGGTCTATGCCGTCCTTAACGAGACATGCGACAGCGTCAGCAGCCTTCACTATAGCCTCTTCAATAAGCTTGCGGTCGTCTCCGCTGAATCCGCTTATAACGTAATTTGCAAGATCACCCTTGCGCTCGCCGCCTATACCTACGCGCACGCGCGGAAATCCATCGTCCTGAAGGTCATATATAATGGAACGCATGCCATTGTGCGTCCCCGCACTCCCCTTCTTGCGTATGCGCAGATTACCCATAGGCAGGTCTATATCATCGTATATGATAACAAGGTCCTCTATGTCCAGCTTATAAAACGCCATGATCTCGCGTATGCACTGACCGCTGAGATTCATATATGTCTGCGGCTTCACGAGTATGACCTTTTCAGTGCCTATCATGCCCTCACCGACAAGTCCCTTGAATTTTATCTTATTTACCTTTATATCATACTTTTCTGCAAGTATATCTATTGTAAGAAAGCCTACATTATGCTTTGTATTTTCATATTCTTTTCCCGGATTTCCGAGTCCTGCTATTATTTTCATAACCCTTTTGTTTCCCTTTCCCTGTCTCTCCTGTTATGGTGCTCCAATAATATCACAGAGCGGTCTTTAGAACAAGCGTTTGCGAACAAATTTTTATTTTTGTATCAATAATATTTTTCTTTATAATAACGCGACCGCATAACACGTATATTGCGCATCATGCGGTCGTTCTTTAGGCTGCTGCCTGTCGGCGGATGCCGTTTTTATTCAAAAATAGTGCTGAGCGATTCGTTTGTAAATACTCTGTTCATAGCCTCTGCAAAGAGCGGAGCTACTGAAAGTGTCTTGATCTTAGGAAGCTTCTTTTCTTCAGGAAGCTGTATAGTGTTCAGAAGAACGAGTTCCTTTATCGGTGATTCATCAAGTCTGCTGATTGCAGGACCTGAAAGCACACCGTGAGTAGCGCATGCGTAAACTTCCTTTGCGCCCATCTTCATAAGAGCGTTTGCTGCGTTCTGGATAGTTCCTGCTGTATCGATCATATCGTCTACGAGGATAGCAGTCTTGCCTTCGATGTCGCCGATTATGTTCATGATCTCAGATACGTTCGGTCTAGGTCTTCTCTTGTCTACGATAGCGATAGGGCAGTCGAGGATGTTTGCAAACGTTCTTGCTCTTGTAACGCTGCCGAGATCCGGAGAAACTACAACAACATCTCCTCCGATCCTGCCTTCCTTTATCTGATCCTTGAAATACTTTCCGAGGAGCGGGCTTCCGAGCAGGTGATCTACAGGAATATTGAAATATCCCTGGATCTGTGCAGCGTGAAGGTCCATAGTGATGACTCTGTCAGCGCCTGCAACACTCAGAAGGTCAGCTGTAAGCTTTGCTGTGATTGGATCTCTTGCCTTTGCCTTACGGTCCTGTCTGGCATATCCATAATATGGTATAACTGCGTTTATTCTTGCAGCAGAAGCTCTCTTCATAGCGTCGATCATAATGAGGAGCTCCATGAGGTTATCGTTTACAGGATCGCATGTTGACTGGATTATGTAAACATCCTCGCCTCTTACTGTTTCCCACAGGCTTACTGAGATCTCGCCGTCGCTGAATTTGCTTACTGTAGACTTGCCGAGAGGCTGTCCCATTATAGCCGCGATCTCCTCTGCCAGCTCAGTATTTGAGTTGCCTGCAAAAATTTTAAATTCACTGAATACGCCATTCTTCATTTCTGTTCTCCTCCGGATGGTGATACTTTTCTGTTACCTGACTTCTAAATACTTCTCTTTTTTATTGCTAACGCATGTCCTGCCGCAATGCAACGGTACCGATAAGGCGCCGCCGACGGCGCGGTCAGCGTATCAGCTCTTATTTCTTACGCTTTTCCTTCATTAAGCCCTTCTTAGCGACCCAGCCTTCCTCGATCGTTTCTCTCGATCTGCCTACGCAGAGCGCCCCTGAAGGTATCTCTCTCGTAACTGTAGTACCTGCAGCGATATAAGCATCATCCTCTATACTTACAGGAGCTACGAGATTCGAATTACTGCCTATGAATGCGCGGTCACCAACGACCGATCTGTGCTTGTGGACTCCATCATAATTTGCAAATATTACTCCGCATCCTACATTTACGTCCTCACCGACATCAGCGTCACCTATATATGCAAGATGAGCAGCTTTTGAGCCGTCACCGAAGTTTGCATTCTTAAGCTCTACGAAATCCCCGACCTTGCACTCTGAACCTACTCTGCTGCCCGGTCTCATATATGCGAACGGTCCTACATGAGTGCCGCTGCCTACTGAGCTTTCCTTTATAACAGATTTGAGTATGTCTGTACCGTCTCCGATCTCGCTGTTTTCTATTATAGTCTCGCTGCCGATCATGCAGCCGCTTCCTATTACAGTTTTTCCTTTAAGCTGCACGCCCGGCCATATTTCTGTATCATTTCCTATGACTACGTCATCTTCAATGTATACATTATCCGGATCGATGATCATAACACCGTTTATCATATGCTTTTCAGCGATGCGCCTGCGCATCACCTTTGCTGCAGCTGCGAGCTGCACACGGTTGTTTACTCCCATTATCTCATCAGCGTCAGCTACAGTGTACGCTCCCGCACCTGCGCCCGAATCTACAGCCATTCCTATAAGGTCTGTTATGTAGTATTCCTTCTGCGCGTTGTCTGCGCTCAGCTTTGAGATATTTTCCTTTAAAAACGCTGCGTCGAAGCAGTACATTCCTGCATTGACTTCCTTTACAGCCTTTTCCTCGTCGTTTGCGTCCTTCTGTTCTACTATGCGGAGCAGGCTTCCGTCATCTGCGCGTATGATGCGCCCGTATCCAAAAGGATCGTCAAACATTGCAGTAAGAACAGTTACTGCATTTGCTGACTTCTCATGGAAATCAGCAAAACCCTTAAGAGTCTCTGCTGTGATGAGTGGTGTATCTCCGCACAGCACAAAAACGCCACCCTCGTCAGGTACATCGCCCATAGCCTGTTTTACGGCATGTCCTGTACCGAGCTGCTCGGACTGAACGGCAAACTTGAGTTTTCCGTCATCTATCGTGTTCTTCACCATGTCAGCTCCGTGACCGATGACTACGATGATATTGTCCGCGCCGGCTTCCTCTGCCTGCGAAGTGACGTGTGAAACCATAGGCTTTCCGCATACCTCGTGGAGAACCTTTGGTTTTTCAGATTTCATGCGTGTTCCGGCGCCTGCCGCCAGAACTACCGCTGTTTTACAATTCATTATGAAATAATCTCCCATGAATCCGTTATTTTTATTGTTATACGCTGCAGCTTTATGCTACAGTCAGTTTCATTATAAAGCAATACGCAAAATGGTACAAGAATAAAATAAATATGCCTTGCTTATTGGCTCAGTGAAATGTATAATTTCTGTATACAATCCGTTTCACGCTTTTCAGTAATAACGCAGTGAATTGCGGATATATACTCTTAAATGATATATAAGGAGGGAATTAAAAATGAAAATTAAGAAATTTTTATGCGCTACTCTTTCATCAGCGCTTGTTATCACAGCACTTGCAGGCTGCGGAGGCGGTGGTACTGATTCAGGAAACTCTGCTGCAGGCTCAGATTCAAACGCAGGCGGAGACGCTTACACAATAGGTATCTCACAGTTTGCTGAGCACGGTTCGCTTGACAACTGCCGCGAGGGTTTCATCGCAGGTCTTAAGGAAGCCGGTATCAGTGAGGATGATGGTAATCTGAAGGTCCTCTATCAGAACGCTCAGACAGATACGGGAACAGCAGGCACTATCGCAGACAGCTTCGTTTCCCAGAAAGTTAATCTTATCTGCGCCATAGCTACTCCAAGTGCGGCTGCAGCTTACAATGCTGCTATGGATACAGATATCCCTGTAGTTTACACAGCTATATCAGATCCTCAGCAGGCAGGTCTCTTAAATGAGGACGGTACAAACGTAGGAAATATCACAGGTTCATCGGACAAGCTCCCTGTTGAGGAACAGCTCAAGATGATCCGTCAGATGATGCCGGATGCAAAGAAGATCGGTATCCTCTACACTACAAGCGAAGCTAATTCTATCAGCACTATCGCTACATACAAGGAACTCGCTCCTAAGTATGATTTCGAGATCGTTGATACAGGCATCAATACTATAGCTGACGTTGACCTCGCCGCTGCAGACCTCGTTTCAAAGGTAGACTGCATCTGCAACCTTACAGATAATACTGTAGTTGAAGCTTTACAGACTGTTATAGACAAGGCTAACGCTCAGAAGATCCCTGTTTTCGGCAGCGAGATCGAGCAGGTAAAGAACGGCTGCGTTGCTTCTATGGGTATAGATTACTTCCAGCTCGGTAAGGAAACCGGCCTCATGGCTGCAAAGATTCTGAAGGGCGAAGCTACTGCTCAGGATACACCTTACATCTCAGCTTCTGCTGCAGAGCTTTATGTAAACACAGCTGCTGCTGAAAAGATCGGCATGACTCTCGACGATTCATACGTATCTACTGCTGCTGAAAAGTTCGATACTATAGAAGCTTAACTCAAACGCTTTTTAGTTCAAAGCTTAAACAAAATAACATACAATTATATCAGCTTATATGTTAAACTGTAAGGGCGGGCTGCTCATGAAATGCCCGCCCTTTAAATTGTTCAGGCAAAACGAGGTAATTTTAAATTTCTTATTATTTTTTATTTTCAGGAGGTAATACACGTGGGTTTAATTTTGAGTGTATTCGAACAGGGCATGATATATGCCATCATGGGTCTCGGCGTTTACATAACGTACAAGATCCTCGACTTCCCTGACCTCACGGTAGACGGAAGTTTCCCGCTCGGCGCGGCTATAGCTGCAGCCATGATCTCTCGCGACATGAATCCTCTTCTGGCAGTTCTTGTGGCGTGCGCTGCGGGAGCAGTGGTCGGTTTCCTGACCGGACTGATACACGTAAAATTAAAGGTACGTGACCTTCTTTCCGGTATCATCATGATGACTGCTCTTTATACCGTGCATCTTAGAATAGCCGGCAGAGCGAACCTGCCTATCTACGGCAAAGCGACTATATTTGACAACGGCATCGTGAACAGCATATTCACAGGTCCGCTGGCACAGTTCAAGACGGTGATAATAATCCTTGTCGTTACTCTTATTGCAAAGTATCTGCTCGACTGGTATCTCAGCACACAGTCAGGCTTTATGCTGCGCGCCGTAGGCGACAACGAGACTATCGTTACTTCTTCAGGCGTTGACGAGGGCAAGGTAAAGATCATCGGTCTTGCTATATCAAACGCGCTCGTTACTACAGGCGGCTGCATATACGCACAGCAGCAGAGATTCTACGACGCTTCCATGGGACCGGGAACAGTTGTTATCGGCCTTGCGAGCGTTATCATCGGAACGAGCCTTTTCCGCAAGGTGACGTTCCTCAGAGTGACATCAAGTGTCGTTATAGGCTCTATCTTATACAAAGCATGCGTTGCCATAGCTATTAAGTTAGGCATGCCTTCGAGCGACCTTAAGCTCATAACAGCAGTCCTCTTCCTCGCGATACTCGTAATAGCGATGGAAAGAAAGACAAAGATGAAGGATCCTGCAAACGCAGGAAATTCCAACGGCAGTGCAGGCGGCACGAATGCGGCTGCAGCCGTAAATTCAAACGTGGGCGCGCCAGGCGCGCGGACCGGGAACGATAACGGGGAGGCGTAAGATATGCTGGAATTAAATCATATTTATAAAACATACAACGCCGGTACTGTAAACGAACAGGTGCTTTACAGAGACTTTAATTTTAAGGTAGCAGACGGCGAATTCGTTTCTGTAATAGGCAGCAACGGCTCCGGCAAAACTTCCATGCTGAACGTTATATGCGGCAGCATTCCTATTGATTCAGGAAACGTAGTTATAAACGGCAAGGACATTACAAAGACTAAGGATTACACACGCCACAAAATAATGGGCCGCGTTTTCCAGGACCCTGCAAAGGGAACTTGTCCAAGCATGAATATAATCGAAAATCTTTCTATTGCAGATAATAAAGGGCAGAAATACGGTCTCAGACGCGGCATCAACAAGGCTCGTATAAACGATTACCGTGAGATGCTGCGCGAGCTCAATCTGGGGCTCGAGGACAAGATGGACATCCCTGTAGGCTCGCTCTCAGGCGGTCAGAGACAGGCGCTCGCCCTTATCATGGCGACGCTCACGCCTATAGACTTCCTTATCCTCGACGAGCACACTGCTGCTCTCGACCCTAAAACTGCCGAAATAATCATGCAGCTTACTGACAAGATAGTTAAAGAGAAGAAAGTCACTACCATAATGGTAACTCATAATCTGCGCTATGCTGTTGAATACGGCAACCGTATGATAATGATGCACCAGGGCAACATAATCCTCGACAAGAACGCTGAGGAAAAGGCTGCGACTGAGGTAGACGACATACTCGGCATATTTAATGAAATAAGTATAGAATGCGGCAATTAGCTGCTTGCACTATAAGTTCTGCAAGGCTATAATATTCTCCGCGCCTTGTGTTTCAGGGACGCTGAGCCGGCCTGCCGGCGCAAAATATTTTTCGTATCAAAAGACTCATTTTAAAGGAGTGTGTTAATAATGTTAAATATTAATGATTACAAGCATATCCACTGCATCGGTATAGGCGGTATCGGCCTGAGCGCAGTCGCTGAGATCTGCAAGTCGCGCGGATTCGAGGTATCAGGCTCAGACATGAAAACATCAGAAATGACCGATCACCTTATCGAACAGGGCATTACAGTTTATATCGGTCACGCCGCTGAAAATATAAAGGGTGCTGACATCGTAGTTTACTCTGCTGCTGTCTCACCTGAGAACCCTGAGATCGTTGCTGCAAAGGAAAACGGCATACAGCTCGCTACACGCGCTGAAGCGCTCGGCGCTCTCATGCATGATTATTCAACGAGCATCGCTGTTTCAGGCACTCACGGAAAGACTACAACTACTTCCATGGTATCGCTCATCCTTGAGCATGCAGGCACAGACCCTACTATATTAATAGGCGGCAACCTGCCTGAGTTCCACGGCAACGCAAAGATCGGGCACAGTGGATATTTCGTTACTGAGGCATGCGAGTACATGGACAGCTTCCTGAGCCTCCGTCCTAAGATAGAAATAATCCTGAATATCGATTCCGATCATCTTGATTATTTTAAGGACATAGACCATATCGTAAAGTCATTTGACAACTTCTCGCACCTCGTTCCAAACGACGGCTTTATCGTCGCTTTTGACGGAAATCCATTTGTTTCCAACCTGATGCAGAATGTTGACGCAAAGGTAGTGACCTTCGGATTTACTGAAAACAGCTCTTACAGCGCAAAGAATATAAACTTTGACAACAACGGCTATCCTGCATTTGACGTGATGCACGACGGCGAAGCTCTGTGCCGCGTTCAGCTTGAGATACCGGGCGAGCACAACATCGCTAATGCTCTCGCTGCTTTTGCTACATGCCATACTCTTGGTGTAGATCCTGAGGTCATCCGCGACACTCTCGCGAAATTCACGGGAACTCAGAGACGCTTTGACGTTATCGGTACTACTGAAAACGGCGTAAAGGTCATAGACGACTACGCTCATCATCCTACTGAGATAAAGGCTACTCTCGCTGCGGCTAAGAACATGCCTCACGGAAGGCTCTGGTGCCTTTTCCAGCCTCATACTTATACGAGGACTATGGCGCTCTTTGACGAGTTCACAAAGGCATTCAACGACGCTGACGTACTCATAATGGCTGAGATATACGCTGCCCGCGAAAAGAATATCTACAAGATAAGCTCTCGCGAGCTCATTACAGAGATAAAGAAGGAGCAGCCTGCCAAGGAGGCTTACTACTTCAGCAGTCTCGAAGAGATCGCTACATTTGTTGCAAACAACGCGCAGCCGGGCGATGTCGTTATCACTATGGGCGCAGGCGATATTTACAAGGTAGCTGAGATGCTTATGCATCAGCCTGTTAAATAATCGAATCACCGGATACGGTAAACAATAGCTTTAAATACAATGGGGCGTGTCCTTTTCGGGCGCGCCTTTGTTTTATTTTTGTCCGCCCACTCCCCTTTGAAGCTTATTTTTAATATTATTGTTTTCGTAATATTGATTATAAATACTATTTATAGTATACTTTATTGTAATTTTTGTTAATACAAAAAGACGCCCTATAATGCCGGAGAATATACGGGTTAGCGTAGTTGAAATTCCCTACACCACGAACTGAAAAATTGCACTGC
>CAVGTL010000094.1:0-11108 GCA_963632005.1 Succinivibrio sp.
AGATATTACCGTGCAGATTATCATGACCATATTAAAAAGTATTATTGTAAGATTTTTCCTACCCGCATGTTCACCCTCTGATGATGCAGGCCTTCCGTTTTTTTCTGCCATCACCCGTTTTTTCCTCCGTGCGCCGGTATGCCCCGATCATCCCGAAAAATATTTCTTTTCGGTAATATTACAGCTATTTTCTTCCGATATCGGCACTGTATTTAAAATTTTTAATTTTGCCAAAAAATAACAGTTTCCATATTTGCGATACGACGCAGAACCCTCCGCAATTTCGCATAAACAAACTGTAAACTGTTTCTTCCAGTTTAACACGTGTTTACATTTACAACAACTGTATATTTCAAATTTTTACTGTAATAAATACCCCATCACTGCCGGCGTCACCGCCGTAGCTTTCCGCGGTCGGGACGCGGTATACCGCGCGCCCTGCGGGCGCGCATCCGGCAGCCGGGCTGCCCCACTTATACTGCTGACTTCGAGCCTCACATTTGATGCGCCGCGCGCATACAATGAATCAAACAGGAAATATAGATATATTTCTTTAAGAACTTTTATCTTATGACACAAATGAAAGCCGCGCGGCAGAGTCGCGCAGGATCGAAAAAATGAAAACGAGGATACAGAAATGCAGAACAAAAAGATCATATGCGCCGACGCCGCTACCGAAAACTGCCCGTGCCTGCTTGCCGAAACGGGCAACTGCCTGATATGCAGCCGACTGCAGGGAAAAAACGAATGTGACTGCGACTGGGCCGGCGTATGCGTGTACAATGAATTCATACAGAACAACAGAAAGCGCGCGCTAACGCGCGCAGAAAAAAGCTTTATCATATCTGACATGAAAACGACGTCTGACAGCAGCTTCGTTATCATGGACATAGACTGCGGGCGCGGGTTTGCACTGAGCTGTATGAGTCCCGGAGTACATGTCTTTATACGTCCTGACGGACGCGAGCGGTATTATGACACGCCGCTTTCAGTGCTGAGGGCGGACCATACTGCAGGCATCGTTACTGTATGCTTCAGGACGCTTTCAGCAAAGACGCGGGCGCTGGCGGAGTGCCGCGCCGGAGGCGCGGTCATAGTGCGCGGCCCATATCGTAACGGGATAAAAGGGCTGCCGCGCGGGCTCAGCGGCAGAAAAGTCCTTATCGCCGCTGCAGGGGCCGGCGTTATACCTGCTGCTGCCGCCGGCGGGCTGCTTGCCGCGCATAATGATGTTGAGATAGCTGTGCTGGATGCGGGCGCGGCTGAGCGTGAGATAATTGATGGGTATATGGATGACGGGGTTGCGATAACCGTCATGAATCCGCGGAAATGCGGAAATGCGGCGAATGGAGCAGTTGAAAATTTTGGAGATGCTGTCGATGCGGCAGTTGGGCGGAACGAGGAATTTTACAGGAAATTACAGGATGACAGCTTCGACGTTTACATCATCCTTGGGAGCACGGGGTTTGTAAATGATGCTGCGGGGCGTGTCAGAAAGCGTGGAAACAAAGGTAAAAATATAATAATTGCTGTCAGCAATAATTCTGTGATGTCATGCGGCGAGGGTGTTTGCGGGGCGTGCGCCTGCACAAGGGATGATGGCAGGCGCGTTGTGGGGTGTAAGTGTACGGAGGCGCTGCTATGATGTGCATTCCACGTCCTCCATATAGTAAAGCGGCGCTGCATATACATACTCGCCGCCTGAGTATATCCGCATTTCTCCTGCCTGCTGCCAGCGGCTGACAGGCGCGCCTGCGGCGCGCGGCAGGTCATATTCTATGCTTATATCAGTTTTCTCCCCTTTATGTGACGGACAGTAAACGGCTTCTCGCGTTCCGACGCGTGCATAGCTGCGGGCTGCTCCGTCCTTTATCCTTACGCGAGTGAGCACCTTTTCCGCGTCGCATATTTCTATGTTATTATAGCGCGCAAATCCATAGTCAAAAAGCGCGTAAGCGTCCTGAAACCAGTTTTGGTCGTCTAAAACTACAGCTATTAGCTCCATTCCGTTTTTCTGCGCCGATGCCACGAGGCAGCGGCCAGCTGCCTTTGTATAACCTATTTTTATACCTGTAGCACCATCGTACTGAAATACCGTTTTATTCTTATTATAGAAGTAATTGTAATTATCTGTACCCTCACGCGACGCGTTCCATACCTTAGCTCCAGCAAGCTGCCTGAATGTATCGTGCTTCATAGCCTCGCGCGCCAGCAGCGCCATATCGTATGCAGTAGACACATGAGCTTCATCCTGAAGACCGTTCGGATTGCAGAAATGCGTATTTTTCATACCTAGTGACGCGGCTCTCTCGTTCATCATCCCGGCAAAATCCTCTACATTTCCACCCGTCAGAGCTGCCACTGCAAGTGCCGCGTCGTTTCCCGAACGCAGCATCATACCATACAGCAGATCTTCAAGGCTTATCATCTCGCCTTTTTTCAGATATATGGACGAGCCCTCGGCTCCTACAGCCTCGTCAGGCACTCTCACCTTTTTCTTCAGAAATTCCTCCGTTTCAGATTCAGACGTTTCATCTATTTCCGCATCCTCAGCGCTTTCAACTGCGAGCAGCGCTGTCATTATCTTTGTCGTACTCGCCGGATACATCTGAGCATCCTTATTCTTTTCATAAAGAACTCTTCCGCTCACACCTTCTATCAATACGGCGCCGCGCGCAGAAACGCCCGGCGCTTCGGGCAGCTTTTCCGCAGGATCGGCGTCAGCCTGCACCACGCTCACCCGCCTGCCGGTGACGGCAGCATCCTCATTCATTATTAAATTCATCGCATCCGCCGACCCATACGCCGCCAGTCCCAATGTCTCACACGCTGACCTGTCCATGCACAAAAAAACGAGGACGCCCGTCGCTGCAAGCGCCAGACATATCCTCATCATTATTTTCCTTTTATTTACTTTTTTAACAGTCAGCTCAGTTATCCCGCTGTTTTTTATTTCATATTTCATTATCTCACAGTCCTCCATTTTTAATTTTATGAAGGACTGCAGCGTATAATTACCTCAATTTGCAGATAGTCGGGCATGTATTTTGGCGCGTAGTTATGTTATTTTCTTCTGCTTATGCCATGGTCTGCCCGTTATGTATCCCTTTTCATACCAGTAGTCATCATCAACCACCGTCATTTTCCTGTGTTTATGAAGCTCTCTGTACAGTAAAAAAAGACATTTTACCTTTATCGACGGTGACGTATCTGTTCCGCAGCATTTTATCCTGTGAGCCGTTCTTCTGATCTTCGCTTCTGCCTTTCCCCTGAATTTTTCCGGCAGGTCATTCCAGTTATAATTCCATACGCTCTGCGTTATAATATGAGTTTTAGCTATGCCCCAATACTGCGTGCTGTCTTTTATGTCTCCGGCGGCAGATCTCATACCTCCTCCTGCAGCAGTAGCTATAACGACTGCCTGCTTTTTCATGAATGACAGTTCCGGGCGATGCACCATCCATCGATATGCCATGTGATCCAGCATAGACTTCATTTGACCGGGTACGTGATACACGTATGTGGACGAGCTGAATATTATAACGTCTGAATTATCCATAGCTTTTATCAGCGGCTTCATATCTGAGTATCCGCCGCATTTCTCTTCATTGCCGTTTATACATGCGCCGCATCCTGTACATATGTGCGGCATGTCATCAGGCAGATAAAATTCAAATATTTCATTATTTTCTCTATCTTCTCCGGCTGTCAGCTCCGCGATCAGCATCCCGGCTATTCCGCGGCTGCAAGAGCGGCTTCCTCTGCCTGACGCATAAATAACTGTTATGTTCATACTCTAATAACTCCCCTTTACACTGCGATATATGGCGCATCATCTGCTTTTATCCCCCTGATGCGGCATCTTTTTCTGATGCCATTTTCATGATACGCCATTACCGCAAAATATACTCCCGCGATACTTCTTTTTATACGCTAAACGTCCTGAAGAACAGACTTACATGCGCGCGCAGCTTCTCTATGCATTCCGCTTCCAGTTCCGGCTGTCTGTCGCATACGCCTATGAGTGTGATGACAGGCGCTATATACATCATCGCAAGTGCGTCAACATCATTTTCTTTCATCTCGCCTGCTGCCATAAGCCTGCGAAATATTCCTGCATGATAATCGGCTATACGCTTCACGTACCTCTTTGTATACAGCTCAGCCAGTTCAGGCGATCTGAACTGCTCTATAGTCATCATCCTGCGAAATCGGCTTATATTTTCATTATGAAGCGAATAATCGAATATCTGGCGCACCTTTTCAAATAAGGCTTCCTCTGTGATCTCGGTAAATACTCCGATATCCTGTCCCGCATCCTGCACATGTATGTCTATCCTGTCGGTATCCTCTTCGTACTGAGCAGCCGTTGCTTCCACTATAGCGTCAAATATAGCCTGCTTTCCTGAAAAGTGATTGTAAAGCGAAGGCGCTTTTATGCCGACTGCTTTAGCGATCTCGCCTACGCTGACTGAATCGTATCCCTGTGTAGAAAACAGCTCAAGCGCTTTGTCGAGTATTCGGCGCTTTGTATCGTTTATCCTGTCCGGCTCGTTTATTTCTTTTTTGTCTGTTTCTTTTTTATCCTCCATTTATTTACCTCACATCCGAGCATTTTAACTAACTAACGTTCGTTAGTCTTATTCTAATATGTATTCCTAACTCTGTCAACAGGTACGAATAATAATTTTAAAAAAGCTGCATGAAACACACTTGATCCATGCAGCTTCTGTCATGCGCCGGGCGCATGCGATCATTATTGACAATTATTGATGATCATTAGTTATAATTAGTCCCGCGCTGCGTGCCTACGCGCTTCAGCATCACATTTTTCGCATTTTCCTCAGTATCGTCCGATTCATCGTATGCATCATACGGAGCTGACGGATCATGCGCGCGCTTTTTGAACGGTGAGCACAGCTTATCCTTATGAGCAAATGCAAAATCCATGTCATCCGTCCAGCCTGTATGCCCCGTTATGATCTTCGGCTTCAGTCCGCGGCTGCGCAGCCTGCTTTCCAGCTCTGCAAGCGACCTCACGGCAAGCTTGTTGTCCTCTGCAAGCGAACTTATGAAGCTGTAGCCGCCGTCAGTGCCGAACCATATCGTATCTCCGGTGAACAGGTATTCATCATCGATCAGATATACCATATGGCCCCATGTGTGCCCCGGTACCATAAAGCTCTCTATTTTTATCCCGCCTATGTCAATGACCTGTCCGTCGCTGAGCAGCGTTTTTTCATTGTTTATCGTCACCTGCGGCAGCTTGTATGTACGATATATCACTCTTCTATGCTTTTCTCCGGTCAGATATTTATTTTCTGTCTCGCCGATATAAAGTCTCGCTTTGCTGAAAAGCCCCGGACTGTCTGATTCGACCGCGCCCACGTGGTCTGTATCCTGATGCGTTATCAGTATATGCTCTATCTCACTGCTTTCTATCCCCAGCCACTTCATCTTCTCAGCAAGCCTGTCATAGTTATATCCTGCGTCGATCATTATCGTTACGCCGTTTTTTCGGTAAAAGAATATATTCGCTACCCATTCGCGCACGCAGGCTGTGCGCTCGTCTATCCATCCCGTATTGAGCGGTTTGAATATCTCCTTGCCGCGGTACATCCTGCTCATTGCCTTTCTCTGAAACTCAGTCGCTTTTTTAGACATTAATGTCGTCCTCCCTTCCCTGTTTTCCACACGCATCTGATCTGCAGTTCACACGTTCGATGATCGACACGGTCCTCTCTTCGCTTTCATCTGATATGAGCAGCAGCTTCGCTGCGCGCGTAAGCTTTTTTATCGCTGCCTCCCGGCGCTGCGCTTCTGTCCTGTCATCGAATATCTCAAGATGAACGAGCTTGAGCGGACCCCGCCCGCGCGTGTATTTTGCTCCCTTTCCGGCGCAGTGCGCCGCAAACCTCTTTTCTATGTCATTCGTCCAGCCCGTGTACAGGCTGTCGTCTCCGCATTTCAATATATATACATATTCCATATTTTACAAAAACCGCCATTTACTTCACACCGCCGTTCTCATGCTCCGGCGCAGCATGATTTTATACTTTTGTTATCTGTTCATATATTATACAATATTATATGGTTCAAACGTAACCTGACAGATAAATATCAAGGAAGAAATATTATGACAGCGAATAATCATATTAATGAAATAAATGAAGCAAATACTTGCGTCGGCCAGGCCGACGATATGCCCGGCAGCATATCCGATTCGACTGATAACGACCGCGTGAGATTTCGCCCGATATGCCGGGCGGACTATCCCATTCTTGCCGACCTTATAAACTCTACATGGGGCTTTGACAAGATGCACGACGACCCTGCCGTGCTGCGCCATTTCGGGCTTCGCTATCTTTACACATGCCTCATAAAGCACACTTATAACCTAGTCGCAGAGGTTGACGGAAAGGCTGCCGGTATCATCATCGGCGCCGACTACGGCGCAGACCGCACATCGCTTAAATATCTTGCGCTTTATCACTATCACACGGCTTATCTCACACTGCGCCGGGCTTTCAGCGCTTTCCACGATGTAAACGAGCGCTATGATGCTATCATGAAGGAAATGGATGACTTCTGCGAGGAAAAGGGCGATACTGAGCTTGCGCTATTTATACTCGACGAGCGCTGCCGCGGGCTCGGCATAGGTGACCGACTGTACCGCGAGTTTGAAAAGCACTGCCGCGAAAACGGGATAGAAGATTTCTACGTACACACCGATACAGCGTGCAGCTACCTTTTTTATGAATATCAGGGCATGCAGCTGCTCCACAGCCGCGAGACAGACATATGCTACGCAGGCTCCGAAAACGTCACCATGCTCCTTTACGGAAAAAAGCTGCAAGAATGATCTTATCACTCCTGCAGCTTTGCTGGCCCGTGCGCCCGGCGCACACACGATATTTCATTATTTATTCATTATTAATTTTTTATCTGTATCAGCACCTCGCCGATGTCGCCGTCTATGCAGATCGACCTGTCTTTTATAACTTCCGGCGCAAATGCTTCGCCGTAGTTGAGGCATGCGTACACCGCGTGGCGGTTTTCTGCCGTCATCTGCCAGAAAGGGTACTTGATTATGCCGGGGGTGTTGAATCCTGCTCCCGCCTCAATGAAAACTATATGCATCTTTGCGTGGCGGCGCAGGAAATCACTGTAGCGGTCAAACGCGCGCTTCCAGCCTGCGTCCTCTACGAATGTATTGTCTGCGCGCAGATTCATCGACATAGGCTTTCCGCAGCGCGGGCAGTGCGGTATCAGCTCATCCGGCACTGTCATTTCGGGCGCCGGGCGACCGTCGGCCTGTACAGGCTCGCCATTTTCGGCGAATTCGTAGCCCTGAGCGAGCATCATTTTTCTGATCGTTTCTTCATTGTCATATGTTTCATTATGACACGGTTCGCTGCATTGAAGCAGTCCGTAATCGCCCTGCGTGTAAAACAGGCGCTGCTTGTCGAAGCCTGATTTCTGGAAGCAGTGGTCTACATTCGTCGTTATCACAAAATAGTCTTTTTCCTTTACAAGCTCAAGCAGGCTGTTGTATACAGGCTTCGGCGCATTCATATACCTGTTGATATATATGTACCTGCTCCAGTACGCCCAGTACTCGGCCATCGACTCAAACCGGCAGAAACCGCCAGTATACATGTCGTGAAAGCCGTATTTTTTCTCAAAATCAGCAAAATATTTTTCAAAACGCTCACCCGAATACGTAAATCCCGCTGATGTCGAAAGGCCGGCGCCCGCGCCGATCACAACTGCGTCAGCATTATCGAGCGCTGCTCTCAGAAGGTCTGTTTTGCTTATCTTTCCTGTATTTTTTACTTTATCGCTATTTTTATTTTTTATATACTCCATTTTGTCACGCTCTCTGTCCTTACCCGAGCAGTCCTTCGTAGATCTGCCTGTCAGTATCCTTGAAAACATTAAATATCACCTTCTCTATGCTTGTCTCATTATTATTTAGGAAATTTTTCACAGTATTTACAGCTATCTCTGCTGCCTTACCATTAGGAAAATGAAAAACTCCCGTCGATATGCAGCAGAACGCTATGCTTTTCAGCCCGTGCTCCGCAGCAAGCTCAAGGCATGAACGGTAGCATGACGCAAGAAGCTCGCAGTCGTTCTGCGTGAGCCTTCCCTGAATTATCGGGCCGACTGTGTGTATAACGTACTTGCACGGCAGGTTGAACGCAGGCGTTATTTTTGCCTGACCGTTCGGCTCTTCATGCCCCTGCTTTTTCATTATATCGTCGCACGCGAGGCGAAGCTGTACGCCTGCGTATGTGTGTATACAATTATCTATGCAGTTGTGATTCGGTATATAGCAGCCGGTCATGCCGCTGTTTGCTGCGTTTACTATCGCGTCGCACGCAAGGCGCGTTATATCGCCCTGCCATATGCACAGCTCGGGCGCGCCGGCGCGCGCAGGCTTCAGCTCATTCGCATTTATTATTCCCTTTTCCGCAGCTCTGCGCTTCAGGTAAACATCCTGTATATTCAGAAATTCTCCGTCAGCCTCGCGCGGCGCGCGGATGTTCATAAGCCCGCGCAACAGCTGCGTCTGCTCGCCTGCGGCAGCCGGAACCTCCAAATCACTGTATTGTTTATTCTCATCAAGCAGTGTCCTTATGAGATACTGCCTGCATTCGCTCTGATTCATATTCTCACACTTCCTTTTATTTACTTTTATCATTCAATTTTTGCTTTCATTTTTTCTATCGTTATTTTACCCCCATACTGCCAGCTCGGGAAGTACGCACAAACTTGTTACCCGGTTTCCTCGAGGATACTATTGTCAGCACTGCTCTTCTTCAACAACCTTCGCTGACTTTTCACATCCCTTAATGTCAGCAACACTCCCATTCAAACCATTCTGCTGACTTTTTCCATCACTTAATGTCAGCAACTCTCCGCTCCTGCCGCTTCTGCTGACTTCTTTCATCGCTTAATGTCAGCAACTCTCCGCTCCTGCCGCTTCTGCTGACTTTTTCCATCACTTAATGTCAGCAAAACTTCATCGCCACCGCTTCTGCTGACTTTCCTGTTCCCTTAACGTCAGCAATTCTTCGCTCAGCCGCTTCTGCTGACTCTTCACATCACTTAATGTCAGCAACTCTCCGCTCCTGCCGCTTCTGCTGACTTTTCCTTTCATACATTGTCAGGAGATCATATTTCCTGTTCTATTGCTAAACATGTACGAATATCATTTAGAAGCAGAAAACAATGATTCGAGGGGGACTCTTATGAATAATACAAACAGCGCTTTCAATATCTACAATGATATAAAAAACAGGACCTCGGGGAATATATACCTCGGAGTCGTCGGGCCCGTCAGAACGGGCAAAAGCTCATTTATCAGGCGTTTCACCGACCTCATGGTACTTCCTTTTGTAGACGACGCCAATCAGGCTGCGCGCATACGCGACGAGCTTCCGCAGAGCGGAACAGGCCGCACAGTCATGACGACAGAGCCGAAATTCATACCCGCAGAGGCCGTCACGCTCCATCTCGACGGCGGCTCAGACTGCAACGTGCGCCTTATAGACTGCGTAGGCTATATGGTAGATGGCGCGCTCGGCGCTACGGAAGATATGATGCCTCGCATGATATCAACGCCTTGGTCGCCCGAACCTATGCCGTTCGACAAGGCAGCCGAGCTCGGCACGCACAAAGTAATAACCGAACACTCGACTATAGGCATAGTTGTAACCACAGACGGCACGATCGGCGACATAGACCGCGCAAACTACGAGCCCGCCGAGGAGCGCGTGATCTCCGAGCTTCATGCAGAAAACAAACCGTTCGTCATAGTTCTGAACAGCACGAAGCCATACGATAACGAAACTCTCGCCCTCGCCGCATCGCTCGAGGAACGCTGGAACGCCCCTGTAATACCCGCCGACTGCATAAATATGGACGAATACACCATACGAGATATCATATCTTCCACACTTTACCAGTTCCCGGCATCACAGATAAACATTACACTTCCGGGCTTCGTTACAGGCCTCGACATCTCGCACCGCATAAAGAAACACATCATAGACCTCGTCCGCGACTGGAGCAGCGGCATAAATACGCTTCGCGACATACGGCAGAATGTTGTCGGCCTGGCCGACGGGGAGATAACCGACGGTGCAACTATTATTAAGACAGACCCCGGCACGGGCGAAGTCACGATCGACCTTTCATGCGTCAACGGCCTGTTTTATCAGGTGCTCAGCGAGATAATGGACTGCGAAGTACGCGACGACCACCATTTCTTTGAGCTCATAAAAGATTTCTCCGAGGCGAAAAAAGCCCACGAAAAGCTGCGCGACGCTCTCGAAAGCGTCAATAACACAGGCTACGGCATAGTCCGCCCGAAGCTCTCTGAAATGAAGCTCGAGCCGCCCGAGATATTCCGTCAGGGCAGCCGCTACGGCGTACGCCTCAAAGCCCACGCCCCTTCCCTGCATATAATAAGCACGGAAATAACGACAGAGATCGCACCCGTGGTGGGTTCGGAAAGCCAGAGCGAGGACCTCATAAAATACCTCAACAACGAGTTCCGCGAGCACCCCGACCGCATCTGGGAAACAAACATATTTGGCCGGACTCTCTACGACATGGTTACAGACCAGATAAACAACAAGCTCAACAGTGTCCCGGAAGAGCTTCAGTTCAAAGTCAAACGCTCCCTCCAGCGCATCAGCGACGAAGGCAAGGATTACTTTATATGTATAATAATCTAATGAATGAATACATACAGCGCGCCTGTCACCGAGCCAACAGACCTTACATCAGCCAATCAGCTTCTTAAACATTTCAAATTAAATCATCCGGAAAATTACGTAAAAAATACTCCTCATCGCCATATAAAACGATGAGGAGTATTTTTCTGCATACACCCTGCCGGGCATTTAATTTTTAGTTATTCAAGATCTGCTTCAAGTCCTCTTCAGGAGTGCTCAAAGGCATTAAGCCGAAGTTTTCAACAAGATAATTAAGCACATCAGGCGAAATAAACGCCGGAAGCGAAGGTCCGAGACGTATGTCCATTATACCCAGATAAAGCAGCGTAAGCAGAATGCACACCGCCTTCTGCTCGTACC
>CAVGTL010000095.1:0-11089 GCA_963632005.1 Succinivibrio sp.
GGAGACAGCCCTTAAAGAAACAGCAAGCAGCCACAACCTGTCAGTATCGGAAATGCACACGCTCGTAGCAGTAGGTCGCCACGAGCCAAAGACGATGTCTACAGTAGCAAGCGAGCTGCTTATAAACGTCAGCACGCTTTCGATAGCGATAAACAAGCTCGAGAAAAAAGGCTACGTAGAGCGCATCAGGACAGAAGCCGACAGGCGCATAGTCCGCATAGCGCTGACAGCCAAAGGCAGAAAAGCACTCGAACAGCACGAAAAATTTTACTACGACTTAGTAGAAGAAGCCTGCCGCGACATGGACGACCAGGAAAAGAAGCTCTTTATACAGTCGCTCGAAAACATGTCGCAGTTCTTCGAAAAAAAGCTGTCATCTTACACAGAAAATGAATAATATGGACCATACACAGGTTATCTGACGGGCATCTGCAAAACGCAGATGCCCTTTCTGAATTTACATGTTTTTCACTAAAAAAACATATACTTCTAACGATGTATACTGTGTTATTTAGCATTAAATTATGATATACTGAAAAACAGTTTGTATAAATCGAGGAGGCCGGTTAAAAATGATAAGACTTGGAATACTTTTCGGAGGACGCTCAGAGGAACACGAGGTATCGCGCCTTTCAGCGGTATCCGTTATGGGAGCGATAGACCGCTCAAAATACGATATAATTATGATAGGCATCACAAAGCAGGGCGAATGGATGCTTTATGATGGACCTGTAGATAAAATACCGACAGGCGAGTGGGAAGAGATAGCAAGAGAAAAGCTTCTCGACGACCCTGAAAATTACGCATTTTCGCTTCTCGGCACAGGCGGCAGATCGCTGCGTGAGATAGTGGATTTCGTACTTCCGATAGTTCATGGAACATATTGCGAGGACGGAACGCTTCAGGGCCTTCTTGAGATGATAGATATCCCATACGGCGGCTGCGGCGTTACAGCGTCAGCAGTAGCGATGGATAAGATAATAGCAAAGGACGTATTCGTTCGCGCGGGACTCCCTGTATGCGGCTACATAGCAACATCAGCGGAAGAAATAGCAGCAGATATCGACGGCGTTGCCGCGCATATAGAGAGCGAACTTGGTTATCCTGTATATATAAAGCCTGCAAACATGGGTTCAAGCGTAGGTATCACAAAAGCTACGGACAGAGAAAGCCTGACAGCGGGACTTAAGCTCGCAGCAAAGTACGACAGAAGAGTCCTCGCCGAAGAAGGAATCAACTGCCGTGAGATTGAAACGGCAGTTCTTGGGAATTATAATATTGAAGCATCAGTTACGGGCGAGATAGTCGCAACTGACGACTTCTATGACTACGACTCAAAATACATAGATGACGGAAAACCGAAAATGAAGATACCGGCAGACCTTCCGACAGAAATATCTGACAAGATCAGAGAATACGCGGTAAAGGCGTTCGGAGCAATAGACGGCGCAGGCTTCGCGCGCTGCGACTTCTTCCTTGACAAGGATAACGGCAATATCTACATCAATGAGATAAACACGATTCCGGGATTTACAGCATTCAGCATGTTTCCGCTTCTGTGGGAAAATACAGGCTCGCCTTACAGTGAGACTATAGAAAGGATCATAAGGCTTGGATATGAAAGATATAATGCTAAAAATAACAGGAAAGCAGATCAACCGAAATAACGAAGTAGAAGAAGACACAGTAGAGTTTATGACCGAAGGAAAGCTCTACAAGAAAAACGGCTCGACATATATAGTATATGAAGAAACAGAAATGTCCGGTCTGGATGGAGTAAAGACTACACTTCGTATAGATGACGCATCAGGTGACGTAAAAATGAAGCGCTTCGGAAAAGGCGTTATAATGGACACAGTAATGGAGTTCACAAAAGGACGCCGCTTCAGCAGCCTGTATGAAACACCATTTGGAGCAGTTCCGATGGAAGTACTGACAAATAAGATAATAAACGATCTTGAGCCTGAAGAGGGCAAAGGAAAGCTTTTTATAGACTATGAGATATCGCTCAAAGGACTTGCGGAGTCACGCAGCCTGCTCGATATCGAGGTCACACCGACAATGAACTGATAAATTTTTGATTGAAAGGTGGATGGTAAATGGAAAGAAATGAGCTTATAGAGCTCAAGGGAATCGTAAAACGATTCGATGACGAAACAATACTCAAGTCACTCGACCTGTCGATAAAAGACGGAGAATTCGTGACACTGCTCGGCCCTTCAGGCTGCGGAAAGACTACTACACTGCGTATAATCGCAGGCTTTGAAACGCCGGACGAAGGCGATGTACTTTTCGCAGGCAAGAAGATAAACAATGTTCCTCCAAACAAGAGAAACATAAACACGGTATTCCAGCGCTACGCGCTCTTCCCGCATCTGAACGTAAAGGACAATATTGCGTTCGGTCTTAAGCTGAGAAAGACACCGCAGAGCGAGATAGACCGCAAGGTAGAAGAAATGCTGGAACTGGTAAATCTGAAAGGATTTGGCAACAGAAGCACAACATCGCTTTCAGGCGGACAGCAGCAGCGTGTAGCCATAGCCCGCGCCATAGTAAACGAGCCAAAGGTGCTCCTCCTGGATGAACCACTCGGAGCACTGGATCTTAAGCTGCGTAAGGAAATGCAGATAGAGCTCAAGAAGCTGCACGAAAGACTTGACATGACATTCCTGTATGTCACACACGACCAGGAAGAAGCCCTTACGATGTCAGACACAGTAGTAGTAATGAACCACGGCGAGATACTCCAGAAGGGTACCCCTATAGACATCTACAACGAGCCTGCAAACGCATTCGTAGCCGACTTTATCGGTGAGAGCAACATAATTCCTGGCATCATGAAGCAGGACAAGATCATAGAATTCCTCGGAACAGTATATGACTGCGTAGATGTAGGATTCGCAAAAAATGAAAATGTCGATGTAGTTATAAGGCCGGAGGATATAGTACTGCTTGAAGAGGGCGAAACTTCTATACAGCAGCATTCAAATCTTCTGAAGGGCCGCGTACTGTCATGTCTCTTTAAGGGCGTACACTATGAAATGCTCATAGATGTTCCTGACGGAAAGGGCGGCAGCTTTACTTTTATGGCCCATTCGACGATAGCAGAAAATATAGGCGCAGAAATGTACCTTGATGTTGATCCTGATAACATACATATCATGAAAAAGAGCAGCATCGAGACCATGACAGCCATGGAATACAGACTCGAACATGATCCGACAGCTCTTGAAGAGGCTGAGGAGGAAGAAGAGTAATGCGCAGAAACACATTCCAGGCGTACCCGTACGCGCTGTGGCTCGCCATATTCACTATCATACCGATGATAATAGTAGTATGGTTCGCATTCACTAACGCAGACGGCGATTTCACGCTGGACAACTTCTCAGGCATGGCTGCATATGCAGTAGTTTTCTGGCGTTCATTCAGACTTGCCATCATATCTACAGCAGCATGTCTCGTGCTCGGCTACCCGATGGCGTACGCCATGTCGCGCCTTACAAAAAAAGGTCAGACGATAGCCATGATGCTCATAATGCTGCCTATGTGGATGAACTTCCTGCTGCGTACATACGCGTGGCTCACTATCCTTGAAAACAAAGGACTGCTCAACGCATTCCTGAAAGCGGTCCACCTGCCGACACTGTCGATCATAAACACACCGGCAGCAGTCGCCATAGGTATGATATACAACTATCTGCCGTTCATGATACTCCCGATCTACACGACGCTCACGAGAATGGACTATTCGCTCATCGAAGCGGCGCAGGATATGGGATGCAGCAGCAGACAGATATTTACAAAAGTGGTATTCCCGCTGTCAATACCGGGTACACTCTCAGGAATAATCATGGTATTCGTTCCTGCGGTCAGCACATTCGTAATATCAAAGATACTCGGCGGCGGCGCAAATATGCTCGTCGGCGACCTTATCGACATGCAGTTCCTCGGCGGTACGTATAACGCCAACATGGGAGCCGCAATATCGCTCGTAATGATGATAATAATAATGGTATTCACATGGCTGACAGGCAAGATCGACTCAGATGACGGAGAAGGGAGCGTGCTTCTCGCATGATGAGAAAAAAAGGATACATTTCAAAGATATACATGGCAATAGTATTTCTCTTCATGTACGCGCCGATCATACTTCTGATGATATTCTCATTCAACAACTCAAAGAGCCGTTCGGTATGGAACGGATTCTCACTCAGATGGTATGAAAAGCTTCTGCGCGACAGCACGATACTCGACGCCATAAAAGTAACACTCACAGTGTCGATATGCGCGGCGATAATATCAACGATACTCGGCACAGCAGCAGCGCTCGGCATATTCAGCATGAAAAAAACACCGAGAAGGCTTATGAACTCGCTCAATAACATCCCTATGATGAACCCTGATATCATCATGGGCGTATCGCTTATGCTCCTGTTCATATTCCTGTATCAGACCATGCACCTGCCGTTCTTCAAGCTCGGCTTCGGAACATTGCTCATAGCGCACATAACGTTCGACACACCATACGTAGTCCTGTCTGTCCTGCCAAAGCTGAGGCAGATGGACAAGCGCCAGTATGAGGCAGCCAGAGACCTCGGCGCGACAAATATAGAAGCGTTCTTCAAGGTAGTGCTACCGCAGATAATGCCTGGCATTACCACAGGAATGATACTCTCATTTACAATGTCAATAGACGATGTAGTAGTAAGCTACTTCACTTCAGGCGCAACATCACAGACGCTCGGCGTAATAATCTTCAGCATGACAAAGAAGCGCATAAGCCCTGAGATAAACGCCCTCTGTACGATAATGTTCGTAGTCGTACTCGCGCTGCTCCTGATAATAAACTTCAGAGAACTGAGAGAATCAAAAAAGCAGGAAAATTAATATAAGAAAAGGAAAGACGAAATGAAAAAAAGAGTGATCTACCTAATTGTCGCTGCCATGCTTGTGTCAGCAGTAACTATCGTCGGCCTCACAGGCTGCGGTTCTGGCGGCTCAGGCGAGTCTATCAACGTATTCAACTGGGGCGAATACATCGATGAAGACCTCATAAGCGAGTTCGAAGCCGAAACAGGCATAAAAGTAAACTACAACACAGCCGCTACATGCGAAGAAATGTACGCAAAGATGAAAAACGGCGGCGTAAACTACGACGTAGTAGTTCCGTCAGATTACATGGTATCGAGAATGATAGAAGAAGATATGGTAACACCTATCGACTTCAACAACGTTCCTAACGCCAAATATATAGACGAAGATTTCAAAAATCCTGAATACGACCCGACAGGCGAATATTCAGTCCCTTACCAGTGGGGCCGAGTAGCCATCATATACAACAAGGATATGGTAGACGAAAAAGACATAGGAAGCTGGGATCTCCTCTGGAACAAAAAATACTCAGGCGAGATACTCATGTTCGATAACTCGCGCGACGCCATGGGCATCGCCCTCAAGCGCCTCGGAGCATCATACAACACTACAGACGAAGCTACGCTCAGACAGGCGGCAGACCTCTTAAAAGAACAGAAGCCGCTCGTTCAGGCTTACGTAATGGACCAGATATTCGACAAGATGGAAAGTGGAGAAGCAGCTATCGCACCTTACTATGTAGGCGACTACTTCCTAATGCTTGACGAGCTCGAAGGTGACGACGATATAAACCTCGGATTCTACATCCCCGAAGAAGGAACTAACCTCTACGTAGATGCAATGTGCATCCCTAAGGACTGCCAGAACAAATCAGGCGCAGAAGCATTCATAAACTTCATCCTCGACCCTGAAAACATGGCGCAGAACACAGAATATATAAGCTACTCAACAGCAGAGACAGCAGCAAGAGAACTTCTCGACGACGACATGAAGGACAACGAAGAAATGTACCCTTCACATGACGTCATAGCCTCATGCGAGACATACGTAAACCTCCCGGCATCTATCCGTGAGCTTTACGATTCACTCTGGGTAGAAATAATGAGTTCATAAGCGCAAATAATGAATTCTTAAAGCCCGAATGAATTAAGTAATAAGGGCAACATAACTGCAGCCGCCCGGCGGCTGACGGCTAAAAGCCGACGCATCCTGTACATGTATTTGTACATTCTCCGATGCGTCGGCTTTTAGTTTGTGATAAAATATACAGTTGAAGAAGAACAACGTAAAGCATAAAGGGGGTATCTGATGAAAACAAAAAGAAACAGGCATTTTTCGGCAGAATACATAGCGTTTCTGTGCTCAGAAATAAGACTCATAGTAAAGTCCGGCATACCGCTCGAGGAAGCCTTCTCAATAATGGCAGAAGAAGAATACGACAAGGAAACATCACAGATACTCAGCAATATAGCGCGGCGCATAGGCGAAGGAGACTCGTTGCAGGAGGTATTTGAGGAATCAGGAAAATTCCCTTCATATATGGTAGACATGATAACCATGGGCTACTCAACAGGATATCTGGAAGAAGTTTTCGCGCAGCTCGCAAAGTACTACGACAGAGAAACAAGGCTGCGCGACAGTATACGCAGCGCAGTAGCATATCCGGCAGTCCTGCTCGTAATGATGCTATGCGTCATATTTATACTGATAATAAAAGTCCTGCCCGTATTCAAATCAGTATTCGATCAGCTCGGCGGCTCCATGTCGGGGCTCGCGGCAGCGCTTATGAACGCAGGGGCGTTCGCAGGTCAGCATATTATTGCATTTGGTGTTGTAATTGCAGTTATCATCGCCGCGTGCGCGGCGCTTACCGTAAAAAGGCACAGAGAAGGTCGAATTACAGTATTCATGACAGATAGACTCCAACGCATGGAGGGCAGCGCAAGATTTGCAGCAGCTATGTCCATGGCAGTATCGAGCGGACTTTCGATAGATGAAGCAGTTGAAATGGCGGTAAAAATGGACTTTGATAAGGACACAAAGGCAGCCATAGAAAAAATAAAGGACTCAATGGACGAAGGCATTGAATTTGCTGAAACGCTGAAAGAATCGGGACTCTTTTCAAATATTTACAACAGAATGATCGGTCTCGGCGCTATGTCGGGAAACATGGATCAGGTACTGGAAGAAGTCTCAGAACGCATGGATCGCGCAGTCAGCGATGAGCTCGATTCGCTCGTAGGCAAGATAGAGCCTATGATGGTAATAATCCTGTCGGTAGTGACCGGCGCGATACTGCTTTCTGTAATGCTCCCGCTCATGGGAATAATGAACAGCATAGGGTAGCAAGCTATGAGAAGGAGATACAGTCATTACAGAACGGGCGGTCTGAGCGGATTTCTGCGGAGTCAGGGAATAGCGCTCGTATTGTTCATAATAGTAGCAGCATCGGTGATAGCAGGCGTAGGAAACGTTTCACAGAAAAGCTCCGATGAGGAACTTAAAATGGCGCAGGACAGCATAATGCGCGCAGTCGCAAGCTGCTACGCCATAGAAGGAAGATATCCCGATACATACGAATATCTGAAAGAAAATTACGGACTCACAGTTGACGAAGATAAATATATCGTTCATTACGAGATATTCGCCTCAAATATTATGCCGGAAATTACGGTCATACCGGTGCAGGATGGACAGTAAAGGGAGATAAAGTGCAATGAACAGTAGAAAAAATCACAGCATAGATGTAGTGTTCGCGCTCGCTCTTTTCTGTACGTTTGCAGCATCAGTCCTCATGGTACTCATGATGGGAGCCTCATCATATAAAAGCGTCACAGCCGCAATGAACTCAAACTATGAGGACAGAACAGGCGCAGGCTATCTGGCAGAAAAAATAAGGCACTTTGATTCGTGCGGCGCCATCGCCGCAGGACAGTTCGACGGAAACGATGCACTGGTGCTCACACAGACGATAGATGACACTAAATACCTTACATATATATATTATTACGATGGATATATACGCGAGCTGCTTACAGAAAATAACAGCGGAATGACAGCCGAAGCAGGCGAAAAAGTAATAGAAGCAGCAGGCTTCAAAGTCGAGCAGACGAAAAGCGGGATGTTTAAAGTAACATGTGAGATGCCTGACGGCAGCGCGCCATATATACTTGTAAGTCCACGCAGCGCGCAGGAAGGAGCACAGTCATGAGCAGACACAACTCAAAGTCGGGACTGTTCCTGATGGAAATGATAATAGTCATACTTTTCTTTTCCATATGCGCCGCAATATGCGTCAACGTATTTGCCAAAGCGCGCGTAACATCAGACAGCAGCAGAGAGCTGAACAACGCAGCGATACGCTCTTCAAATATAGCTGAAGTATATAAAGCAGCAGACGGCGACCTGCAGCAGACAGCAGCGCTGCTAAATGAGCTTTCCGGCGAAGACCTGCAGACAGCAGAAGCAGAAAGTGAAACAGCGGATAAGGTCGGAACGCTTACAGTTGAATACGATGATATGACAGCAGAGCTGACCGTTGGCGATGACGGACTTGCAGAAATAAACACATACAGCGCAGAAAAAAATGCCCCTGCCGGTCACGCCGAAAAAAGCATATTTACGATGCATGTAAGAGCATAAAATAACAGGTAAAAGTATATGAAAACAAGGGAAGAAAGACCGCTTGGACTGAATATAGGAAGCGCGTCCATAATAATGATATTTGCAATACTGTGCCTTACAGTATTTTCAGCGCTGTCTCTAGTAACAGCAGTATCAGAAAAAAAGACAGCACAGCGCTTTGCAGACGCCACAGCAGCATACTATGAAGCAGACAGCGAAGCAGTAAATATAAAAAACAGCATACAGGCGGAGCTCGACGCAGGCGAAACACCGCAGCAGGCAGCCGCAGCAGGCGCAGCACAGTACGGATCGCAGCATGATGTAAAGTATATAGAAGCCAAACAGCTTATAACATACAGCGTACCATTGTCAGACAATATAAGTCAGATAACAGCCGTGCTGGCATACAACAGCGCCGACGGAACAATAGAGACCATTTCCTGGGAAAAGAACGACATAAGCGAATGGTCCCCGGATGATTCCTTAGAAGTATGGAATGGAGAGAGCCTGCCATCATCAGATGTGACAGAATGATCTTATAACGTATAACGGTGATGAAATGAAACTACCGTCCGGTTACATTTTGGTTACAAATGCCCCAAAAGTCGTCAAAACCGTAAACAAAATGTCATTGAAACCTCAAGTGTGTATGATATAATTAACATACTTAATTAGTTTATGGGGCATTGGAACTCGAAAGGTGATACTTATGAAGAAAAATACTATAGAGAGGGCGATAGCGTTTGCGATGTGCGGTGTACTTGCAGTAGCTTCATTAACAGCATGCGGCAGCGGACAGGCAAAAGGCAGCGATGACCAGGCGCAGATAAGCAGTGAAGCAGACGCGCTTCAGGCAGCTTATCAGGATTCAGGCCTGACCATGGAGATAACCGAAGACGAAGTACCGCTTGACGGCGCATCAGCAGCCATCAGCACTACACTTATGCCGGTAGCATCAGGCAAGGTTACAAAAGGAAATGCTCAGGTAACATTTGATGCTTCAAACACAGCTGACGGCTATATCATGGTGAAGTATCTCGAAAACACCGATAAGAAGCTCAAGCTCATAGTAAAGGGGCCGAGCGGCACAGCATACACATATAACATAAACAAGATCGGCAGCTACGAGACGTTCCCGCTTTCCGACGGAAACGGAAATTATACCGTAACGGCGTACAAAAATATTTCAGGAACATCATACTCAACAGTATTCAGCACAACGCTGAACGTAACACTCAAGGATCAGTTTGCACCATTCCTGCTGCCAAACCAGTATGTGAATTATACGACAACATCACAGGTGGTAAAAAAAGCTGAAGAGCTTACAAAAGGTCAGAAGACAGACCTTGCAAAGATAACATCGGTATATAACTGGGTAGTAAAGAATATCAGCTACGACAAGCAGCTCGCAGCAAGCGTAAAGAGCGGATATCTGCCTGACCTCGATCAGGTGCTTCAGAAAAAGAAAGGCATCTGTTTCGACTACGCAGCCTTGATGACAGCAATGCTCAGGAGCCAGGGCATACCGTGCAAGCTTGTTGTAGGATACTCAGGAAAAGCTTACCATGCATGGATAAACACCTATACAAATGAAGGCGGCTGGGTAGACAGCGTCATCTACTTTGACGGCACATCATGGAAGCTCATGGATCCAACATATGCATCAACAGGCCGCCAGAGCGATGCAATCATGAAGTACATAGGCAATGGAGCAAATTATCAGGCAAAGTACCTGTATTAAAACAGTAAACTGATACTGAAAACAATAGAATAATTAAAAAGTATAGAATAAAGTACAGAAATAAGACCCCTGCCGAGTGCAGGGGTCTTGTGCGTGATACGATATATGATAAAATTAAAAAACAGAATAAAAAACGCCATATATGTAACTCATATGTAACTCGTAAAAATATAATCGTTAATAGTAACGTTAAAAACATTCAGAGAGGAACTCAGAATGACAGAAAAAGAATTCAGAAAACTCAGCCGCGCGCAGTACCTTGAAATGATGGTAGAACAGGGAAGAGAAATAAAAAGACTTAAAGAAGAACTCGAGCTTGCGCGTGAAGAAATAAAAGAAAAAGAAATAAAGATACAGAAAGCTGGATCGATAGCAGAAGCAGCACTCAGTCTCAATGACGTATTTGGTTCAGCCCAGAGGGCTGCAGATCAGTATCTCGAAAGCATTCGTATGCAGAAAGAAGCATACGATGAAAAAGTACAGGCTACAGAGAAGGTAATATTAGAAAAAGCAGAGCTCGCGAACAAATATCTCGAAGATACAAAAGCAAAATGTGAGCAGATGGAACGAGAAACAAAGGAACGCTGCAAACAGCTCGAAGAGCAGACAAAGCAGAAATGCCGTGCGATGCTTCACGAAACTTGAAAGCATGCAGTCATGGTCAGCAAAACAGTAAATCGGTAAAGGAATGATCCGAAATTGAAAAAAAACAAAAATATATCAATAGAAGAAACAGCAGAAGCTGAGAGAAAAGCAATAGAACTCCCGGAGCTTGAACTGCTGGAATCAGAGCTTAACAAAGCAAGATACGGAAAACAGTACAGACAGGTCTTCCGCAGCACTATATACATC
>CAVGTL010000096.1:0-11019 GCA_963632005.1 Succinivibrio sp.
CGTATCAGAGATACGGGCAGGGCTTCAACCGTTCCGTATATTTCGCAGGCAACAGTAGGCGTCCTGAATTTACGAAGGGACATACTGTTAGACATTCAAAAAATGGAAAGGTATCTTAAATAAAGGTTCAATATTTATGGCAAGAGGACGCAGCAGTTTTAAAATGGGAACGGTCGAGCTTATCATACTTTTTCTGTTAAGCAAGAAGGACCTGTACGGTTATCAGCTGAGCACACTTATCAGCAGGCTTTCGGGCGGAAATATGGATGTGAACGAGAGCACGCTCTACCCTACTCTCTACAAGCTTCTTAATAACGAATTCATATCTGACCGCGAGGAACAGGTCGGCAAAAGGCGCGTGCGCGTTTATTACCATATAGAGGAAAAAGGTCTGGCGCGGCTCAGCGATCTTCTTGAAGATTATCAGAAGATAACCGACGGTATCGCGGCGATACTTGCCTGCAGCGAGATACCGGTCGAAAGCTGATAAATAAAGAGGAAGGAAAATATCATGCTGAAAAATACATGGAACAGCGATATAACGCTTGAGGCTCTTACTGCCGGCAAAGAGCGTTTCTCGGAATATATGAGGCTTCATCCTCATTCTGCTGTATTTCAAAGGTATATAGACGAATTTAAGGCGTCTTATGTTTTTAATACGAACGCCATCGAGGGCAGTCCTGTTACTGAATATGATACGGCATATATAATAAGATCTGATTCTTTTCTTGATGATTATTCTGCAGTGGAAAACATGGAAGTATTTGGGGGCAGTCATGCCTGGGACTATATAATGACATCGCCTGAAATATCACTTGATTCCATTGCTCGCATTCATAAAAATATTCTTTTCTTTGATGTCGATAATGCGGGAGTATACCGCAAAATACCCGTTCATGTCGGAAATATTCAAATGCTGCCTCACGAAAACATCCCCGCTGCCATGGACACGCTCTGCAATATTATAAACGGCGATGATGAGCTTTTTGAACGGATAGCTCAGACTCATCTGCGTTTTGAGACTATACACCCTTTTATAGATGGTAACGGTCGTACGGGGCGCATGCTTATGAGCCTTCAGCTCATGAAAGCCGGTTTTCTGCCGATAAATATAAAACAGCGCGACTCCGGCAAATATTACAGATGCTTCAGGCTGTATGAGACTTCTAAGCAGAAAGGCGTTCAGGAGCTTTTTAATCTTATTACTAAGTACGAGGCTGAAGAGCTTGAGCGTTTTTTTGAAATGACAGAAAAATAAATAATTACAGTGTAAAAAACCGCCCGCCACAGGGAACCATTGACTGTGGCGGGCGGCTTTGCTTGCGTTAATTCACATTATTGAATGGAGTTTTGTTTAATTTTTCTTAAGCGTTAATTTTGTAAGAGTTTGGGCTACTTACAGGCGGTTCCCTGCGTGGGTGCGTTACTTCCCTGCAGTCTGTTTATTTTGTTTAACTCCCCATACGAAGGCGATGACTGCCATTACGGCTGTTATCGCTGCGCCGAGGAAAAACGAAATCTGATTTGCGTTTGCGCCGTTGCTCAGTGCCGCTGATATCGGATTTATGATATACGGGCAGAGGAACTGCGCGAAATTCTGCGCGCACATCGTTATCGAGATAGCCATAGCTGACGAATAAACGTCAACCGCTCCCGCTGTTCCGACGATGACGCACGGCATGCATATAGAAAGCGAAACACCGAAAATAAATGCTCCGAGGTATATCATCCACATTGCTGCGGCAAAAGCGATTATAAGGTAGGAAATTATTATTCCGACAAGGCCGGTAAATAATGTAAGTCCCTTTACCTTACCTGAAAGCTTTCCGAACACAAGTCCGAGAAGGAATCCGCCGATAGCAAAGAACGCCATTGCGTTTCCTGACTGAGCCGAAGTGCCGAGCGCTTTTTCTTCTACTATGTATGAAAGCGCTATAGAGTATATCTGACCGCCTATGAACAGTACGAACATTGTCAGCGCCCATATCCATGAACCTGCTGTAAGCTTTACCTTCTGAGCTCCGTTGCCTGCTGATGCAGCATCCTGTGCCGCATCCTTCTTTTCAGGCTTTACGTTCGGTATGCATACTATGCAGAGTATAAGTGAAACTACTGCGATCAGATGCACATAGAAAGTAAAGTTCCATGACATATCAGCGAGCCAGCCGCCTGCAAAGACCATTACGCAGACGCCGAGCATCTGAGCTGACGTGAGATTGCCCTGTACCTTTTCGCGTTCAGGACCTTCAAAGTTTTCGGCTACAAGCGCAGATGAAACGCACTGAACTATTCCGATGCCTACGCCGAGAATGCCTCTCAGTACAAGAATAGAAACGAGTGATGACATCAGCGCCGGAAGGAATCCGCCGATAAGGAAGCAGAGTATGCCCGCGATCGACAGATATTTCTTTGAAAGCTGATCCATAAGCTTTCCGACTATAAGAGTTACAGGTATAACTACCAGACATGGTATGGAAATCAGGTTCTGTATCATCGTCTGTGAAGCATCTGGGAAGTGCGCGCCTATTGCAGGCAACGCGCCGGAAATACCGATAACGCCCATCATGAGTATGCCTATACCGTAAATGCCAAGCTTTATTTTTGAAGTGTTCTGCATTTTTTTCTCTCCTGGATTCGACCCGTACATGCGTCCGTCATCATGAACGGACGCCGTACAGATCGATAAAAACGATTCGATTTACCGGATCAGTAAATATTCAATTGTTGTGTTTTTTGTGTCGTGTAAGTGTATTGTGTCTATATATTTTTTGTGACCGATATGAATATTTATAAATAAATATTCAATATTAACAAACTTTTCAATGATTAAGTATGATTGTTTTTGCAGCTTACTGCATTTATTTATTCAGCTTCTTTAGGAGGCTTTATAAACATAAGTACTACGAGAGCGATGATAGCAAGAGCTATAACATAATAGAACGCTCCGTTGTAGCTTCCTGTTGAGTCTATCAGCTTTGACGCAACCTGCGGAAGGTATGACGCTATAAGCAGATTGAGGTTTACTATAGATAAATTTAACGCGAAATTGCCGTTTCCGAAGAACTTAGCCGTGAAAGCAGAGTTTGTAGGAGTTACGCCGCCATAAGCGAAGCCTGCCAGTACATAAGATACGATAAGAACAGGTACGCTTCCCGTAGCCGCAGCAGCGAGAAGTACTACAGTAGCTACAACGAACGCTATAACTACAGTTATCATCTCAAATCTGAAGCCCTTGGCGTCAAACAAAGTACCGAATAATATTCTTCCGAAACCGTTACATACAGAGATTATTCCTGCGATAGTCGCAGCAGAAGCCAGATCTCCCGTTATAGTATTTGCGAAAGGCGCTGAGTTACCTACGATAACAAGACCGCCTGCTGAAAGAGCAGTTACCCAGATGAAAAAGAGCCAGAAATTTCTGTTCTTGAGCATTCCGCTGAAGTTCATTTCAGCATACGGTGCAGACTTAGCCTTTGATGCAGTCTGAAGTCCCGCAGTATCAGCCTCTGTAGGCGGCTTTATAAGCAGACCGAGCACGAGGACTACGATACCGAATACGATACCAAAGTACATAAACATCGATCTCCAGCCTATAGAAGCGATAAGACCCGCTCCCACTCTTCCTACGATGAGCGATGATATACCGAAACCGAAGAGCAGTATGCCTGAGCATAAGCCTGTCTTGTCAGGGAACCATTTTACTATCGTTCCCATTACTACGTTGTAGCCTATACCTACGCCTGCTCCGTAGAGCACGCCGTAAGCGACATACAGACCCGCAAGAGAGCCTATATGCGACGACATGATAAGTCCCGCAGCCATTAGCACGGCACTGAGTATCGCCGGGATCTTGATACCGATCCTCTTTGTAACTATGCCTGAAAAAAGACCTCCCAGGCAGAATGTCATCATAGATATAGAGAATGTCATCTGCGCAGAGGATACCGACCAGTTAAATTCCTCGCACAGAGTACTTCTGTATGTAGACCATGCATACAGAGAACCGAGCGCCAGCAGGATGATCGTACCCATAGCCAGCATCAGCCATCTGAATGACGGACTTTTTGCGTTATTGTTTCCCATAATAATTCTCCTATACAACTCGACAGAAGCATTGTAATTAAGCTATAGTAATTTTCTTAAGATCTCTTTTTAAAAATTTATTCCGAAAATTTTTCTTTAGAAATTCTTCTTGAAAGACATTGCTTCTTCTTTTCCTGTCTGAACTCTGTAAGCGCCGCCTGCGAGAGCGTCCATTTCATTTTCGCCCGCAAGAACGACTACAGGAGCTATAAAGCTCGTTCTTTCAGTTATCCAGTCAGTGAATATCTTTGAATAAGCGATACCGCCTGTAAGAATGATAGTGTCTACCTTTCCGCACGCAACAGTAGCGAGCGCGCCTATATCCTTTGAGATCTGATACGCCATTGCCTGATATACGAGCTCGGCGTTCTTGTCTCCGTCAGCGATCATCTTTTCTATCTCACGAGCGTCCTTAGTTCCGAGATAAGCCTGAAGGCCTGAGCTGTTCTTGAACTTCTTCTTCATAGCCTTCTTGTCGTACTCTCCCGAGAACGCCATGTCTATTACCTGAGGAGTCGGCAGACCGCCTGCTCTTTCAGGTGAGAATGGACCTTCTTCATCGTTGACAGTATCAACTATACGTCCGTTCTTATGAATAGATACAGTTATACCGCCGCCCATGTGAACAACGATAGCTGTGATATCTGAGTAAGACTTGCCCTGATCTGCAGCGTATTTGATAGCCATAGCGCGCATGTTCAGATTGTGGCCTATGCCCTTTCTCTGCATTTCAGGAACACCTGTAAATCTCGCTATCGGCTCAAGCTCGTCAACAGTTACAGGGTCATAAATATATGCCGGTATACCGTTAGCGTCAGCTATTGCGAGCGCGATAGGCGCGCCCAGGTTTGAAGCATGTTCGTTTACAGGATGGTATTTGAGCTGATCTACCATATCCTGATTTACGCGGAATGCGCCTGCAGGTACAGGAGGGAGAAGTCCGCCTCTTGCAACTACGCATGTAAGCTCTGAAGCTTCAACGCCGTGAGCTTTTATTTCATTTAATATAAGGTCTTTTCTGAATTCATACTGATCGAATATCGCGTCGTACTTTTCTATTTCTTCCGCAGAATGCTCGATGCTTGTAACGAACTTCTGCTCGAGGTCTTCGTAAACTGCGATCTTCGTAGATGTAGAACCCGGATTTATTACTAATATTTTTTCCATGAATAAGTCCTCCTACCAGAACTTGCGTCCCGCAAGGTCAGCAACCTGTTCATTTGTGATATTCTCGCTGCCTGCGGCAACTGCAGCGGCAAGAACTATTGAATTGTATTTTTCTTCAGATGAAGAACCTCTTGAAGTGAGGATGATAGGAACCTTAGCGCCTACGATAAGACCTGCCATCTTGCCTCCGGCAAGCTCAACGAGAGATTTACCGAGAGTGTTTGAAGTAAAGATATTAGGTGAAAGGATTATGTCAGCGTCTCCCGCTACAGGGCTTTCAAAATGCTTTACTTCTGCTCTTTCCTTAACTACAGCTATATCGAGCGCTACAGGGCCTTCAACGATGCAGTTCTTTATCTCGCCGTTTACGTACATTTCCTTAAGCTGGCCGGCTTCAACAGATTCCTTGATCTTTGGATCTACCTTTTCAGCGTTTGCGAGAACAGCTACCTTTGGTTCTTCGTAGCCTAATGCTCTTAATGTATTTACAGCATTTACCAGTTCAGCGAGTTTCATATCGAAATTCGGAGCTACGTTCATACCGCCGTCTGTAGTAAGAAGGAACTTATGATATGAAGGGATCCAGTTTACTGCAACGTGCGACATCGCTCCGTTTGGACGACTCAGATTTGCTTCAGGCTTGAGAACAGCTCTTAAGATCTGTGAAGTTTCGAGCTTGCCCTTCATGAGGAAGTCGCCCTTGCCTTCTCCGATCAGCTTTACGCCGAGCTCTGCCGCCTTGTCGAAATCGCTTTCGTCATATACTTCATAAACGTCCTGACTTACTCCGATACTGTCGAGCGTAGACTTGATGGCAGCAGCGTCACCGATAAATACAGGGCTTACGATGCCGTCCTTCTGAGCTTCCATAACAGCTTCGAGAGTATGAGCGTCATCAGCTGCGACTACAACGATCTTTTTTGTTATGCCTGACGCTTTTACATTTTCAATTAAATGTGCAAAGTCTTTTAATACCATTTTTTACCTCCGCATTATGACCGAAAAAGCGCCTGATCGTATATGCGCGGCGCTGTCGGGTGAAATTCCGCAGGCGGCAGCCGCAATACCGCCGCCCACGGCCGGACAGACGTGATCATAGAATTACAGATCTGTCAGGATATATATTTTTTAATGAACAAACTTTAATTTATCAGTATCAAATTAGTCTGCGAAAATTTCTTCCGGTGTGAGGTCACAGCCAGGCATTGGATGAGCATAAGCTATTCTTGAAACGTTCATCAGGTGATGATATGTAAGGTTTTCAGAGATAGAGTTGCCGCCCCATGAACCGCATCCGAGAGATACAGTACCTTCGAGACCGTTCCAGTGAGCGTCGCCGCCTGCTGCGTGACCCGGCTGGTTTACGAGGATACGTCCTACAGGGAGCTTCTTTGCAGCAGCCATGATCTTTTCATCATCGTGTGAGTAGATAACAGCTGAGTGGCCTGCACCTTCTCTGAAGAGGTTAGTGCATGCATTTTCTACAGCTTCGTCATATTCCTTGTAAGTTACGATAGCGATAGCTGTTGTGAGCTTTTCCTTGCAGAGAACGTCGTCTGTACCTGTAGCCTTAACGAGCAGAGCAGCCTTGTCTTCAGGGATCTCAACGCCTGCCATCTTACCGATAGTGTTAGGGAACTGACCGATAACAGCCTTGTTGAGTGAACCGTTGATGAAGAGAGTATCTCTGAGCTTTGTAACTTCGTCAGCATCATCAGCCCAGTAAGCGCCTGCCTTGATGAATGCAGCCTTTACTGCTTCGTAATCGTCTTCGTGAACGTGGATGCACTGGTTGCCTGCGCAGATAACGCCGAGGTCGAATGTTCTGCCGTCGATGACCTTTGCTGCAACATCGTCCCAATCCTGACCTCTGTCGAGGATAGACTGTGAGTTGCCTGCGCCTACGCCGAATGCAGGCTTGCCTGAAGAGTAAGCAGCCTTAACCATGTCAGGACCGCCTGTAGCGAGGATAACGTCTACCTTCTTCATGAGGAGGCCTGAGATATCAACGTCAGGGCAGTCGATGCACTGAACGAGGTCAGCAGGACCGCCTGCAGCGATGATAGCTTCGTTCATATACTTAACTGTGAGCATTGTAGTGTTCTTTGAACGTGGGTGCGGAGAAACTACGAGTGAGTTAGCGCACTTAACAGCGCACATGCCGTTTACGAGCGGTGTGATAGTAGGGTTTGTTGTAGGAGTTACGCAGCCTAAAACGCCGAGCGGCTTAGCGAGAACGATAACGCCGTTTTCAGGCTCTTCTCTGATAACTCCGATAGATGGCTTACCCTTAAGTTCAGCCCATGTGCCTGTTGACTTACCGATGTTCTTCATTACCTTGTGTTCAGGATGACCCATGCCTGTTTCTTCAACAGCCATCTTGCCGAGCTCTTCAGCGTGCTCGTAAATAGTAACTGCCATAGCTTTAACGAGCTTGTCGATCTGCTCCTGAGTCATAGTTGCAGCGATCTGCTGAGCCTTTCTTGATCTTTCGATGTATTCGTCAACGATCTTTTCCTTCTTAGCGTAGATCGCAGGGAGCTCTGAGAACGGGTCAAAAGCTCTTTCAACAACTTCTTTAATAAAATCTAAATTTGCCATTTCTGTTACCTCCATGGTCATATGTAATTTATAAAATTATATAAAGTTATATTTTTATCAGTTTTTATGTCATTGCTGCGCAGGCTGTTCATCGCGTGAGCGATGCTCCCTTTTGCACTTATTAATGCATTGATACATTACTAAATTCATAGCCTGGGTGCGTCACCGCACTAGTCGGTGGGAGGCCTTCACTGCATACATTCATGTCTGTATGTTGTATTTAAAAAATATATGACATAGTATTTATGAAATACTATGCATACATTTCCTTAAGGATCTCAAGAGCGTCTTCTGCAGTCATCTTTCTTGGGTTGAATGTCTGGAAGAATTCTTCTGAGATAGCCTTTGCGATCTCCTCGAACTTTGATTCATCGTATTCGAAAGTCTTGATAGAAGGCATCTTGCACTTGTTGTAAACGAAGTCATTCAGGGCGTCCTTAGTGAGCTTTCCGATCTCTTCAGGAGTTTCGTCACCCTTGAATTCTACGCCGAATGCCTTACCTACGTTCTTTGTAAGTTCAGGAACTGCAGGAGCGTTGAATTCGAGTACAAGCGGAAGCGCATATGCGCAAGCTGTGCCGTGAGGGATGTTGAAATATCCGCCTACAGTCTGTCCGATAGAATGACCTGCGTGAGTGTGTCCGTAGCAGAGGAGGAAGCCTGCTTCTGCTGCAGCTACCGCCATCTTTTCACGAGCTACCATGTCCTGGCCGTTTTCAACTGCTCTTGGAAGGTACTCAGCGATGATGTCCATGATCTTTTCAGAATAGAACTGGATAAATCCGTTTGTAAGAGTACCTGTGTAAGACTCTACTGCATGAGCGAGAGCATCGATACCTGTTGAAGCTGTCAGCTTTGGAGGCATGCCTGCCATGAGCTCAGGGTCAACGATCGCATATTCTGCGAATGGTCCCTGGTCAGATATGAAGTTCTGCTTTATATGATTTTCATCAGAAAGGATAGATCCGTCAGACATTTCTGAGCCTGTACCTGCTGTAGTAGGGATCATGATGAGACCTGTACCGCACTCGAAATGCTTAGCTCCGTTAGCGTACTGGATTATAGGAGCTTCATTGAATCTTAAGATATTTATGCCCTTCGCAGCGTCCATGTTTGAACCGCCGCCTACACCGATGACCATGTCGCAGCCTTCTTTTACGAGTATGTCGTAAGCTTCTTCAACTGCTGCGATAGGTGGGTTTGGAGTTACCTTATCGTATACGATATATGGAATATTTTCATTTTCAAGGCCGTGCTTTACCTTGTCTACTGTGCCTGTGGCTACCATGCCTGCATCAGCTACGATAAGAGCCTTTGTAGCGCCGATGTGCTTTGCAAGTTCTCCGAGCTGGTTGATAGATCCATTGCCGAAAACTACTTTTACTTTTTCGTACATCTGGAAGTTTAACATAAATATCCTCCTTAAAATTTAACGCTTTATATAACGCTGTTGTCAGACCCTTGTGCGGGTCACATAATATGTACAGTATACATTTCTGTCTGTATGTTAGCAAGCCATTTTAATTGACGCTGTCCATTATTTGTAATGGAATATTGGGCTTAATATTAGTACACATAGCATTTTCCGTCTTTTTTATCGGTCGTGTATTTTACTAACATACATGCATGTATGTTTACTGACAAACTTAAAATACCACGAGGGGAATGTTTTGTCAACAAAATTGATGATAGTATATTTTTTATCATTCAAATGTTATTTGATGGAGGATGCGTTTTGCTTTACTCTGTAGAATGTTGTACTTTCAAGGTATATAATAGTTGTTTTACTTATTATCTATGATATTTTTTTAACGATTTTGTGATATATGCGGAGCATTGGTGCGTGCTCCCGTGTTTTTTGTAACATGAATTTTCTGCGAGCTTATTGTATACTGTATATATCAAACCAAACTAAATATGCTTTATCTCACAAAATGACCGTGTGGCATAACTGTGCCGCACGGTCATTGTTTTTTGTCTGTTATTTAGTTTTTACGCGGAAACTGAGCTCCTACCTGCAGCAATTTCGCCGCACGGTAAAGACTGCGTACGATCTACAGCAGATCGTTTACTATTATCTTTATATACGACTCTATATGCTTCCTGTCTTTCTTCAGACCTACCGATATATTTTTCATAAGGAACATGCCTTCGAAAAACAGGAAAAGTACTGACGCATAATCTTCAGGCTGTAACCCGGTCAGCTTTTTCATCTGAATATGTATGCGCGTTTCTTCTGTGAAATACCTGAACAGCTTTATCTTTTCGAGCTGTATCGCTTCCTTCATATCTGCGAATTCATCTGTCTGCGATACGAAGTTCAGCGCTTTGTAAATGAAAACTATCTTTTCGTTGTCATTCTGCGCGTACCAGAATATCTCAAACAGCTTTTCCTCGTATTTCAAGTCAGGCGACAGCGAATGCGCGTACTGAACTACGTCATTTTCTGCCAGCGTACTCTTTACAACTTCTCTGTACAGCTCGCTTTTGTCCTTGAAATGCCAGTAGACCGCGCCTCGCGTTACAGATGCTTCCTTTGCTATCATATCGAGAGAAGTAGTCCTGAAGCCGTTTTCAAAAAAGCATTTGAAAGCCGCGTCAAGAATACTCTGCCTCGTTATCATAGCATCTTCTTTTGCCTTTTTCATGATTACTCCTGTCGTCACGCGCTCCTGCGGAGCACGTGTATATGCGTGTATGTAAAATACTGTATTGTATTGATTGTATCACATTTTACATGCATTAATCAACATACATTCGAGATTGTAAGTTATAAAATACATTTATGGTGTCATAGAATATATCTATTTTGCACGGCTGCGCCGGTCAGACAGCAGGTTTTTCTGACCGATTTTTAGCGCTTGGTTTAGCATCCTCATCGGCGGTCTACGGCTGCATTAAGTGCTTCTATCGCTTCCTTCAGCCTTTCCGGCTGTATGTCTGAATAGTTTATGATATATGTGTTTACGGGAGCACGGCCCGGGTCGTCGTAGTAGTCTGAGAGCGGTGCGAGGCGTATGCCTCGGCTCAGTGCTTCGCGGCGGAATTCCTTCTCAGTCAGCTTTGTGTCTACCTTCATCAGGAAATGCAGGCCTGCGTCTTCTTCTGTTATCTGAACGTGCTCCGCCAGTCGGCTGGCAGATATCGTCTGCAGGAGCTCATCTCTTC
>CAVGTL010000097.1:0-10693 GCA_963632005.1 Succinivibrio sp.
GTATCAGTCCAGAAGCGATGCCATACATGAGCTTCTCCCCGGCTGTAGCATTTCAGAAGCCGCTCGATATCCATGAAATCATAGTATGAAGCTTTTTCATCGTCAGGCATCCTTTCGCCCCAGTAAGAAACTACCTCTGAAAATCCTGCATTTTCCGGCAGTCCGATCTTTTCATTTACACTGTACCTGCTGCCATCCATCATCTGGTATATTACGCCCGGCACAAGATCCTTCGTTAAATTTATATTATAATATGTACCTGCGCTGTCAGTCAGCGCGTTTTCAAGTATCCTGTTTTTTATGCTGAGTGTCAGCGCATCCATATAAAATAAACTCCCGTAATCCAAAACGGAGGCTTATGCTATCCCGGATAACACAAGTCTCCGTCTAATTGTATTTTTCCGCCAATCATTATACTTTATGCTCATATATATTACAAGTCATAAATCATTCTAAAACACAACTATTTCAAACAACACGAAACAAGCAATACTACCGCCACCGTAATAACAACTCCGAGCAGCAGAAATTTCAGCTGCTCACATGTCTGCCCGCGCGGGCGGCCGAGCCTCGCCCTGCATATATCGTACATATCGCCGCGGTAAAGCTCTCTGTCCATGCCACTGCAGCCGCACCCTCTATTGTGATCGTACATAATAAAAAACACCCCCGTTTTTTCATATTGCATGATTCACAATATGAAAATATCCTCGAGGGTGTTACATTTTTTAATGATGTTTGTCATCAGCCGCTCTATTCAGCAGACTCTTCCTTTTCCCTGAGACGTTCCAGAACTGCCGTGTAACCGTCTGCGCCGAACTGAAGCGTTCTGTTTATACGGCTTATAGTCGCCGTGCTCGCTCCTGTACTTTCCTCTATCTCACTGTATGTTTTCTTCTGTATCAGAAGCTTTGCGACCTCAAAACGCTGTGACATCGCCTTTATCTCTTTAACCGTGCACAGATCCTCAAAGAACTTGTAGCATTCTTCCTGAGTCTCGAGCGTCAGCATAGCATCAAAAAGATCGTCAGCCGCCTTGCTCTTTAATCTGTTTTCGTAACCCATAATGTCCTCCGTATTTTTCTTCTTTTTTACCGCTGCAAACCGCGCGGCAGATATTCAACACTTGAAAACTTTTCAGTAATGCAGCAAGAAAGCGCTTTCACGCTTTTTCACTGTTAAGCACTATAGTATTATACTATAAAATTACGGGTTAAACAACTACAATGTTACTAAATATATTTTCATTTTACATGATCTGCTAGTTTTCTTCCTTGAGCCATTCAGGCTACACCAATTTGATGTCGCGCACTACTACCTGAACGCTGCTCCTGCCGTTCCAGACGTTTTCGTCTATCTCGCCTGCTATATCTACTACAGAGCCTGCATCGACATCTTCAAGACCCTCTACGTTACTGTCAAAGCATACAGCGTCAAACATCCTGCCGCCTGCACTCATGCAGCTGAACTTTCTGTACTGCCCTTCCGAACCCATAGTCCTTACATTTTTTATAGTAATATCCTTTATCATAAATACAGGCCTCGGGTTGCCCTCGCCGAATGGCTCCATCCTGCGCACGTCCCGTGCAAGCTCCAGTGAAACTTCATCACCCGTTATGACCGCATCAGGCACGAGTACATACTTTAACAGATCCGGCTTTTCATCAAGCATAGCTCTGACATCATCATTAAGTCCGCTGCGCAAATGCTCTATATGCTCCGCTTTCATCGAAAAACCGCACGCCCCCGCGTGCCCGCCGAAACGCAGGAAAAGTTCACTGTATTTGCTGAGCAGCGCATGCAGGTCTATGCCCGGCACGCTTCTTCCCGTTCCCTTTACGATGCCGTCACCCGAATCAGTAACTATCACTACAGGTCTGTAATATTTTTCCTTTATTTTACCTGCAACTATTCCCGTCACGCCCTCGTGCGCATCACCAGCGTAATACAATATGAAATAAGGAATACCCTCTGCAGCGTCACCGCTGTAGTCCCCACAGCTTCCGCCGTCTGAAGCGACGGCAGCTTCATCCGCAGCCTGCGACTCTATCCACTTAACAGCTTCATTATATATCGCGTCCTGCGTACTCCTTCTGAGTGTATTCAGTTCCTTCATCGCCGCGGCAAGCTCAGTATCCTTTTTAATATCAGAGCCTGTGAGCAGCTCTACGCCCATATCTGCCCTTTTCATTCGCCCGCACGAATTTATATACGGAACTATACCAAATGCTATATTATATGAACCAATAGCCTCAGCCTTTATGCCGGCTGCATCAAGCAAACAGCTCAGCCCCGGCCGCTCGTTGCGGCGTATGCGGTCCATTCCGTATTTTACGAGCGTCCTGTTTTCATCCACGAGCGGGACTATATCGCCAACAGTCGCTATTCCTACTATATCGAGCAGGCTGTTCAGCTTTTTCTTTGATATACCTGTCTTTCTTGTAATTGCCTGCGCCAGCTTAAATGCCACGCCGCAGCCGCACAGGAAGCTGAACGGATAATCGTCATCAGCCTGTTTCGGGTTCAGCATCAGACAGTCGGGAGACTGCGATTCTACGTTGTGATGGTCTGTAACTATTACAGCCATTCCCTTTTCTTTTATATATGCTACCTCATCAAACGCCACGCAGCCGTTGTCCACTGTTATGACGAGCTCCGTCCCGCGCTCCGCTATCCTGTCTATCGCGCCGCGATTCAGTCCGTATCCCTCTTCAAATCTCGACGGTATATAATACCACGCGTCAGCGTCGAGCTCGCCGAGCAGCGTCATCATCAGCGTTACCGAGGTAACACCGTCGGCGTCGTAATCGCCGTAAACGCATATCCTGCACCCGCTGTGGGCGTATTCTATTATCATATCCGACGCCTCATCCATGCCCTTCATAAGGAACGGGTCGTATGTCTTCTTCGGTATCGGTGACATATATTCGCTTATATCATCAGGCTCCGTTATCCCGCGGCTCGCAAGTATTTTCAGTATCGCAGGCGATATTTCAGTATTATTTATGTTATTCATTATTGTTTCCTTACATAAAAAGCGACGCGTATATCTGATGCGCGCCGCTTGAATTTTTTCGTATTAGAGATAAGAATTAGGGCTTACTGTCGAGCCGTTGACTCTCACCTCGAAATGGCAGTGGTTTCCTGTTGACTGGCCCGTGCTGCCTACCTTTGCTATAGTCTGACCCTTCGTTACCGACTGACCTACAGACGCTACGAGCGAGCTGCAGTGACCGTATAACGTCACGATACCGCCGCCGTGGTCTACCATGATGCAGTTTCCGTAACCGCCCTTCGTACCTGCAAATATTACAGTTCCGGCACTTGCCGCTACTATCGAAGTGCCTCTCGGAGCAGGTATGTCAAGGCCTGAATGGAATTTTTTGGTATGAAGTATAGGATGCGTTCTGTAGCCGTAAGGCGAGCTTATGCTCGTATAGCCCGGAACAGGCCAGCTCATGATGCCGCCTCCGTATGTAGATGTAGTGCTTGAGCTTATCTGCTGCGCTGCCTGCTGTCTCTGCAGCTCAGCTGTCAGCTCGTTTGCTTCGTCGTTAAGCTCGTCTATCTGAGCCGAAAGAGCGTCGTTATCTGCAGCTACCTTTGCCTGAAGCTCTTCTACGCTGCTCTTCTGCTGCTCAAGCTCGCTCTGCTTTGCTTTCTGCTGCTGCTGCTCGTCTTCGAGCTGAGATTTGAGAGATTCGAGCGTCTTTTTCTGATTATCTATCTCAGTGTACTGATCCTTTATCTTCTGGAGTATCTCCATGTCATTATCGTATATCCTCTGGACCATGTCTACATTAGTAAGGAAATCAGATATGCTTGCTGAACCTAAAAGTATCTCCAGCATTCCTGTTCCACCGTTCATGTACATTACTCTGAGACGCTGGTTCAGGTCATCATTCTGCTGGTTCATCTTCACTTCAGTGTCCTGGAGCTTCTTCTGTGCAGCAGATATTTCAGCCTTTTTAGCGTCTATATTCTGACCTATCTGTGCTATATCGCCTTCTATCGCACTGATCTGGTCGTTAAGCTCGCTTAGCTGTGAAACGAGCTGATTTGCTTTCTGCTTTCCTTCTTTAAGCTGGCTCTGCGCGCTGCTTATCTGTCCCTTTACGTTTTTGAGCTTTGATGATGTGCTCGCGCCGGCTGTGACCGTAAACATGCTGACTGACAGCGCAACAGTCAGAACGCACGCTACTGCTCTTTTATATCTTTTCATATATTACACCCTGCCTCCTACGTGTCAAGGAACCTTCTCATCGAGATCATACTTCCCATAGCTCCTATACTCATTCCGAGCGCCAGGAATATGATTACGAGATTTTCCGTCATAAACGCTACCGGAACGAGTCCAGTCGAGAACATTACAAGCATCTGCTCGCTGATATTCATAGTAACGAGCGAATACAGACCGCAGATAACACCAGAAGATATGAGTGCCGCAAGTATGCCGATTATCATTCCCTCTATAAGGAACGGTCCTCGTATAAACCAGTTAGTCGCGCCTACATACTTCATGATGCTTATCTCACGTCCTCGCGCAAGCACCGTAAGCTTTACTGTATTTGATACGACGATTATAGATACGAATATCAGGAACACGATTATGACGAGCGCCCCTATCTGGATGCTGTCAGTTATCCTGAGTATCTTGTTTATCTCTGACTGATTGTATTTGACCTTTTCGATGCCGTCGAAATTGCTGACGTAATCAACGAGCTGCTGTGAATCAGCTATATTTTTCAGCGTTATACGCACTGAGCGAGGCAGCGGATTTTCCTGAAGTCCGTCGAGCAGATAACCGTTGTCACCCCAGCGGCTCTTCATTTCATTCATCGCGTCGTCCTTGTCGAGGAATTCGACGGTATCGACGTAATCAAGATGCTTTGCAGAGTCCATTACTGTATTTATCTGGTCTTCAGTTGCATCGTCCAGCATGTACACCTCTACCATGTCGAACTGGTCTTTTGCGCTTTCGGTAAGCAGATTTACATTTACTACCAGTATAAAGAACATACCGAGTATCAGCAGCATCGCCGTTATCGAAAACAGCGATGTGAACGTCATCGTCTTGTTTCTGTTTACCTGCACGAGAGCCTGCTTAAGCGAATAAAAGAAAGATTTTATCAAAAGATATCACCTCCTTCATCGTTCGCATGCTCTTCAAGCTCAGCTATCTGAGCCATCATTTCTTCCGTGGATATGCGCCGAGTTTCATCTGACTGCATTTTTATTCCGAGCTTTTTGAGCTTTTCCTGATATTTTTTCTGCTTGGCGTGGTGCGCCATCATGCCTTTTTTCTTTTCTGCGGCAGTCTCAGTGCTTACGTCCTCTATGTATGAGCCTGACTGGTCATCTCTTACGACTCTTCCTGCCTCTATCTGTATAACGCGCTTGCCCATCCTGTCAACGATATCCTTTTCGTGAGTTACCATTACTATGGTCGTCCCGCGCATATTTATCTGATTGAGCAGATTCATTATTTCCCATGATTTTTCAGGGTCGAGATTTCCCGTAGGCTCGTCTGCTATGAGCACCTTAGGATTGTTTACGATAGCCCGGGCAATAGCGACTCTCTGCTGCTCGCCACCCGACAGCTCATGCGGATACCTGTCAGCCTTTTCGCTTATGCCGACAAGCTTGAGGATGTGCGGCACCTGCTTCTTTATGAGCTTACGCTTCTGATGCACAGCCTCCATAGCAAACGCAACATTTTCATAGACTGTCTTCTTTTGCAGAAGCCTGAAATCCTGAAAGACTATGCCGATATTTCTTCTGTACATCGGCACGAGCCTGTTTGACATAGAAGTAACTTCCATATCATCAAAATATATACTGCCCTCATCGGGCTCGATCTCCTTTAATATCAGCTTTATAAAGGTCGACTTTCCCGCGCCGCTCGGACCTACAAGAAAGACGAACTCGCCGTCGTTGATCTTTATATTAACATCAGAAAGACCGAAATTGTCACCGTACTGTTTGGTGACATTTTTTAACTGAATCATCGATTATCCTTTCTGTTTCACAATAACGTATTCAACAGCCGCTCTTTTCATGCTAAAATACTGCAAAAGCGGCTCGCGCAGTATTTGTTTTCAACAGCAAAATATACTGTAATATATCAATAATACACTAATGCGCCCATGCCGCCGTCACCGACGTACATCCCCGAAGACGCACTAAATATATTGTATCATAAATGCACTACAGGCGCATGGCTTTTTCGATAATATACGACAAACTCCGCGCTAAAATACAGATACAATACGCTACAGATGCAACAAGTTAGCACATATGCAATTTAATCACATATACCATCGAAACATGTCCGTAACATGATTAATATACAACCGTAACATGTTGATCGTGTGAAGAAAGGAATATAAAAATGACTGCACAGGAAAAAAAACAAGAATTAAGACATGAAATGCTCAAAAAACGCTCCGCTCTCCGACCCGAATACATAAAAAATACAGAGACCAATACTGTCTCTGAAATAATGGATTTCTTACGAATAAATGCTCTGTCAGCGGGTGCGCCAGGCGCACGCAAGTTTACCGTAATGTCTTACATGTCTTACAAAAACGAATTTCCGACACATGAACTTAACAAAAAAATTATTAATGCCGGATACAGACTCGTCCTGCCTTACACCGACAGCGATTTCAACATAATTCCATGCATCATAGACTCTTATGACTACCTCGTCATCTCAAAGCTCGGCATCCCCGAACCCGTTCCCTCGCAGTGCGCCATTGCAGCGCTTGACGATATCGACGTGATACTCATGCCCGGCGTAGCGTTCGACACAGCCGGAAACCGCATAGGCTTCGGCAAAGGCTGCTACGACAGGTTCATCGCCTCCGGCTCGGCGCAGCGCGCAGATCAAAGCGAAAAAGAAAGCGGAACAGAAAACGAAAACGGAAATATAAATGAAAACGCAGACGCGCGCATCCCGCTGCTCGCCGCGCTTGCATATGACTTCCAGATCGTTGATAAAATACCGTCAGAGCCCACAGACATTCCGTGCAGCGCAATAATTACAGAAACCGGAATACGATCTGTCACAGCAACTTCGATTTTCTAAAATAAAACTGCAATAATCAAATAAATAAATGTAATCCCGCACGTCACCGCGCACACGTAAAAAGGGTCGGCTCACGCCGACCCTACACATAACTCACAACGTTAAAAATCTGCAGCTTCCGCTTTGCGTACTTCGTCAATAAATTCCTGAGTGCAGTTTGCGTACTTGCAGATATCTTCATCACTCACATTATTTTCAAGCATACTTCTAACATTATTTCGCTTCTCATTCAAAGCGCCAACTTTTTCACCATCTCTGAATTTCCTCTGATACTGTTCCTGCAGTTTCATATACTCCACCTCCAACGCACTGTTATTCTTGACCTCAACAACACGCTCATGGACCTTGTTTACAAAATCATTGTCAAGACTTTCCGCCATAGCCGCCGTACTGCTGATGACATAACGGAAAAACTTACCGATATCTTCGTCCCCGCTAACCTCATCAACATCAGTCAAAACGACAACGCTGGTCTCATCACCAAGAAAAAGGTCATCTTCCTCTATGCACTTCCGCTCAAACGTATACTTCTGCCTCTTGCGTTTAAACGGGTCAAACAGGCAAAGGAATACGACAAACGAATGCTTCAGTTCATTATATGGCACGCCCTTTTCAAGCAGATCAAGATCCATCATGCTAAGGTAATAACGACTCCTCTTAGCAATATTATATTCGTTCTCCTTCTGCATTTCAACAGCATAACGACTGCCATCCTCATCATCGGCATAGACATCAAGCCGTATCCCATGCGCCTCAGGGTCGATCTCGATCACCCTCTGCGGCTGGACCAGTACCACTTTTCTGATTGCAAACCCAAGCACCTTCTCAAGCAGAAGCTTCAAGATTTCCTCATCCTGCATGACCTTCCCAAAAAGAAAATCATCCGAAAGATTCAACTTCTGAAACTTGTCGTGATAATCCACGACACCCGAAAATCCTTTTCCCTCTACCATAAAACCCCTTTCTTTGTATATTTAGCAATAGAATTTATACTTATATTACATTAAAAGGAAGATAATTACAACAATTATTTGTAAAATTCTGTATTAATTTTCAAACTTCCGTGCGTCGCCGCACAAACAGAAAAAGGGTCGGCTCACGCCGCCCCCGACACATAGCTCACAGCGTTAACAATCTGCATCTTCCGCTTTGCGCACTTCGTCAATAAACTCCTGAGTGCAGTTTGCGTACTTACAGATATTTTCATCATCAACATTATTTTCAATCATGTTTCTAACATTATTACGCTTTTCATACAAAGCACCTTCTCTGAACTTCTTCTGGTACTGTTCCTGCAATTTCATATACTCCACCTCACTATTTGCAAAAGTTTGTATTATTTTAAAATGTTATAGAGTACTTATCAAATAAATTTATTAACCATCTGCATAGTTTAAATCATCAACTTTGCTATTATACAATATCTTTCGCCGGAATGAAGTTTTTATTTGCGCCTTTAAAATGCAGCGTTACTCTTGCATCATTATGATTTAGAGAGATATTTATAGAATTTGCAGGATATATAACTTTCATCTTATTAATTACAAATCCTGCTAACGCTTGCGCCAGTCCCTCACATTCAGCAGGTGATTTCAAATCTCTGTAACGCTCTTTATTGAAATTATAATCATCCTGTGGATTAGTGTACTGACTCCGATACATATATTTAATGCCATTTGTCATAACAACATAAGTAAAATCAGCCTCAACAAACTTTATATTCGAGCTCGAATCTGTATGTAATATCATACGTTGAAACATATCAACCGTATGCTCTACCATAGGTGCAATGTTTTCTGCTTTTGCTTTCACTTTCTGAGCATACATTTTAACATCACGTTCATATTCAATAATTTCCTGCTGCGTTTTTTTATCTGCCTGTATATGGAGTTGTCTGATTTTATTATCAGCTTCATTCTGAAGTTGTTTTTTCTGATTGTCAAGATTCAAGTTAAATGACTTTATGCTTTCATTTATTTCAAACCATACAAATATGCCACCAATAATTCCCATCAAAATACCAGCAAATCCATTTCCGCAAATAGCTAAAACTATTCCTAAAATGCCGCCAATGATTCCAAATGGAGAAAACTGACAACTCTCTTTGTAATTCCGATGCATATTATTCAAAGCAGCATTAAGTTGATTCCTGATTTCAGATTCCATTCTCAAAGCTGCACTTTCATTTTTCTGCCGTATCTGTTCTTTAATTACACTACCTGCAATAGAATCCATGTTTTCTCTTCTTTCTTTAATTATCAGACAGACTTAATGCTGTACTGTAATCAATGATTCAATATCATTTGCCATTTTTTGAACTTTGGAACTCAAAATTTCCACAGATTCGCGTCCACTTTCCTGTACATGATTTATGCCTGCAATAAGCTCGGTAATATTGTCTTCATAAATTCCCAGTCTTTCTCCTATATTCACTTACATGAACTTCCTGAAGCCTTCCATCACGTAAAACCTTAGCTGTTTCTTTCGCTTATTCTTCCGCTTTAAGTACTGAAGCCTTTCCCTCCTGTTTGTTCTCACTGACAGAAGCAACACCATTTGCAATCAAAATTGCTACAAGAATGTCTACAGGTTCAAACCATTCAGCTTCATTAAGAAAAAACAAAACCACTTGTATTACCAAAGCTATCAGTAGAATCATTATCATAGGATCCTTAAATCCTTCAAGAATTTTCTTCCATAATGAATCCGGCGGAATCTGTGTTAAAGCATTTGAGCCGTGTTTCTGACGATTTTCTTCAACTTGCTTAATTGACAAACCAGTGAGTTTCATATCTGTAAGTTCCTTTCTCGAAATTCTACATTAATGCTAAATATTTTAAACATTATAATATTTTATTACTTTACAATAGATTATAAATATTATTTATTTCATCATAACACTTATAGTCTGTAATATGTAACAAAAAAATATTAATAGGCTGTGGAAAAGTAATAATAATATTCATAGAGTATTATTAGAGGTGGATATTATGAGCGAAATATCAAAATTCATCGGACAGCGTATCCGTAACTATAGAACACAACAGAAATTAAGTCAGGAAAAGCTCGCAGAGCTTTCAGGCTGTCATCCGACGTACATCGGGCAGCTTGAGCGTGGCGAGAAGAATGCTACATTGGAGAGCGTGGAAAAAATTTCCTCTGCGTTGAAAATTCCGCTTTCTCAACTCTTTGAAAAGCTCGAAGACGGGTATTCAGGTGAAAGTATTCCTCTTAAAAGCTATGAATTTTTCTCCTGCAAAAGCATACGCGATCAGGAGCATCTTTATCGGATATTACTTGATATAGATAATTACAAGAATAAATAAACTTCTATATACAACGAGGCTGCCACACATGTTTTAGCGTGGCAGCCTATGATTTTTATCAATATTCTACTATTTTTATATATTAATTATTCGGCTATATTTAATTCTTTATGAAAATATTTTAATGGCGAAAATGCATATCTTCTTTTGAATTCTGTATTATGTAATTTTCTGCTGCCATTTATATGTGCGATGTAATCTTCAACGAAGTTTAGCGCTTCTTCTTTGATTTGTTCAAGATGTTTCATAGTCTCACGGAATTCATCCTGATCTATTA
>CAVGTL010000098.1:0-10685 GCA_963632005.1 Succinivibrio sp.
TCTGTATCCTCCTGCCCTGGTGGAACGTAAGCGCGCAGAAGCTGCATCCTCCGAAGCAGCCGCGCGTCGAGGTCAGGCTGAACTTTACTTCTTTTATTGCGGGCACGCCGCCCGCCTCGTCGTACATCGGGTGCGCCGAGCGCTCGTACGGCAGCTCGTAAACGTCGTCGAGCTCCATCGTCGTAAGCGGCTCTGCAGGCGGGTTCTGGACGACATATATTCCGTTGCCGTATGACTCTGCGAGCCTTTTTCCTGTAGTCGAATCTGTATTTCTGTACTGAGTCAGAAAGCTTTCAGCGTACTTTTCCTTTGAATCGCGTATCTCCGCAAACGACGGAAGTATTTCCAACCCGTCATCCCAGGAATTATTTTCCTCAAATTCCTTATCGACGGCGCGATAAACAGTTCCGCGCACCCACGTTATATCCTTTACGTCTATGCCGGAATCAAGCGCCTCTGCGATCTCGACAACGGGATGCTCACCCATGCCGTATATCAGCAGATCTGCCTGCGAGTCTATGAGAATGGAATTTCTTACGCGGTCATCCCAGTAATCGTAATGCCCCATTCGGCGCAAACTTGCCTCTATGCCGCCGATTATGACAGGCACATCGCCGAACGCCTCGCGTATCTTATTACTGTAGACGATGACCGCCCTGTCAGGGCGATGGCCTGCCTGTCCGCCCGGCGAATAAAAGTCGTTCTTTCTTCTGTGCTTAAAAACGGAATAATGATTTACCATAGAATCTACGTTGCCTGAATTTACCAGAAATCCCAGTCTCGGTCTGCCGAATCTTTTAAAATCATCTGTAGTTTTCCAGTTCGGCTGCGCCAGTACAGCGACCTTGTAGCCGCGGCTCTCCAGCAGGCGGCTTATGATGGCATGTCCGAACGACGGGTGATCTACGTAGGCGTCACCCGTAACTATCACAAAATCCGGGGCCTCCCAGCCCCGGTCGTACATTTCCTTTTCTGTTACGGGTAAAAACATATATTATTCCTCACATTTCATAAATTTTCTATTACTGTATAGGGTCAGCAGTTCCCCGCATCCCGTTGGCGCGGTGACGCGCGCACCCTGTCTGCCCTTATTACTTATTGATCATTACATATCATTTGTTAATTATTTTCTGCCTTACGCGGATTAACATGCACCGTGCAGTGCTTTATGTCGCTCCTGCACCTCTCGACCGCATGGTGTACCGACTCCGCTATCGCATGTGCGTCCTCGAGCGTCAGCCTGCTGTCGCAAGCTATCTCAAGGTCTACGTATATTTTTGAGCCGAAAAGTCTTGTTTTTATGTCGTCAACGCCGATAACGCCCTTTACATTGCCCGCTATGCGGCTCAGCTCCTCGACCGTCTTCTGCTCCGCCGACCTGTCAACGAGCCTGTTGAACGTATCCTTGTATATATCGACTGCGACCTTGAGGATCATGACCGCTATCACCATGCAGGCGATCGGCTGAAGCACTGGAACACCGAGTATGCCGCCCAGTATGCCGACAAAGCTGCCTATAGACGAGAGCGCGTCAGACCTGTGATGCCACGCTTCCGCCATGAGCGACACGGAATTAATGCTTTTAGCGGCTCTGCGCGTGTACCAGAAAAGCGCTTCTTTTGAGACGAGCGAAACGACCGCCGCTGCGAGCGCCAGCGCTCCCGGTACTGCGAGCGACGATGGATCTGTAAGATCTTTTATACCATTATAGCCTATTCCTGCGCCTACAAGAAGAAGAATATTTGCTAATATTAATGAAACTACGCATTCGAGCCTTTCGTGGCCGTAAGGGTGCTCCGCGTCAGAGCCCTTTCCCGACAGCTTCGCACCGAGCATTACGAGCGCCGAGCCCGCTACGTCTGAGAGCGAGTGAACTGCGTCGGCTACCATTGCGCTTGATTTTCCGACTATTCCCGCTACGAGCTTAAACGCTGTCAGTGCAACGTTTGACACGATGCTTATCTTTGAGACCTTCATCATTACGGCTGTGCTCACGTTCGCCCCGCCGTCCTTGTTTACTGTTATGTTCTCACTTAATTTTCCCATGATGTTCCTCCGTCCTGACACCTCTGCCTCATTCCGGCCGGCACGTCACATTAAAACTGTTACTGTTAATATGTATGAAAAAATGTACCTGAAATACATTTTTCATTACTTTAATCCATGATCTGCCGGTTAGTCAACAATTACATTAGGTTAATCACAGCTAATTTTTTCGAGTTATACCCAACTAATTCTAACATCAATTTTCTGATGCATGAATTAATAAAGTCTCACATCCTTGCATGCGCCCGGCGCATCCATAGATATTTTTACCATCACGCCCAACTATTGATGGATGACACAACCCATGCCATACGATACAATTTATACGTGCTTGAGCATTTCATCCGGTCCCGGGGCCTTGTGATATCGGGTCGATCATATATTCAGGTCGGTCTGACATTAATTTTAAAAACGTTTACTTTCAAAACGTTAATTTTTTAACACAAGGAGGACAGATCAAATGAAACTGATAAAAATGAATAAGGGCAGTGTCAAAAAGACGCTGCGAGCCACTGCAGTGTGCTGCGCTGTAGCGGCAGTCGGTATCGCTCCGGCATCCGCTTTCGCTTCAAGCGGCACGGGAACTGACTTTACGGCAGGGTCAGGCAGCGGCGTATACGGCTCGCTCGACAGGCAGCACTGGTATAATATATGCAGCACATACCATAACTGGTACCCTGAATTTGACCGCCCGACGCATCCTTGCACGGGAGGCGACAGCGGGCTCGTCCACAGACCGTTTAACGGAAATAACTGTACGTGGAACTGGGGGAACGGCAATAACGGAAACAGCGGTTCAGGAAACGACGATATCACTTCAAAGCCGTCAGAAGATGGCTCATCATCCAGCGGCTCGTCAAACAGCGGTCAGACATCCGCCGCGCCGGCAGGCTACGCTTCAGAAGTATTTGACCTCGTAAACAGCCAGCGCTCAGCAAACGGCCAGTCTGCGCTCACATACAACACTGAAGCCGCAAAGGTAGCGCAGGCAAAGGCAGAGGACATGGCTGCCAACAATTATTTCTCGCACACGTCTCCTACATACGGCTCAGCCTTCGACATGCTGAAAGCGAACGGCATTTCATACAGCAGCGCCGGAGAGAACATCGCAAAAGGCCAGACTTCATCCTCTTCAGTAATGAACGCATGGATGAACTCATCAGGCCACCGCGCCAACATACTCAGCAGCTCGTATAAGTCAGTAGGCGTAGGCTGCGCAGTCGACAGCAGCGGTACACTGTACTGGGTACAGGTATTCATCGGCTAACAGGATATCTCTATTGATATGCAAAATGCCGGAGCATCACGCCCCGGCATTTTCACTTAATATATTATTTAACATTTCATCCAGTCTATCAACACCGCTAACTATCTTAAAATACCTGAACGTACCCGCCGAATGATAACAGTAATTCCATTTTCCAAGCACTATATGGCATATATCACCGTCAGCTATGAGATCTATCTCATACGTCACATCATCATACGACATTCCCTCGCTGCCCTCGACGCGCCTCACAGTCAGCCCGCGCAGCTCACGGCCGACTGCCTCTGCCTGCTCATCGCTCAGACTTATCTCATCTTTATTGTGCGATACTCTTAGCCATTCTATCTCCGCATCTTCCTTTATAAACTTATGCGGCATAAACAGCGCGCCCGCTATCACGCATACGACTATTACGACCGGTATACACGCAATTTTCCATGACAAACGCTTACGTTCCATACACGCCTCCTTCTGCTATGCCGGTGACGGCAGCATTTTGTTCTTATTTACGTACATTTTAGCATAATATTTAACGATCGTCATTATGTTTTGTCAGCACTTTGCCATCCGCTCACGTCTTGCTGACTTTTCATTATCCTCTTTGTCAGCACTTTGCCGTCCGCTCACGCCTTGCTAACTTTTCATTATCCTCTTTGTCAGCACTTTGCCGTCCGCTCACACTATGCTGACATCACGGTTTCTGCTTTATGCAACTCAACCATCTGAAATTTTAACTGCTGCAATCTTCCACAGAGTAATATTGTATGATATAATATGCAGGAGTAACTGCTTTTATGTTACTGCTTGATTATTAACGAATCAATATATGCTATTAGATGTATTTATTTCCGCGGGCCGGCGGTTTTCCCCGCTTTATGAGCCTGCGATTTACTGACCGGAGCATTATTCATGGCAATGAAGAGTTATTATAAAGAAGGAATATATTTTGAAGGTATACCTGCCGGACTTAACGACCAGATAGAGGGCCAGATACAGGTCCTTCTCGGCCTTAACAAGGGCGTCGGCATAATGGGCGGATATTATGAGGAAGGCCTCCCTATATGCCTCGTAAGCGTACTCACGCTCGATATGCTGCATTACGGCTCGCCTGACGATTTTCTGAAAAATACGGGATATCTGCTGCACGACTGCTTCCCTGAAGAAAATTCAGATGACTTTACGCCTGAAAATTTCAGAAAGTTCAGCGGTGAAAAGCAGCTTTACATGACGACTGCTGCAGGCGACAAGCTTTGGGTCCGCATGGTAAAAAGCGACGCCGTTACATCTGACGGAAAGCTGCTGTGGCTCATATCTCTGAATGATTTTGACGCGGTACACCGCCACGAGCTCAGTCTTATAGAAGCAAAAGAAGCCGCAGAGCGCGCAAACCACGCAAAAACAAGCTTCCTTTCCCGCATGTCTCACGACATACGCACGCCGCTCAACGGTATGATAGGAATGGCAAGGATAGCGATGGACAATGTTGACGACCCAGCAAGAGTAAAGGATGCGCTCGAAAAGCTCACATCCGCAGGCAGACAGCTGGAAATGCTCATAAACGACGTTCTCGATATGAGCAAGCTGGAGAGCGGCAAGACGGAGCTCGTATATGAAAGCTTCAACCTTCGCAGTCTCCTTTCAAATATCGGCGACCTTCTCCACGCTCAGACAGCCGAGCGCGGTCTGACTATAAATGCGCTTGATTTCAACGAGCAACATGACAATATAATAGGAAGCAAGCTGCATCTGCAGCGAATAATAGAAAACATATCAAGTAATGCGATAAAATACAACCGTCCCGGCGGTTCCATAAGCTACATACTCGATGAGCTGCCTATAGACGATACTCAGTCTGTATACCGCTTCACTATTTCAGACACAGGCATCGGCATGAGTCCTGAATTCCTCGCACACCTTTTTGAGCCGTTCGCCCGCGAGGATGAAACTAACAAAGCAACCCACGGAACAGGTCTCGGTCTCGCCATCACAAAGGAGCTCATAGAGCTCATGAATGGTACTATCAAAGTAAACAGCATACAGGGACAGGGAACCACGTTCGTTATAGAGATACCGTTCGAGCTCGATCATGACGCATTAGATCCTGTTGACGAATCACCTGTTGAGCATCCCGATCTTTCAGGCGCGCATGTGCTGCTCGTCGAAGATAATGAGATGAACCGAGATATAGCGGAATACATGATAAGCAGGACGGGAGCTTCCGTGATACCAGCAAAGGACGGCTACGAGGCTCTTGACATATTCACTTCATCAGAGCCGGGTTCTATAGACATGATATTTATGGATATAATGATGCCGGGAATAGACGGGCTCGAAACAGCAAGGCGCATCCGCGCGTCAGAGCACCCGCAGGCAAATTCTATCCCTGTAGTAGCGCTCACAGCAAACGCGTTTGCAGAGGATATACGCGATATCAGAGCCGCAGGCATGAACGCGCATGTATCAAAGCCTATAAGCGATGAAAAGCTGTACGCTGCGCTTGTAAAATACGCGAAAAGAAATTCCGATTCTAAAAAATAAATATACGAAATAAATGCTCTAATACAAATCAATTAATGAATAAATAAACGAATAAACGAAGCTCCGCCCCGCAGTCGATGTGTATGGCCACGACCGCGGGGCGGAGTTTCTATTTTACTATTATATCTGTTTTGCAAATTTAAAAATACATTTTGCCCGGCCGCCCGGCGGCCCCACGAAGCTGCCGCTGTTGCTGCACAGGCAGCTTATTTGTATTAATTATTCGTCGCCGAAAACAGCCCTGAACATATCGTCTCCCGGCGCTTCCAGCCCCGTCCATATGTTGAACGCCATCTTACCCTGATGGAGCAGAACGCTCTGGCCGTTTACGATATCGCAGCCCATAGCCTCAGCTGCTTCTAGCAGCTTCGTCTTTCTCGGATTGTATATAACGTCCGCGACGAGCATACCGCTGTGGAGCATCGCCGTATCTATCGGCGTCATGTCCTGCTGTGGAGGCATGCCTACATTAGTCGCATTTACGAGAACGTCTGCCTTGTCTATATACTGCGCGATCGAATCATCGAGCTTTACAGGTACGCAGCAGTCGCATACGAGCTTATTGAGTTTTTCGCAGAGCTCCTGCGCGCGTTCAAATGTCCTGTTTGCCAGGTATATTTTCTTCGGGCATGTCGGGATATCTGCCTGCTGCGCTGCATCGTCTATCGGCGATGCGCTTTCCGCAGCCGCTGCCTTGCGCGATGCAAGCACCGTCATGATAGCGCGCGAAACGCCGCCGGCGCCGACTACTACGAATGTACTGTCAGCGACATTTACACCCTTGTCTATCTCAAGACCTCGGACGAAGCCCTCGCCGTCCGTGTTGAAGCCCTTCATTTTTCCGTCTGTTATCTTTATGGTATTTACAGCGCCGATTATCTCAGCAGTCCTGTCTATCTCGTTGAGATACTTCATGACCTCAAGCTTGTACGGGATAGTGATCGTCAGACCCATATAGTTCATTTTTGAAATACCGCGTATGACGTCACCGAAATCCTCTTCCTTAACATTCATCGGATAGTAATACGCGTCAAGTCCGAGCTTTTCATAAGCCGCGTTCATCATCGCCGGAGATTTGCTGTGGCCGATATCAGTACCGATTATCGCGCCGAGCTTCGTGTTTACACCTATATCCTTTATCATACTATTTCACCGCATAACCGCCGTCTACAAGCGTTACTGTACCCGTAATATACTCAGAAGCGTCTGAAGCAAGGAATATAGCGAGTCCCTTAAGGTCCTCAGCAGTTCCCCAGCGCTCCTTAGGTATACGAGCGCATACGTTCTTGTACTGTTCAGGATTCTTTGTTTCTATGTCGGCAGTAAGTTCAGTCTTCATATAGCCCGGAGCGATGGCGTTTACGTTTACACCTCTGCCCGCCCATTCAGTCGAAAGAACCTTAGTGAGCTGCGCTACGCCGCCCTTGCTGGCAGTATAGCCCGCGATCATAGACGCTCCGAAGAACGAAGAAAGCGATGCGATATTTATTATCCTGCCGTATCCCTGCTCGAGCATCGTTCTGCCCGCGAGCTGAGACATCAGGAAAAGTCCTACGAGGTTTATGTCGAGTATCTTTCTGAACATGTCCTCAGGGAAGTCCTCTGCAAGCGCTCTGTACTGTATGCCTGCGCCGTTTACGAGGATGTCTACACGACCGCCGAGCTTTTCGAGGCATTCTTTATATGCTACCTCAAGCTTTGCCTTGTCTGAAACGTCACCGATAACGCCGTAAACAGGTGTCTCAGGCGTTGAAAGCCTTGCCGCAGACTCGTAAACTGCTTCGTTTATATCGAGTAGGACTATCTCCGCGCCTGCGTCTCTGAAGCCCTCGGCTATACCGTAGTCAAGTCCTCTTGCTCCTCCTGTAATGATTGCCTTGCGTCCTTTAAGGCTGAATTTTTCCATGAAATTTCCCATTTTTTCACCTCCGCGCGTCGCCGCGCCCATATTATTTTCCATATTGCATAACATTTAAATTTTTTACTTTATTTTTGCCTCATCCTGCTACGCCGGTGACGGCGACAGGGCAGCTTTTGCTGCCTATTGCCCTTATTTATGCCGCTTTTTTAGCTGCTGCTTTCGCCCTTTTCTGCTCTGCGCGCTTGTCGGCAAATGCCTTATACGGCTTGCTCTGTGTTGCAAACATGAATACTATTACCAGTATAAGGAAAAGCGATATCGGAGATGTGAAGCAGTGAAGCACCATTCCCGGTATGTTTCCGTCAACTATGATCGCTCTTCTGAAGTTCTTTTCTATGAGCGATGCGAGGATAAGTCCGAGTACCGTAGGCGCTACAGGGTAGTCATAGCGCTTCATGAAGTATCCGAGCACGCCGAACGCTGTCATCCAGAAAATGTCATACAGGTTGTTGTTTATAGCGTAAACGCCGATTACCGAAAGTATTACGATCGACGGCAGCAGGACTGCCTTCGGTATCTCTACGAGCTTTGTGAACACCTTAACGCCTGTCAGTCCGAATATAAGCAGGAACACGTTGGCTATAGCGAGCGCGCCTACTATATAATAGAAGAGATCCGGCGTAGTAGACATGAGCATAGGTCCCGGCTGAAGCCCGTGGATAGTCAGCGCGCCTATGAGTATTGCGGTAACTGAGTCTCCCGGTATGCCAAGCGTCAGCATAGGGATGAAAGCGCCGCCGATGTTAGCGTTGTTAGCAGATTCAGGCGCTACTATGCCTTCCATAGCGCCCTCGCCGAAAGGCACCTCAGGGTCTTTTACTGTACGCTTAGCCTGATCGTAAGCTATGAGGGCAGCAAGGTCGCCGCCTGCTCCGGGCAGTGCGCCTATTATAGTTCCTACTACTGATGAGCGCAGCGTGAGCGGCAGATGCTTTATTACGTCCTTAAGGTCAGGGACTATCTTGTCTACCTTCTGCTTAACTACAGGCAGGTTCTTGTCGAGCACCTGGACGAGGACCTCTGAAACGCCGAAAAGTCCGATCATCGCTACTATATAGTTTATACCTGAAAGCAGGTAAACATTTCCAAATGTAAAACGGCTCATGGCAGTCATAGTATCAAGGCCGACCATACCGAGCAGCACACCTATTACAGCTGCTATGAAGCCCTTAGCTATAGATTTACCGCCAAGGCTTCCTACCATCATGAGACCCATGAATGCGAGCAGCAGGTAGTCGCGCGCCGCGAACTTGAGTGCTATCTTTGAGATGAGCGGCGCAAGTACAGCCAACAGGATAACTCCTACAAATCCGCCTATTACGGAAGAAATAGTAGTTACGCCTATCGCCTTGCCCGCAAGGCCCTTCTTTGCGAGCGGATAACCGTCGAGCGCTGTCGCTACAGCAGCTGGAGCGCCCGGTATGTTAAGTAATATGGCAGAACGCGAACCGCCGTAAACAACCCCGCAGTATATTCCGACCATTATAGCCAAAGACGTTTCAGTGCTCCAGCCGTATGTAAATGAAACAAGCAGCGATATCGCCATCGTAGCCGACAGGCCCGGTATCGCGCCGATGTATATTCCGAGAAATGTCCCGAGCGCTATCATCGCCAGTCCTATCGGGTGAGCGAGCGGCGCCGCGAGATAAGATAATATCGTCATTTTTTACAGACGCCCTCCTTTCTATGGCAGAACTACGTGGAATCCGACCTTGAATACGAGTATTACGAAGGCCATCACGATAGCTGTAAAAAGTATGTTTTTTACAAAATTTCCTCTTTCAAGGTAAGTCATCGCGACCCAGAGGAATATCGGGCTCGATATTATAAACGGAACGCCGTTGTAAAGCATGATGCAGTACACGATTATCATCGCCAGCATTACGAGCACGTCGAGCGAGAACAGGTGCTTTACGACTGCAAGCGCCTTGTCCTTCAGCGGCATTTCGGAGATCTCACTTTCATGAAACATGTTTGTTATTATAATAATTACTGATAACAGCGTTATCATCGCGCCGCAGAACAGCGGCACCGTACCGTACCCCGAAAGCTCCGGCGAGCGCTTGTACATCCCCCACGATTCCTTCGTGGCGTATATTCCAAGCATCAGAAGCAGTATCGGGAATACTTTTTCTCCGGGCTTTGTTTTTCTATCCATAGCATTAATTACCTTTTCTAATACAAAGCATCAACTCCCGTTTTATTGAGAGTTGATGCATAATTTTTCAATATTTTTATCCTTAATATTTCATCCTGAATTTTCATCCCGGCTGTGTGTCCGCCGGGCGGACGGGCTTTAAGAATATTCGAATTTTAAAATATTACTTATTCGAGGCCGAGCTCTGCAGGTGATTTATCCATGAGGCCTGCGTTGTAGAGAGCCTTTGCTGTAGACTTTGTCCAGTCTGAGATGTAAGTGTTTGCTTCATCGCCTGTCAGTCCGAGCGGCTGTACGTTGAGGTTCTTGAGGACTTCCTGATATTCGTCTGAGTCATAAGCCTGCTTGAATACGTCTGAGAGGAAAGCTTCAACAGCTTCCGGAGTGCCCTTCTTTACCCATACGCCGTAGAACGGTCCGAATGGGAGATATTCTGCAGACTCAGGTATCTCGTCAACGATAGGCTCTGTTCCCGGAAGCTCATCTACAGGCTCAGAAGTCAGAGTTGCGAGGATCTTTACGCTGCCTGCCTTGTACGCTTCCATTACCTGTGAGCTCTTGATAGTAGTAACGTCTGCCTGGCCGCCCATTACTGCTGTGAGACAGTCGCTGTCGCCGTCGAGAGGGAGCTGAGTGAATTCAGCGCCTGTTACCGCAGAGATAAGTCCGCATGCCTGCCACTGTGAGCCGCCGCTTCCTGTTGCCGAGAAGATCAGCTTGCCCGGGTCAGCCTTTGCTGCGTCTACGAGCTCCTG
>CAVGTL010000099.1:0-1556 GCA_963632005.1 Succinivibrio sp.
CATTACGGCTCTGTAAAGTATTTCGCCGAGAGTATCGCTGTCTGTGATCTTTGATATGAAGAGGTCATAGAACTTTGACGCGCTTTCACTTGAATAGCCTTTAAACAGAGTTCCGTATCTTGCGGTCCATATCACGCGTATACCGTTCTGGAATTCATAAACGTAATTTTCTCTTGTCTTTATCTGCTCCTTAGTCAGCTTGGAGATCGCTTCGTCAAGGAATCCTCCCTGAGTCCAGTCATTTTTTACGTCATTCTGCACGGGGCTGTTGCCGCCCGGAAGGATATATCTGAAATCAAGTTTTTTCATTTTGAAATCATCTACATTGTAAGCACCCGTTTCGCTGAAGCTGCTCATACTGTTAAAAAAGCGGAGCATCAGAGGCTGCCATTTTGAAAAATATCCTGATGTAAGCCTGTCAGGCAGGTAATGGTCGTTTCCGTAGCGCGCAAATCCGAGGTCGGACATGGCCACCTTAGTTACAGGATCGTTTTTATTTACGATATTCCATATATTGCTGTATCTGGAAGCGTCGTACAATGATACATTTTTGATGTCAGACTTTAAAGCACCCATAGGCGTTTCAAAGCAGTAGGCAAACAGGTCGCTGCGCTTTAGAGAAACATTGCTTCCGAACATATTCGGATCATCATCTATTGCCCCTGCGACGAGGTTTGACGTAGCAGCTGCACGGCTGTAGCCTGTTATCCATAGCTTTATCCTGCCTGACACGCCGTTCTGTTCGTTTGAAATATAATCCTTTAAGAATTTTAACGCCTGACTTTTAGCACTTGAAAATCCGCTTGCCTGACCTGATATTCCAAGCGTGAAATTGCTTGCCCATTCGCTTTCGTATCCGCCGCCGCGTACTGCGAGAGCGATTAATGTACACTCCTCATCACCGTCTTTTATCTTCTTCTGCGCGATCGCCGCGCCTATGGAATCAGACGTAGGCTTTACAGTAAACCAGTGATTCGTCTCAAAGGTATTCTTATCAAAACCGAGCTCATCACAGAGTAAGTTTTTTACATTACGTGATTTGTCAGAGTAGTCAGATGTACCGCCGATATTGCTGCCGAACGCTGAGAGCGCGAGGCACAGAGACATGGTTGCGAGACTGTTATGGTACTCGGACGGGTCTTTAGTGAAATAATCGTCGCTGTAATAATATGTTCCCGTGTAGTCATTTGCTTCACCGGAAGCGTATGTAAATATGCCTGAACCGCTGTTGTTGGTTATATCGTCAGCGATGTCGCCGAAAGCAAATTCTAGCTCGTTTACGTCTGTTACGTCAGAATATCCTGCATTCTGTATATCCTGCATGAATCTCCTGCCGAAATTCAGGTTATCGCCTGAAAGGCTGTGGAAAAACCCGAGCGTATATATGAAATTTGAAGCTTTTAACTCAGCAGCAGTATTATACGCGGAATTTGCGTAGCGCCAGCAGGATGAATGATCGGAAACGGTGTACGGTCCTTCCTTTGACGTGTCGCCGCGTTCAGGAAGCCCGTCCGAAAGAAGCACGATATTTTTCACGATATTGTTTCCGTTTATAC
>CAVGTL010000099.1:1620-10655 GCA_963632005.1 Succinivibrio sp.
GTTTATCCTTGGCCTGTCGGAGCGCTGCGTTTATATTAGTTCCGCCGCTTGCGTTAAGTTTGTTTATTTTATCCGTAAGCAGAGTAAGGTCATCAGTAAAGTCACAGTCGACATACGGCGATGTATTTAATTTTATAAGCGAAACGTAATTATTTCCGTTCGCATTGAGCACGCTCGTGCAGAACTTTACTGCGGCAGCCTGTTCGACTTTCATCGGAGTGCCGTACATGCTTCCTGAGGTATCAAGTATCAGGACAGTATAACGCGTGACTCCGGCGCTTCCTGTCGCGCCCTGCCCGGCTGAGGCAGCCGCAGCGCCTGACGGTATTATTGCAAACAGCATTGCAAATACCAGAAATAAACTTATAAATTTTTTCATAATGTCCTCCCGATAGTTATTCAGATATTTACTCGTTCACATCTTTTAATGTGAAGTATCGCTTCCGTGATGTTATTATGGCATGCGGCAGTGATGACATACAAAGTGCACAGTGCGGACAAATGACGGACATATGACAGCATATTGTCATTAAATTAATTATCCGAATTGCTGAAATAACTTGAGCAGATAAGCGAAATAACCGGGATGTTTGTGATATAATAATACATTACAGAAAATCGGCGTTGCTCGGAGTTGCATGATAATAAATGAGGTGGCTGAATTTGGATATCGCAGATAACGAAAAATATCAGTATTACAATATAGACAGGATAAGAAGGCTTGCAGATATATCAGAAATTTCCATAAAAAATGGAGAGATCCTGAACGATCAGAAAAAGGTGACCCTCAGGCGCGTAGCTGCAGGATATATAAATTATTCGGATGACATGGTGCTTGAGGTCGAGGGTACTGGACATTCAGATGAGCTGAAGCGTGACTTTACTGTCAAGATAGTATTTTCGAGAAACAGGATACTGGAAATGAAGTGCAGCTGCCCGCAGTGCCTGCGCGAAAGCGCTGTACGCATGTATCGCGGAAATATAATAAACTGCGCCTATTCGTCGGCTCTGCTCGACCTTACAGAAAAATATCTCAGCGATCACAATATAGGCGATGCCACCGACCGCGCCGGCAGCAGGTTTTTAAGCTCATTTAAAAAGGAACGCGAGCGCAGCCGCCGCGCTAAGCGTATGGCTCTCATGAGCGGTATAGACAGGCAGAATGAAGGTATAGAGCTCGTACCGCGCCTTATAAAAAACAATTATTCTCTTGAGCTCGGATTCAGGATAGGAAATTCCAAAAAATTCCTTATAAAAAATTTCAATGATTTCTGCGAGCATGTCAGAAATGCCGAAAACGCGATGTACGGTACAAAAACAGAGATAAGCCACGACCCGGATGATTTCACTCCTGAAGCGCGCGACTGGCTGCGCTTCATAATGCGTATAGTACAGGAAGACTCGCAGCAGTACGAACGGATGCAGGAGCTTTCAAAGGGCTCGCTCCGCAAGCCTAAAAACAGCGTGCTCCTGCTCTACGGATGGAGACTTGATAAATTCTGGAATATAATGAACGGCAGGAGCGTTGAGTACGAGGATAAGGATAAGGTCGTAAAAACGAGATTCGATATGACCTTCAGGGAGGAAAATCCTGAAATAATCCTTAATATAACTCGCAGAGGTGATGACGATACCTCATCGGCTCCATACGGCAATATGCGCGGAGCGCTCTCGCTTTCTTCAGCGCCGGGCGCTGCAGCGGTCGAAGGGCATTCGGGCATATTTGACGGGATAGATGTCAGCGCGAGGATACCGTATTACTGGGAAGGTGTGGAAAGCCTGTATTTTCTTGTGAACGACAGGATATGCAGGGCTGACAAGGAGTTTTCCGATGGCATAAGGCAGCTCGTCGAGAAGACTGACGACAATGAGATCTATTTCAGCATAGGCCGCAACAGGCTTTCAGAGTTTTATCATGACGTGCTCCCGGAGCTTGAGCGGTATATGACGGTCGTAGAGTCTGGGCGCGAGGAGATACGAAACTATGTGTCGCCTGAGGCAGCCGTTACGTTTTATCTTGATTCTGACGGCGGGGCGCTCACATGCAACGCGTATGCATCGTACGGCGAGCAGGAATTTTCGGTTACCGATATAATGGGCGGCAACGCTTTCATAGCGCCGTTCAGGCAGAAGCAGAAGGAAGCCGAGGTCATTGACGTCCTCATGCAGCTTTTTCCTGATTATGACAGCGTGAACGATGTGTTTACATGCGCCAATGACGAGGACCAGATGTATTATATCGTCTCAGAGGGCGCCGATGTGCTGAGCGAGTATGGCGAAGTCATGTCTACGAGCCGCTTCCAGAATATGAACACTGCGCGTCAGCTGAGGGTATCAGTAGGCGTTTCTGTGTCTCAGGGGCTGCTCGATCTGCAGATATCTACCGAGGATGTGTCACGTGAAGAGCTGCTCGATATACTCAGCGAATACAAGGAAAATAAAAAGTTTTATCGCCTGAAGAACGGAGATTTTCTCGATATGCAGAGCGAGTCGCTCGTAATGCTCAATGAACTCGTGCAGAGTATGAACGTGCCGCTGAAGGAGCTCCTGAAGGAAAAGATCGGTATACCTGTATACAGGACGCTATACCTCGACACGCTGCTCGATGAAAACAAATCAGTCTACGCCGACCGTGACAGGAATTTCCGCCAGCTGGTCAGGAATTTCAGGACTGTTGGTGACGCTGATTTTGACGAGCCTGCATCGCTGTCGAGCGTTATGCGCGGTTATCAGAAGGACGGCTTCAAATGGATAAAGACGCTCGGAGAGTATGGATTTGGCGGCATACTTGCGGATGATATGGGGCTGGGAAAGACACTGCAGGCCATAGCTGTGCTGCTTTCCGACGCAAATGAATGCAATACAGAATGCAATGCATATGATGGGGCTGCCCGGCAGCCGGACAACTGCGATAATACAGATACGGACGCAGGCGCAGAGCACATTCGCAGCAGGACTTCATTAGTAGTATCGCCTGCTTCACTTGTTTACAACTGGCTCGAGGAGATAAGGCAGTACGCGCCGGAGCTTAGGGTGCTTGTGATAGCCGGTACGCAGGCAGAGCGCCGCGAGCTGATAGAAAGCTGGCAGTCGTATGACGTACTTGTGACATCTTACGACCTTCTGAAGAGGGATATAAGCTGCTATGACGGCAAGAAATTTTCTTATGAGATAATAGATGAGGCGCAGTATATAAAGAACCACACGACTGCGGCGGCAAAGGCCGTAAAGGTGATAGAGAGCAGGCGAAAGCTCGCGCTTACAGGTACGCCGGTGGAAAACAGGCTGAGCGAGCTCTGGAGCATATTTGATTTTCTCATGCCGGGCTTTCTTTATAACTACGAAACGTTCAAGAAAAAGTTTGAGCTGCCTATCGTGAAGTATGGCGATGAAGAGGCGATGAGGCGTCTGCAGCAGATGGTATCGCCGTTCATAATGCGCAGGCTCAAGAAGGACGTTCTGAAGGACCTGCCTGACAAGCTCGAGGAAAACCGAGTAGTTCAGTTTGAGGAAAAGCAGCAGCGCGTTTACGACGCTCAGGTAGTCCACATGCAGAGGATGCTCACAGAGCAGTCATCGAGCCAGTTCGGCAGAAATAAAATACAGATACTGGCAGAGCTAATGAAGCTGCGCCAGATATGCTGCGACCCGTCGCTCTGCTTCAATAACTATGACGGCAGCTCAGCAAAGCTCGAGTCATGCATGGACCTCATAGAGAGCGCTATAGACGGCGAACACCGCATGCTTGTATTTTCACAGTTTACTTCCATGCTGGATATAATCAGCGGTGAGCTGGAAAGGCGCGGCATAGAGTTTTATACGATAACGGGCGTAACGCCTAAAAAAGAACGTCTGGAGCTCGTACGCGCGTTTAACGAAAACAGCGTGCCTGTATTCCTGATATCGCTCAAGGCAGGCGGTACAGGTCTGAATCTCACGGGCGCTGACATAGTCATACATTACGACCCGTGGTGGAACGTAGCCGCACAGAACCAGGCGACAGACCGCGCGCACCGCATAGGCCAGACAAAGAAAGTAACTGTTTATAAGATGATAGTTAAGAATTCAATAGAAGAAAAGATACAGCAGCTTCAGGAGGCAAAGAAAGATCTCGCTGACAGCATAGTCGGCGCAGCCGACGGCTTAAATCTGGCGCAGCTCAGCCAGGAGGAGCTGCTTTCGCTGCTGAGATAGCATCGTAAAAACTAAAAAAACAGCGTTCCATGTAACAGGTATTATGCCTGACGGAACGCTGTTTTGCTATTGGATACGTTCGAGAAATTCGGACGGCTTAACTGTTGGTACCGGACTGGAAGGGAAATCTTTTATGTTTCGGGTGATTATGAAATCAGCCTTTATGCGTGAAGCACATACCATTTGTAAGGCATCTTCGTAGTCTGGAGTTTGCATAAGTGCGGCTCTTTTCAGGTCATCGTCTTTCAGATCTTCAATAGAGAATATAAGAAAAAGCTTATTTATGACATCCAGTGTTTTTTCCGGGGTAAGTTCTTTTCTAAGTATATATACGATATTGGGAATGGAGAGTGATGAAACATATCCATCAAGCTTATCTACCTCGCAGTATTTCCATACTTTGGATGAAGATTCGAGAAAATCAGTCCTTGCACAAAGGACATCAAGGATCACATTGGTATCAATAAGTGCTTTCATGCTTTTTTAACCTTTCTTCGCGAAGAGCTTTTTCATCGTAATCATTTTTCAGGACGCCGGTGAGAGAATCAGTCAGGAACGAAACAGTGCTGTTTCGTGAAACAAGACGTGCAACTTCGCGTCCGTTTTTCAAAATGATTATTTCGTTACCAAGCTGAACGGCCTGCAGGTATTTGCCGAAATTATTCTGCATATCTGTAGCTGTAGCTGTTAACATAATAGGCACCTCCTTTTAGCTAATATTATTATATGTAAATTTAGCTAAAATATCAATAGAAGAGACATGAAAGGTCCTCATGATATATAGCCGGAGTTTTTTATTGAAGTTACATCTTTTTCTCAGGCACATCTGAAAGCCTGCGTTTTACCGAGCGGAACTGCTCAGGAAGGTCTTCGGGACTGATGTTGTTTAAAGCGTCCAGGCTTCCTGCCTGCTCGGCTGTTTCGTAATACCAGCATTTATAATCTATAACGTCGAGCGTCTGCTGCAGTGCAGCCATCTGAGCGAGCAGTGATTCGCGCTGATCTCTGAACATCTGGAGACGCTCGCTTATCGTTTCGTCGCCCTGAAGCGACAGCTCTATGTATTTCTTTATGTCTTTTATAGACATTCCTGCCTTTTTAAGACATTCAATTATCTTGAGCCATTCGTAATCCTTCTCCTGGAACATGCGTATGCCTCCGGGCGAACGCTCTACGAATGGCAGAAGGCCTTCCTTGTCGTAATATCTGAGTGTGGAGCTCGGTATGCCGAGCAGCTTTGACATTTCTCCTACTGTGTATACCATATACAATGTCCTCCCTTGTGATTATTCATTCTGTGACGGAGCTGCTGCGTTTTATCGCGCACACCTGCTGATGAGACAGGTCATGACGGCCATTCGGCGGGCAGCAGCCCGCGCAGGTAATAGCTGTATTCCTTGTTGTGCTCCCGTACGTATGCCATGCTCACGTTGTCCTCGTGGCCGGGCCATATCATGTAATCATCAGTCAGTAATGGGTCCAGCTTCTGAATAGACTCTGCCATCTGCGCGGCGTCACCGCCCTCAAATATTATAAAGCCTGTATCAGTCGGAAACACAGTATCGCCTGTGAATGCGTTGTGTCCGCGTCTGTCGAGCAGGCATATGCCGCCCGGGCTGTGTCCCGGCGTGTGTACGACCTCAAGCCGCTCGCTGCCGAACTCAAAAACATGACCGTCCTTTATACGGTGCTCCGGTCTGAATTTCAGGTATTTCGCATCGCGGGCGTGTATATATACATCGAGTCCTCCGGCGAGCTTTGAAAGCTCGGAGCATGCTCCCGCGTGGTCGTAGTGGAAGTGGGTGAGTATGATGCCCTTTATCTTAAGCTTTCTCTTTTTTATTATATCGGCGAGCTTTTTAGCTTCATATCCCGGGTCTATCACGTACCCTTCGAGCGTTTCACTGTCGTAAACGATATATACGTTGTTCTGCAGCTCGCCGAAAACTTTTTTAATTATTTCCATAAAATTACAACTTTCGTTTTGCGATGCCCGGCAAATAAACTTACTGCAATTTGTCGGTATCAGGCTGTGTGGCCGCCGGGTCGGCCGGAGTAACGTAGACCGTATTATTATTCGTGAATATTACGTAGCCCGGTTTTGCGCCGTTAGGTTTTTTGACGTATTTTACGCGGACGTAGTCTACAGGCACCTGACCTGAGAGCTTCGCCTTGCTGTGCCATGCAGCGATAGCTGCAGTTTCGAAGATCTCTTCTTCGGTAGGCTCTTCGCCCTCGGTAAAGAGGATAACGTGAGAGCCCGGGATGTCCTTCGTGTGCATCCATATATCGCGCGAGCCGGCATTTTTGAATGTCAGCAGGTCGTTTTCGCGGTTATTCCTGCCAACGAGTATGCGCTTACCGCTCGTCGTATGATACTCATAAGGCTTGAGCTTAAGCTTCCTGTCGCGTTCGCGCGCGTTTTTCTTTTTGAGGAAGCCGTTTTCGATAAGTTCTGCGCGGATATCTTCAAGGTCATCTACTGTACGTGCGTTGTCAATAAATGTAAGCACAGAATCGAGGTAAGATATCTCCTGCTCTGTCTCCTTGAGCTGCACGCCCTTTTCGACTATCGCAGTCCTGAACTTGCCATATTTCTTAAAATAGCGCTGCGCGTTCTGAGCAGCTGTGAAGCGAGGGTCAAGAGGAATAGTCATAGTACTCCCGTCGTAATAATTAAGGACCTCGGCAGAGCTGCGTCCGTCCCGGACAGAATGCAGCGAAGCTGTCAGCAGTTCGCCGTAAAGCCTGTACTTGTCAGAATCCTCGGCCTGTAGCAGGTCTTCGTTCAGGCGCTGCTTTTTGAGAAGCAGTCTGTCGAGCGCGGATGAAACAGTCCTGTACATGTCGGAAGCCTTCTGACGTATGCGGTTAGTAGAGGAACGTCCATCGTAGTATGCCGCGCATGTCTCGCTTATAGAATCCTTATGGTCGGCTGTGTATTCGTGCTCGTACATAGTAAGCTCAAGCGCATGGAACTCCTGCGGCGAGCCCGACTGGTCGCGGTAAACTGCCGGATAGATACGTCCGCTCTTAAGGTCTGACACAGTGTCAGTAAGCTCTTCATATATGGCAGGCGCAAGCTCGCGGTCTGTACCTGCTATACGCACCTGCGCTCTGAAGCACAGCTCTGATGACATAACGGGGCTTATGCCCTGGATACCCTTGAGAAGCGACTTCTCGGGCGACTGTCCAAGGCCGCCCTCGCCTCCGCATGCTTCAAGGAATGCGTCATACGAAAGTCCGAAATACGGTATCTTGTCGTGAGACGGCGGAGCTACGTATGTCAGTCCCGGAAGCGTCTGCCTGTAGCGGTTTACATCGCCGGATATTCTTTTTATGCAGTCGAGTATCTTTCCTGTTTTTATGTCTATGAGCAGGATGTTGCTGTGCTTGCCCATTATTTCGATAACAAGCTTATGATTCACATTGAATCCGAGCTCGTTTATCGCATCGGTGTATATCTCAACGATACGCTCTGAATCCACCTGCCTTATCTCGCGTATGCGGGCGCTCTGCAGGTGCTTTCTGAGCAGCATGCAGAATGCAGGCGGGTTCTGCGGATTTCCGCCGCCGTTTTCGTCGAGCAGGTATATGCTCGCGTGGCTCGTATTTGCCGAAATGAAAAGCCGGTATTTCTCCCGGCCGCAGTGGATATTGAGTATTATTTCTTCAGCCGCAGGCTGGTATATTTTGTCTATCTTGCCATTCAGGAGCTTGTCGCTAAGCTCGGAAACCACCGCTGTGGTGACCATTCCGTCGAATGCCATTGGTATCGCCTCCTTCAGGTGATTTAATATGATGCTTTGTTGAATAACAGCTTGAAAAAAAGCCATTTAAGTTATATAATAGCATGAATATGCAGAAACGAGCATTGAACGTTTTTGCAACGTTAATGATAACATATTTCAGGAGAAAAGTAATTGGAATTTTGTAAATACCAGGGCGCAGGAAACGATTTCGTTATCGCGGACAATATGTCTCTGTCGATAGCTGCAGCTGATATACCGGAGCTTGCGGCATCAGTCTGCGACAGACGTTTCGGAGTCGGAGCTGACGGCTTTGTGCTCGCCGAGCCTTCTGACAGCGCCGACGTAAAGATGAATTTCTACAACGCAGACGGCAGCGAGGCTTCCATGTGCGGCAACGGGATACGCTGTTTCGCAAAGTTCGTTACTGACCATAATATAATAGAAAAGACTGAATTTTCCGTTGAAACGGGTGACGGCATAAAGCACATAGAAGTGCTTGAAAAAACTCCGTCAGTCACGAAAGTCAGAGTCGATATGGGAACGTTCAGCGACAAGAGAGCAGTAGAAAGCTGCGGTTTCGAGACTGTAGCGATGCACCTTGGTGTGCCTCACGCTGTTATATTTGCCGATACCGATGCTGCAGAAGGCATGAGTGCTCTCGATGCTCTTGCATGTGCTCACGGACACGATATAGAGTACTCCGGCGAGTTTGCGCCTGCCAGGACAAATGTAAATTTCGTCCGTATAGTTGATAATGAAACTATACTGTGCAGCACATGGGAACGCGGCGCAGGAAAGACGCTTGCCTGCGGTACGGGAGCATGCAGCAGCGCTGTGGCTGCTCATTTCGAAAAAGGCCTTTCCGACCGCATAAAAGTAATAATGCCGGGCGGCGATGTGATCGTGACTGTTTCAACGGCAGGTACGGGAGCTGATGCTTACGCGCCGGGCGCGTCGGATGATGAAGGCCATTCGTACATGATATATATGGAAGGAACGGCTGTACTGACATTTAAGGGAGAATATCTGAGATAATGGTAAAGAGCATGACAGGCTTCGGAAGAAGCGAGTACACTGACGACAAGCGCG
>CAVGTL010000100.1:0-10640 GCA_963632005.1 Succinivibrio sp.
GACGTTTATAAGCAGCTCGCTTGCTACTGTAGACATCGTCTTTGGCTCGTGGCGGCCTACTGCTACGAGCGTGTGCATCTCCGATACTGACAGGTTGTGGCTGTTTGCTGTTTCCTTGAGGGCTGTTTCCTCTGTTTTCATTACCATATTGAATATCTGCAGCATCAGCAGCTTCATCTTTTTTAAATAGTAGGTTTCCTTGTCCAGCTTCATTTTCCTCGACCAGCCTTTCTTTATGTTACCGGGAGGCGCTGAACACAGTATGCACGCTGTCCATCGCCGTTGGCGCGGTGACGCGCGCTCCCTCGGTCATTTATTCATTCCTCATTTATTTTATTTGGAAATGAACGTTTTGTCAAATTGGGTCAGTTTTCTGGTCAGTCGAGGTCTCGAATCAAATCGTCTATTACCGATCTTACCGGTCTTATGGAGCTCAGGCAGTCTATATCGCTGCCGCAGAAAAACAGTCCGTTTTCGTAGTCTCCGCGCCATGCAGCTATGAGGGCGTTCGATATGCAGTATACTGTCGAGCCCGGATCGCATGTTTTTATACACCTTCTGCACATCGTTGGGGCAATGCGGCCCTGTTCTGCTACATGTTTTATTAGCGGTGTTTCTATAGCGCGGCCCGGCATGCCTACAGGGCTTTTTACTATGCGGACGTCGCTGTTTGCTGCTTTCAGCATTATCTGTTTGTATTCATCTGTGGCGTCGCATTCTTCTGTTGCGATAAATTCTGTCGCAAGCTGGACGCCGTCTGCACCGCTTTCTATATAGTGCTTTATTTCGTCGGCTGTCCTTATACCGCCTGCTACGAATACAGGGATGCGTCTTCCATATTTTTCCTCGAATGGTTTGAGTTCTTTTTTTACTTTCGGAAGTATCTCGTCGAGCGTCTGACATGTGCCGTCATTCAGCTCTTCCGGTGAAAAACCCAGATGGCCGCCTGCGTTGCTGCCTTCTATTACTACAAAGTCAGGGGCTACGCCGTAATGGCGGTCCCAGAGGCGTGCTATGACCTTTGCGGCTCTGCCGCTTGAAACTACAGGTGCTATAAGTACGTCCGTGCCTTTTGTGAACTCGGGCAGGTTTTTCGGCAGGCCGGCACCTGATACTATTGCGTCTGCGCCGCCCTCTACCGCTGCGCGCGCTGATTCCTCGAAATAATTCATCGCTGTCATTATGTTTACAGCTATGAGACCGCGGCCGCCTGACTTTTCCTTTGCTGCCGCTATTTCTTTTTTGAGTGCTCTGATGTTTGCTGTCGGCATATCACGGTCGAAATCCGGCTCTCTGAAGCCGACTCCTGCCGCGCTTATCGTTCCCATGCCGCCCTCGGCTGCTACTGCACCCGCAAGGTCGCCGAGCGATATGCCTACTCCCATTCCGCCCTGTATGAGCGGTATATCGAGATGTCTGTCTCTGATATTCACTCTCATTTATATCCACCCCTTTCGGGTATTAATAATTCTACTCCCACTCGGTCAGCACGGCTGCCCATGTGAGTCCGCCGCCGAAGCCTACTGAAAGGACGAGGTCGCCCTTTTTTATAAGGCCGGCGCTTACTGTTTCGTCAAGCAGTATCGGTATGCTTGCTGCTGAAGTGTTTCCCATGCGCTGTATGTTCTTGTGGACCTTTGCCGGGTCGAGCTTCATGCGCTTTACTACGAAATCTATTATTCTTTCGTTTGCCTGATGAAGTATGAAATGGTCTACGTCATCGAGCGTTTTTCCTGCTTTTTCTAATATCTGATTGATTGATTTTTCAATCGTTGTGGTTGCAAATTTAAATACCTGGCGCCCCTGCATATGAAGTATCGTCGGCTCGCTGCCCGGACCTTTCGCCCATATCACGTCGCTGCCACGCGAGCATGTCAGACTGTAGAACATTGCGTCAGACTTTGCTATTACTGCTGCGCCTGCTCCGTCCCCGAAGAGTATGGCCGTGCCGTAGTCAGTCATATCAAGTATGTCTGAAAATTTTTCGCTGCCTATGACGAGCGCGTAATCTATGTCGTTCATGTACATCTGGGCGCGCACGTTGTCGAGCGCGTACAGGAATCCCGAGCACGCTGCGTTTATGTCGTATGACGCTATATCCTCGCGGAGTCCGAGCTGCGACTGAACGAGGCATGCCGTTGACGGCGTTGCAAACTCAGGTGTCATCGTCGCTACTATGCAAAGGCCGATCTTTTCAGGCTCGAGTCCGGAGCGTCCGAGCGCCTGCTTCGCTGCTTTTACCGCGAGCGTTGTTGCTGTTTCGCCGTCTGTGCAGTAGTGTCTCTGCTTTATGCCTGTGCGCTCTACTATCCATTCGTCTGTAGTTCCTGCTGCGGCTGCTATCTCGTTGTTATCTGCGGTATGTGAACCGACAGCGCTTCCTGTCGAGATCACCGCTATTCCGTTAAATCTTTCCATAAATATCAGCCTTTCACATTACCCATTCTGCGGAATTTTTCATATCTTTCCTGTACAAGCGCTTTAGGCTTTTTCTTCATGAGCTCTTCCAGAGATGACTTTATCTCCCAGTCGAGTGCATGAATAGTCTGCATCGGGTTTACGTGGGCCCCGCCCACAGGTTCTTTTACTATGCCGTCTATAACGCCGAGCTCGTAGAGGTCAGGAGCTGTGAGCTTCATCACTTCGCATGCTTCGTCGCTGCGCGATGAATCGCGCCAGAGTATCGACGCGAAGCCTTCCGGCGAGAGTATCGCATAAATTGAATTTTCAAGCATTAATACTTTATCTGCTACACCGAGCGCCAGCGCTCCCCCGCTTCCGCCTTCTCCTATCACTACCGATATGACAGGTACCTGCAGTGTGCTGAAAAGCGCTATGTTTTCGGCTATTGCCTGACCCTGGCCGCGTTCTTCTGCTTCCATTCCCGGGTATGCGCCCGGCGTGTCTATGAAGCATATTATCGGTCTGGCGAATTTTTCAGCCTGCTTTGCGAGTCGCTGTGATTTGCGGTAGCCTTCAGGCTGCGGCATTCCGAAGTTGTATCTCATGTTTTCTTCTGTCGTTCTGCCCTTGCGCTGTCCTATGACTGTTACGGGGATGCCGTGGAAGCGGCCTATGCCGCCTATTATGCTCTCGTCGTCCCCGAAAAGCCTGTCGCCCCTCAGCTCCATAAAATCAGTGAACATGTTTTCTATATAGTCCATGGTCTTTGGGCGGCGAGGGTCGCGCGCGATGGATACGCGCTCTGACGGCTTAAGATTTGAGTTGGAGTTAAGTTCAGCCATTTTGACGTCCCCTTTCGTGAAGCTTGAGCAGGCGCGACAATGTATCGCGCATAGCTGAGCGTTCTACTATCATGTCTATGAAGCCGTGTTCCATCAGGAATTCACTGCGCTGGAAGCCTTCCGGCAGCTGCTTTCCTATGGTCTGCTCTATGACGCGCGGTCCTGCGAAGCCTATGAGCGCGCCCGGCTCTGCTATGATTATGTCGCCGAGCGATGCAAAGCTTGCTGTTACGCCGCCTGTCGTCGGGTCTGTCAGATATGATATGAACAGACCGCCGTTGTCGCTAAATCTGCGTATGGCTGCGCTCGTTTTTGCCATCTGCATGAGACTGACTGTACCCTCATGCATGCGGGCGCCGCCGCTTGCTGCGAATATTATAAGAGGAAGCTTTTTCTTATCGGCAAGCTCTGTGGCGAGCGTTACTTTCTCGCCTACTGCCGTTCCCATGCTTCCCATTATGAATCTGCTGTCGAGTACGCCTGCTACCGCGGGCGAGCCGCAGATCTTCAGCGTGCCGTATATGAACGCTTCATTTAAACCGCTTGCTTTTCTGGCGTTTTTCAGTTCCTTTGCATAGCCCGGGAAATGAAGTACATCGTTTGCGGTCATTTTGGCGTTAAATTCTTTAAATGTGCCGGCATCGGCTATCATAGCTATGCGCTCGCGCGCTCCTGCTTTTGCGTGGTATCCGCAGTGCGGGCAGACGTTGAGGTTTTCCTTCATGACTGTGCTTGGGGTTATCTCTCCGCAGCGCGGGCATGTGTCGAAAACTTTTTCTGCATCGTCCTCGCTTGTTACGCGCAGGCGCGTGTCACGTCGTATATTTTTCATTAATGAGAATTTTTTTCTTCTTATCTCAAAAATATCCATATATTATCAGTTCTCCCTGTCGATTATCTCGTCGTAAAGTCTGTTCCATTTTACGAAGGAATCGAGCTTGCTGTCGATGAATCCAGTGTCGTACTCTCCTCTCATGAACTCAGGGTCGTGGAGTATCAGGTACGATAATGATTCGTTTGTCGTTATGCCGTCTATCATGAGTTCTTCGAGGGCGCGGCGCATGATGCGTATCGCTTCGAGTCGTGTCTTGCCGAAGGTTATTATTTTTGCCGCGAGCGAGTCGTAGTACGGGCTTATCTCGCAGTTGTTATAGAGCGCTGTGTCTACGCGTACTCCGTGGCCGCCCGGCAGATGTATGAATTCTACTTTTCCGGGGCACGGTCTGAAGCCGTTTGCAGGGTCTTCTGCATTTATGCGGCATTCTATGGCGTGGCCTTCGAATTTTACGTCATCCTGAGTCGCTTCAAGCGTAAGGCCTGCTGCTATCCTTATCTGTTCTCTTACGATGTCGATGCCTGTTATCATTTCTGTTATAGGATGTTCGACCTGGATACGGGTGTTCATTTCGATGAAGTAGAAGCCGCCGTCCTTGCCGAGTACGAATTCTACTGTGCCTGCACTGCGGTAGCCGCCTGCTTTTGCTGCTTTTACGGCTGCTTCGCCCATGCGCTCGCGCAGCTCAGGTGTCAGCGCTCTTGACGGTGTTTCTTCTATGAGCTTCTGGTTGCGGCGCTGGATGGAACAGTCGCGCTCGCCGAGATGTATTACATTTCCTTTATTATCTGCAAGTATCTGGAACTCTATATGTTTTGGCTCAAGAACGAGCTTCTCGAGATATAGCTCGCCGTTTCCGAAGCACGCTTCCGCTTCCGAACCTGCTTCCTCGTACATGCGTCTGAAGTCTTTTGGGTCGAAGACGCGGCGCATGCCGCGGCCGCCGCCGCCTGCGCTTGCTTTTATGAGGACGGGATAGCCTATTTCGTCCGCTAGGGCTATGCCCTCTTCAACGCTTGCCAGTGCGCCTTTTGAGCCCGGAACTACCGGAACTCCGGCCTGCATCATAAGTTGTCTCGCGGCTGATTTGTCACCGAGCTTTCTTATGATGTCGCCTGTAGGGCCTATGAAGGCTATGCCGTTTTCTTCGCACAGGTCGGCGAACTCGGCGTTTTCGCTGAGGAATCCGTAGCCTGGGTGTATCGCGTCGCAGCCTGTCGCTTCTGCTGCGGCTATGATGGCGTTCATGTTCAGATAGCTGTCTGATGAACGCTCCGGGCCTATGCAGATGGCTTCTGTCGCAAGCTTTGCGTGGAGCGCGTCTGCGTCGGCTGTCGAATACACCGCTACGGTGTCTATATTCATTTCCATGCATGTGCGTATGATGCGAAGCGCTATCTCTCCGCGATTCGCTATCAGTATCTTCTTGAACATGGGCTATATCTCCCTTATTCTGAAGAGTGGTTCGTCAAAGCCTGCTGCTGTTGCGTTTTCTTTAAGTATTTCTTCTATTACGCAGTTGCATGGGGCTGTTACTTCGTTCATCATCTTCATGGCTTCTACTATGCATACTGTTTCGCCTTTTTTTACGGTGCTGCCGACTGTTACGTATGGGTCGGCGGCTTCGCTCGGCGCCGCGTAGTATGTGCCTACTAATGGGGATTTTATTGTGGCGCCGGCCGGGGCCGGAGGCGCCGGCGTTCCGGCCGCTGCGGCGGCCGGCTGTGGGGCAGCGGCGCCCGGGACGGGCGCGGCTGCCTGGGACACTACAGGCGCCTGAGGCGCTGCAAATGTATTATATACAGGCGCAGCCTCCGGCATTTCCAGCTTTATCTCGCATTCGCCGTTTTTGTATTCAAGCTTTCCTAATCCTGACTTTCCAAACTCAGTCATGAGTTTATATAATTCTTCTAATTCCATATATTTCCTACCCGATAACAAACATTATCTCGCATTCACATGCGACCTTTCCTGTTCCTGCAATAACAGCCTTTGCTACTGCCGCGCCGGCGCGGGAACCGAGCTTAGTCATTTCTACTTCGAGCTCAAGGTCATCGCCCGGAACAACCTTATTTCTGAATTTCGCGTTCTTTATACCGCCGAAATACGCTGTCTTACCTCTGAACTTTTCAAGGCTGAGTATAGCTACAGCGCCCGCCTGCGCAAGCGTTTCTACTATGAGCACGCCCGGCATGACTTTTTCCTGCGGGAAATGTCCGGCAAAGTAGTATTCTGATTCGCGCACATGCTTTACAGCCTTTATGGTGCGTTCTCCCATTTCTGTAACTTCATCTATCAGCAGGAACGGGTCTCTGTGGGGGATTATCTCCATTATCTGTTCTTTATTCATCAACATTTTATTTACCGTCCCATTTCTTCATGATTATTACGCCGTCATGGCCGCCGAATCCAAGCGAGTTAGACATTACATACTTAAGGTCTGCGTTTCTTCCCTCATTAGGAACGTAGTCCAGGTCGAGTTCAGGGTCAGGTACCCTGTAGTTTATAGTCGCAGGGATAAAACCGTCCTCAAGAGCCTTTACACAAATAAACGCTTCTACCGCGCCTGCTGCGCCGAGCAGATGGCCTGTCATAGACTTTGTTGAGCTTACAGCTAATTTATATGCTGCATCCCCGAAAGCTCTCTTTATGGCAACTGTCTCAAATTTATCGTTATACGGAGTGCTTGTTCCGTGAGCATTGATATAGTCTATATCCTCAGGAGTTACACCCGCTTCCTGCATCGCAAGCTCCATAGCCTTTGCATCGCCTGCGCCCTCAGGGTCAGGCATCGTTATATGATGCGCGTCTGACGTCGCGCCGTATCCTGTTATTTCAGCATAAATATGCGCTCCGCGCGCTTTAGCATGCTCGAGTTCCTCGAGTACAAGGAAGGCTGCGCCTTCGCCCATTACGAAGCCGTTTCTCTCAGCGTCGAACGGTATGCTTGCGCGATCCTTGTCCGTAGTAGTTGTCAACGCTGTCATGTTTGCAAATCCGGCATAAGCTACATCAGCAAACGGTGCTTCCGTACCGCCTGCGATGATAGCGTCGTGATAACCGTGCTTTATAGATCTGAAGGCCTCGCCGACTGAATGAGTTCCTGTAGCGCATGCCGTAGCGATGCTCATAGTAGCACCCTTTGCGCCTGTCAGTATCGAAATATTACCTGACACCATATTAGGTATCGTCATAGGTATCATCAGCGGAGATACCCATTTAACGCCCTTCTGAGCACACTTTACCGACTCCTTTTCAAGCGTTATGAGCCCGCCGATGCCTGCGCTTCCGTAAACGCCAAATCTGTATGGGTCGATATTCTCGCCTGCCACCAGACCGCTGTCCTTTACCGCCTCATCAGCTGCCGTCAATGCGTACTGAACTGAAAGGTCGAGACGCTTCGCAGCGCGCTTGTCGTGATATACAAAGTCCTTTACCTCACCGCCGAGCTTTGCCTTATGCGGCTCGACATCAAGCTTCGTCACTACGTCTATCCCGTTTTTCCCGCTTTTTATACCGTTCCAGAAATCTTCGCTGTTATTTCCTACAGGTCCGATAACGCCGAGACCTGTTACTACTACACGCTTTCCTGCATTTTCCATTTATTTACACCTCTTGATCTGTATCCGCTATCTGATCGCTATCTGATTTTCTAAAGCAACATTCCGCCGTCAACGCCTATTACCTGACCAGTTATATATGAAGCTGCGTCCGATGCCAGGAAGGCTGCCAGTTTCGCTATATCCTCGACCTGTCCGAGGCGGCCTATCAGCAGCTCGCCCTTTATCGCCTCGATCTGCTTTTCGTTCAGCTCCGCTGTCATATCAGTTTCTATGAACCCCGGTGCGATAGCGTTCACCGTTATGTTCCTTCGTCCGAGCTCCTTTGCGTTAGACTTCGTAAGTCCGATAACGCCCGCCTTAGACGCGCTGTAATTCGCCTGCCCCGCGTTTCCGTGAACTCCGCTGACAGAAGACATGTTTATTATCCTTCCGGCGCGCTTCTTCATCATGACCGCCGCCGCTGCTTTAGAGAAATTGAAGGCTCCGGCAAGGTTCGTATTTATTACCTTCATGAAATCATCGAGCGTCATTCGCGCCATCAGCTTGTCGTTTGTTATGCCTGCGTTGTTTACGAGTATATCAACTCCGCCGAGATCTTCGACTGCCTGCGCTACTGCCGCCTTCGCATATTCCTCATCTGCCACGTCGCCCTTTGAAACTACTACCTTTGTGCCGTACTGTGCCAGCTTTTCAGCCGCCGCTTTTGCCGCCTCATCGTTTCCGCGGTACGTTATCATCACGTCAGCTCCGTTTTTGCAGAATTCTTCAGCTATCCCGAGGCCTATGCCTCTTACTCCGCCTGTAATAATCGCTTTTTTTCCTTTTAACACGAGCCTTTTTCCTCCTTTGCCTTCTCCAATACCCTTTTGAAATTTTTTCAGTAATAAGTTCTCAAACTTGGGCGCGCCTGGCGCGCTAGCTTAGCTGAGCGATATCATTCGCTGCTCTGCTTAAATATTTATTACATTATCTATTATTAACATTATTATTACTGCATGTTTTCAGCAGCAAGTGCTTCTTTTATCGCCTCGACCGTACTCTCGAGCGTTTCACAGTTTTCTACGTTATACGCTTTGACCTTTCGGTCTGTTTTCTTAACGAGTCCGCACAGCGTTTTGCCCGGGCCGAACTCTATAAATGTATCGACGCCCTCGTCTATCAGGCGTCTTACTATCTCTACCCATCTGACGGGGCTCATGAGCTGCTTTGCCATCGCGTCTGCGATATCGTTTACTGTCTGCGAGCTATCGTCAGCGCATGCTCTGTCAGCTCTGTATTCGCTTATCGGCGCTGCAGTGAGATTTGAATAAACAGGGATCGCTGAGTCTGTATTTATCGCTGCGCTTTTTTCTGTTATGAGCGATCTCATTTTCTCTGACGCAGGCTCCATCATAGGGCTGTGGAACGCGCTTCCTACTGCGAGCGGAGCTATCCTGAGCTTTTCTTCCTTTGCTTTTTCGCTGAATCTCTCGACTGCCGCGATGCTGCCTGAAACTACTGTCTGCGTTGGAGCGTTGAAGTTTGCTGCTATGAGGATATCGCCGCCTCTTGTTTCTTCTACTATAGCGAGGACCTTTTCCTTATCGCCGATGGCCGCTGCCATCGTTCCTGCCGCGTTTCCATTTTCGTCGCGTCCTGCCTGGCCCATCCAGCGGCCTCTGTTTTCCATAAGCTCAACGCCTGCCGGCACGTCGGTAATGATGCCTGCTGCGGTCATTGCTGAATATTCACCGAGACTGAAGCCTGCCATTGCATGAGGTTCTGCCGCTTCTGATATTCCGCTTTCCTTTAATACCGCACAGAATGCTTTATACGCTGCCATAGTCATCGTATAAACACACGGCTGTGTGTTTTCAGTCTCTTTAAGCTGCTCTGCCGTTCCATCGAAGCACAGCTGCTTTACCTTGTCGCCCGCTGCGTCAAATACTGCTTTTGCTTCGGGATATTTTTCGTATAAGTCTCTGCCCATTCCCGGATACTGAGCTCCCTGACCTGCAAATACGTAAGCTGTTTTCATGGATGTCACCTTTTTCCTTATTTTACTGTCAGTACCTTTTACTTAATATTGAGCAGCGCGTTTCTGTTTTTGAAAACGTCTGCGCAGTCCTTCATGAGATCTTCTATTATCTCCTGACATGATTGTTCTTTGTTTATCATGCCTGCGATCTGACCTGACATTACAGAGCCGTATTCTATGTCACCGTCTATTACTGCCTTCTGAAGCGCTCCTACACCGAGCTCTGCTATTTTTTCCGGGTCTTCACCGTGGTTTTCCATCTGCGTGAGCTGACGGCTAAGCTTGTTCTTTATTACTCTTATCGGATGTCCTGTAGTGCGGCCTGTTACGGTCGTTGATGAGTCCTTTGCTGCAAGTACGGCTTCCTTATATGGCCTTGAAACGTTACATTCGTAAGATGTGAGGAATCGTGTTCCTATCTGTACACCCTGTGCTCCAAGCATGAAGGCTGCTGCCATTCCTCTACCGTCACCTATGCCGCCTGCCGCAATTACAGGAATATCTACAGCATCTATTACCTGAGGAACAAGTGTCATAGTTGTCATCTCTCCGAGATGTCCGCCGCTTTCCAGACCTTCAGCTATGACTGCATCTGCCCCGACTCTCGCGACGCGTTTTGCTATTGCTACTGAACCTGCTACAGGTATTACTTTTACGTCGTTTTCCTTCAGACGTTTTATGTATTTTCCCGGATTTCCGGCACCTGTTGTTATAACTTTTATATTTTCATCGAGTACGAGCTGCATGATATCGTCGATATATCTTGACATCAGCATTATGTTCAAACCGAAAGGCTTATCAGTCATTTCCTTGCACGCGCGTATCTGTTCACGTATCTTATCTACCGTAAGTACTCCGCACGCTATGAGGCCCAGGCCTCCTGCGTTGCTGACAGCTGACGCAAGTGAAGCGTCCGCTATCCATGCCATTCCTCCCTGAATTATCGGATATTTTATACCGAGAAGCTCTGTAACAGGCGT
>CAVGTL010000101.1:0-10458 GCA_963632005.1 Succinivibrio sp.
CTTTACGAGCAGTATATGTTTTTTCAAGCATTTCCACATGCGAGAGAAATTCTTCATCTGTAAAGTATATGGCATGCGACGGACATGATATTATACATGCCTGACATTTTATGCATATACCTGAAATATTTGGAGTATTTGAAACATCATCACAGGAAATGCTTCCCACAGGACACTTTTGAATGCAGCTACCGCATTTAATGCACTTTGACACATCGATAACAGGCTTTGCCTTCAGGAAACGTGCGGGAGTGTTGTCTGCCTTAAGCGGAGTATAGTAAGGTCCGACGGGTGTATCTCTGTCATACTCTATTGCGGTCAATTTCCTGTCGCTTGATAATTTTTCTGCTGTTTTAGCGGCGAGATCCGACAGTAAAGCCAGATCTGAAGAGTCAGGACGGTCTTTAGCGATAATATCTGAAAAGACATGGCGGCTTACCATTGCAGCGGCGCTTACCGGGATAAAACCGTGCTTTTCCGTGAGGAGCAGCAATTCGCGCAGAGCCTCATCATAGCTTCTGTTTCCGTAAACGCTTACAGGTATCACAGCTGTTTTTCCATTTCCGTCTATGCATCTTTCAAGGTCGGGAAGCAGCTTATTTGGTATGCGTCCGGCATAGACCGGTACAGCAAGTATGACAAGTGAATCGTTGTCGAAAACATAATGCTTCTGCCTGTTTGCAGGAACCGTAAGGTCGATATTTTTTGCCGGAATATGTAAAATGTCCGACATTTTGCTCGCAAGAGCGACAGCGATTTTTTCTGTACCGCCGGTCGGGCTGAAATATACGGTATAAATTTTATTGATGCTCATAATAATATCCTTTCGTTCCATATTATGTAATCGATCATTTCATGAGCTCAGGCAGAAGGTCGCTGTAATATTCGATCCTGCCGGACAATACATCATCATAGAAGTTCTGCTTCCAGTTGATGAAATCGATGGCTTCCTGAAGCTCAGCCATGGACCGGAGCAGGGCTTCTTTTTTTTCTTCAAGTATGTCCTTGCGCTCTGGAATAGAAGACTCGCCTTCAAGGCAGAGCGCCAGATATTTCTTCATTTCGGAAATGCTCATGCCGCATTTTTTCAGGCAGCTGAGGCTCTGTATCCATTTAATGTCATGATCGTCGAACACTCTGTAGTTCCTGCTGTCGCGCTTGACGTTAGGCACCAGCCCCTCATTGCAGTAGAATTTCAAGTTTTCATACGCCATATCTGTAAGCTCGCAGGCCTGTTTCATCGAGTACATAAAAAATTGCTCCTTTTTAGAAAAATTTTTAAAAAATCGCTTGACCGGTAGATGCTACCGACTGATAACATCATATCACAAACAGAAAAACAGGACAATGAGCTGCAGAAACAGGAGGTGGTGCTTGACAGGAAAAATCAAAAGACAGATGAATAAAAATCAATTAGTTAATAAATTAAAGTTAAGATAAAAATTTCAACAGAAAGGAAAGGGTGTAATGAACAATTTCGTCTATGAAAACAAAACAAAAGTATACTTCGGAGAGGGCGGCGTGAAGGAAAATCTCGGCAGCCTGCTTAAAAATTACGGCGACAATGTAATGCTCGCTTACGGCGGCGGCTCGATAATGAAAAACGGCATATACGACGAAGTAATGTCTGTGCTCAACGCGGCAGGCAAGAATGTTACTGAATTTTCAGGAATAATGCCTAATCCGACATATGAAAAAGTACAGGAGGGGGCGAGCCTGGCTCGCGAAAAGGATATAGACCTTATTCTTGCCGTGGGCGGCGGCTCTGTATCTGATTGCTGCAAGGTCGTTTCAGCTCAGGCAAAGCTTGACGAGGATCTGTGGGACATGCAGTATGTGAAGCACGCTTATCCGACTGACTTTATACCGCTCGGAGTGATAGTTACTGTATTCGGTACAGGCTCGGAAATGAATAACGGCGCAGTTATCACACATGAAGAAAAGAAGATAAAGGGCGCGCTCTTTGGGGCTCAGGCTGATTTTGCGTTCCTCGACCCGACGTATTCAATGTCTGTTCCGTTTAAGCAGGTGATCTCAGGCGCGTTCGACACGCTGAGCCACGCAATGGAAACTTATTTCGGAAAGCCTGACGCAAACAATCTGTCAGATGATATAAACGAGGCTGTCATGCGCAGCGTTATACGCAATATCAGAGTGCTTCTGAGTGACAGCGAGAATTATGAGGCTCGCAGCGAGCTTGCTTGGGCGTCATCGATGGCAGAAAACGGAATCCTCAAAATAGGTAAGGTAACAGATTTCCAGGCGCATCAGATGGAGCATCAGCTCGGAGCATACACGGACTGCAACCACGGCGCCGGTCTGGCAGTTATACATCCTGTACTTTACCGCCATATATATAAAGATGGCGCAGAGCGCTTTGCGAGATTTGCGCGCAACGTATGGGGAGTAGAGGAAAAAGGCACGACTGAGGAAACTGCGCTTGCAGGCGTTGAAGCTCTTGATGATTTTATCAAGGAGATCGGCCTGCCGACTTCGTTTAAGGAGCTCGGTATCGCTGACGACATTGATTATAGAGAAATCGCTGATTCAGTAAATATTACAGCGGGCTGCTGCAGGAAGCTTACGCATGATGAAATATTTGAAATATTTAATGAATGCTGTTAAGTATGTCAATTAACGCAAAAGTTAAAATATTAATAAGTGATAAAAGGAGGTACTTTGTATGAGCCATTTTAAAAAATTCGGGATCCTGCTTCTTACAGGCGTGATGATCCTTTCATTTGCCGCGTGCGGTCAGAATAATAATACTCCGGCGCAGGGTCAGTCAGAACAGAGCGCAAGCGCTGATACACAGCAGCCGGATAGTTCTTCAGACAACACCGCTGCAGGCAGCGGCAAGGTGCTCGTAGCGTATTTTTCGGCTTCAGGCAATACAGCAAGAGTAGCTCAGGATATAGCCGATGCTTCAGGCGCAGATCTGTTTGAGATAACGCCTGTCGAACCGTATACGTCTGATGACCTGAACTGGACAGACGACAACAGCCGTGTGAGCAGAGAGCACGATGATGAATCTCTCCGTGATGTAGAGCTGACTACTACAGACGTAGACAACTGGAATCAGTACGATACAGTGCTGATAGGCTACCCGATATGGTGGGGCATAGCGGCCTGGCCTGTAGATAACTTCGTAAAGAATAACGATTTCACAGGAAAGACAGTAATACCGTTTGCTACGTCAGCATCTTCCGGAATGGGAAGAAGCGGCGACCTGCTGGCAGAAATGGCAGGCACAGGAAACTGGCAGGACGGACAGCGCTTCAGCGGCAGTGCGAGCCAGAGCGATGTAGCAGACTGGGTAAAGACACTCGGGCTTTAACTAAATCACAGAAAGGAATGGATATTACTATGAAAAAACTGAAAAAGCTTTTAGCTTCGGCATTATCGGCAGCGATGCTGCTGACTGCTGCGCCGGCTGCTTTTGCGGCAGACGGTGCTTCGGCAGGATTTACGGACGTATCATCAGGCGCGTGGTATGCGCAGTCTGTTGAGTATGTAAGCGCTAACGGCATTATGAGTGGAACTTCTGCTTCAACATTCAGCCCTGAAAACACTATGAATCGCGCTATGCTCGCTACAGTGCTCTACAGAGCTGCCGGATCGCCTGCTGTTACAGGTACGGCGTCAAGCTTCTCTGACGTGGCTTCAGACGCATACTATGCTCCTGCTGTAGCGTGGGCGTCAGCAAACGGCATCGTATCAGGATACGGAAACGGACGCTTCGGATCGAATGATCCTGTCAGCCGCGCGCAGATCGCAGCAATATTCTGGCGTTATGCAGGCTCATCGGCTGCAGCAGCGGGACAGGATTTTGCAGATGAGAGCAGCATACCGTCATACGCGGCTCAGGCAGTAGACTGGGCGAGAGCAAATAACGTTGTAAGCGGAAAGAGCGGAAACATTTTTGACCCTCAGGGAAATGCGAGCCGCGCTCAGGTGGCAGCTATTCTTCGCAATTATCTGACTATGGACAATAAAGACCAGCAGCCTGAACAGCCGGATAACAGTAAAACCGGAAAAGTCCTTGTAGCTTATTATTCTGCAACAGGCAGCACTAAGGCTGTAGCCGAGACGCTTGCAGACGAGCTCGGCGCGGATATATTTGAGCTTACACCTGTTACACCGTATACATCAGCAGATCTTAACTGGACTGTAGACGGAAGCCGCGTAAACCGTGAGCATGAGGACGAGTCGCTCAGAGACGTAGCCCTGACGCAGAATACACCGGCGAACTGGGATCAGTACGATACAGTGCTGATAGGCTACCCGATATGGTGGGGAATAGCTGCATGGCCTGTAAATAATTTTGTAAAGAATAACGATTTTACAGGAAAGACAGTAATACCGTTTGCTACATCTGCATCATCAGGAATGGGTCAGAGCGGTGACCTGCTCAGGGTTATGGCAAAGGGCGGAGACTGGCAGAGTGGACAGCGATTCAGCAGCGGAGCATCTTCAGATACAGTACGCAGCTGGGCTGACGGTCTTAATATAGGAAAGTAGAAAAGAAGACGTTAAGATAGGCGCTGCGGTGTTATTCTAACGCTGGGAGCACTTATTAACGTAGACATGAGATAATGACATAATATCGCAATTGTGCTAAAATAGCATAAACGCAGCGCCGGGCTCTGCTCGGCGCTTTTTCATTTAAGGTATATTTTATCTGTAGATATATGTTATTCGTGCGACGTCGGGCAGCGCAGCCCTGAGTCACAGGAGACGCATAGACATATATAATGGAAGGAAATAAAAATGGCAACAGCAAGGACAAAATACGGAATAGTATCGGGTATAGAAGAAACAGGCGGGGTACATGCGTTTCTCGGTATCCCGTACGCGAAGCCTCCTGTAGGCGAGCTGAGATTCAGACCTCCTCAGGAGCCTGAAAGCTGGTCGGGCGTAAAGGAATGCAAATCATATGGCGCGCCGTCGCTTCAGTTAGTGACAGATAACCACAGAACGACGGTAAAGGTGCTCAGCATATCGGACGAGGACTGCCTGTACCTTAATATCCGCACAAAAGCTCCGCTTACCGCAGTAGAGATCGGTACACCGGATACAAGGGACGATGCGCCTGTAGACCGTACGACGAAGCTGCCTGTATACGTTTTCATCCACGGAGGCGCATACGAGACAGGCGGCGGAAATATGCGCCAGTATGAAGGCCAGGCCTTCGCAGAGGATGATATCGTTTACGTTAATATAAATTACCGCCTTGGTATATTCGGCGCTCTCGCTCTCGACACGCTGCGCGCGGAATCGGGCGTTACAGGCTGCCTGCAAGTCTTAGACGCGGCGCAGGCTGTGAAATGGATACACGAGAACATAGAAGCTTTCGGCGGTGACCCGGACAATATAACTATTGGCGGCGAGTCGGCGGGCGCGTTTACGACATCGGTGCTTATGTGCATGCCGGAGCTCAATGGCATGTTCAGACGCTGCATCCTCGAAAGCGGGAGCATCAGAGCAGGCATCACATCAACATTTTACGGTCACGGAAATCCTCGTTCGGCAGTAGAGCGCAGCCGCAGCGTCATAGCAGATCTCGGCTGCGACGACACACCGGAGGGACTGGAAAAGCTCAGAAATATTCCTGCAGAGGAGTTATTATACAATTGGCATTTTGATAAAAACGGCGAGCCGCGCGGCTTCAGCTCGAACCCTGTCCTTGACGGACTGCTTTTCGAGGGCGACTGCATGCCGGACCCGCGCGTACAGACGCCAAATCCCGTAGATCTGCTTTTCGGCTTCAATACGAACGAAGGAACTATGTTTGCCGACCCTGCGACTACAGCGGCTGACTATGAAGAAAAGCTGCGTATAATGTTCCCGGAGCACTGGCAGGAAATACTCGCAAAGTACCCTGTAGACGCGGAGCATACGCCGTGGCAGCGCCTTTCGGATATATACGGCCTGCAGAAATTCCAGGGAGCGATGCTCCCGTACGCCGACGTACTTGCAGAAATGGGGCAGTCGGTCTATGCGTATCATTTTGACTATATTACAGAGCGCCTGAGAAAAGAAGGCCTCGGTGTAAGGCATATAGCTGAGCTCCCGTTCGTATTTAATCGATTCCTGAACGTAGTCGGCGCTGACGACGAAAAAGGCAATAAGATGTCGTGCGTCATGCACTCCGCATGGTCGAGCTTTATTAAAACAGGCGATCCGTCGCGCGGCTGGGAAAAATACACGCCGACAGCGCGCCGCGCGATGTGCTTCTCAGCAGAGGGCATAGTTTTCCGCGACATAGACCGCGTAGAAGAAATGCTCCGGATCGACGGCCTGCTGAAATAATAAATAAATAATTTTGAGCGCGTGCGTCACCGCACAAACAGGCTGTCTCCGGGATACTGAAAGCTGTAAAATAAGATCTTACAAGAGTCTTTCAGAGTATATCCCGTCAAGTCCGTATCGTTTAACGCGGCGCTTTATCTCCTCAGGGTCTGTAGTATACAGGCCCTTTTCTTTCATCCTCTCAAAGTACTCCGCGCCTGCAAAAGTATACCGTGTCTTGAGCCCTTCCTCTGACTCCATCTGATGGTTAGCGAAGGCTATCAGATCGCCCGTGGCAAGCCCGCGCGGCAGCTCGAGCAGCGGCATTCCTTTTATGAGCCGCACGGCGTTGTGTCCGGCAAGGCTGCCCGTAGTTATCGCCTCTGTATGACCGACGAAAAGCCCTGATTTCTCGCCGCCGCAGAAAAGGTTATGCGCGCCCTTTACACGCATACAATTATCGCGCGGCGCGACAGACAGATACCTTATGGAATTCCCCTTGCCGCCCGCGTAAGGGTCGGCGTAGCGGGCGTTCTCAAACCCCGGCACGAGCCGCAGCTTATGAAGAGGGAAGAACGGCGTCATAAGCTTGGCGTATCCCGTATCGAGCAGCACGATATTTTCGGCGTACTCATCAAGTGCGTACTGCTGGCAGACCTTGAGATTCAGCTTGTCGCGGTTTATGAGCTCCTTGTCGAGTGGTATTACAGCTACGCCCGTTTCATCTAACATGCGGACGATATCATCTGAAAGCGAAGCCTTTTCAAGCTTGCAGGACCCGCTGAACGCGCCGAAAGCACCGTCAGCGCGCTGCCCCATGATATCCTCGAGCCCGAGCTTCTTAGTTATGCTGACGCGCGGTCCGAAAGCAGCGCAGCGCAGTATGCACATGGCGCAGCCGGAACCGTAGGTCAGACAGTTTCCCATAGGACCGGTCGAACCGGTCGTGTCTATGAAGACATCGCCCTCGATAGTATCGCCGTCAGCCGTGCTGACGCTCTTTACGAGCTTCGTTCCGTCAGCCGTTTCTTCATGCTCAACGTCAGTCACGCGTGACATAAGATGTATCTCGATACCCATTTCCTGCACTAACTTCCTGACAGCAGGCTCGACCTTTATTACATCGTATAAGCTCGCGTGCTTATGCCCCGGAAAGTCGATGCCCCGATGCCGCGAAAGCCTGTCGGTTATCGCAAAAAGCTCGCTCGCGCCCAGCGCGATATTTTCCTCAGCCCCGACAAACCGCCCGTTGTTTCTCATAATGCCGCCGACATTTCCAAGCCCCAGCAACAGATCAGTCTTTTCAATAAGGACTACATCAGCGCCCGCCTTGCGGGCCGACAACGCAGCAGCGATCCCCGACCAGCCGCCGCCCGTAACGATGACGCGGCGCTTTGCCGTGTATGCGCCGGGCGCATCCGAGTTTTTAAAAATATTATTATTATTCATTACAGAATCATTGATTATAGGATCATTCATACAGGACCTCCGAATAATTACGCGCCGCTGCGATCAGGATAAAACGTCACGGCACTGCCATGGATAAAAATGTAAAAGATCGTACAGGCTGCCGGGCAGCCTACAGCCGTTGTGCATTACTTCATAATATAATCATATTGACGACGGGCGGGATTTGTGACGTATATTTTCGCAGGTAAATGTATATGAAAAGTAAAGAGCATGTGGCAAACGCAGCGAATACATGTTAAAATGGAAACAAAAAATAAATCAAAGAAGGAAAATATTAAAAAATGAGACTGAACAAATACATAGCCCACTCAGGCGTATGCTCCCGCAGAAAAGCTGACGAGCTCATAGAGCAGGGCAAGGTAACAGTAAACGGCGCAGTCGCGCAGACAGGCTACGATGTAGTCGACGGCGATGTAGTCGCGGTAAACGGCAGCCCGATAAAGCCGGAGAAGCGCCTTGTGTACTACATGCTGAACAAGCCGACAGGCTACATCACGACAGTTGACGACGAGCAGGACAGACCGACGGTAATGGACCTCCTCGACGAGATAAACGAGCGTGTCTACCCGATAGGTCGACTCGACTACAACACATCAGGCATGCTACTGCTGACGAATGACGGCGACCTCGCATTTAAGCTCACGCACCCGAACCACAACGTATTCAAAACATACGTAGCAGAGGTAGCGGGCTTCCTGACGATAGCGGAAGCCAAAAAGCTCGAACGCGGCGTAGACATAGGCAAACACATCACAGCCCCTGCGCAGGTCGAGATCATCAGCCAGTCAGATTCGACATCAGTAGCCCAGATAAAGATCTCAGAAGGCAAAAACCGCCAGGTCAGAAGGATGTTCGAGGCAGTCGGTCACAGAGTCGTAGCCCTCGAAAGAACAGCCATCGGCAACATGAAAATGGCGCACCTGAGACAGGGCCAGTACAGAAAGCTCTCCCACAACGAGATCGAGTATCTGAAGAGTCTGTAAGCACTGCACGAATACGCTCCGCTGAGTCAGACCTGCGTCCGTCACCGGACCAGATAACTGTAAAAGGCGCTCAGCGCAGGCGGTAAAAATAAATAAGTTAAGAAATAAAACATTAAGGAAAAGAATAAAGTCAGTTAAGTATCTACAAAAGGAGAGATGAAACAATGGGAGAAGAAAAGAACAATCTTATAGTAAAAACTACAGCGCTTGTTATGGACATAGTTTCATCATACATTAATGAAGGTGATTTCGTCATCGACTGCACTATGGGAAACGGAAACGACACGCTTTCGCTCGCCAGACTCACAGGCGCGGCTGACGGCGCAGAAGGCGCTCTCGTATACGCGCTTGACGTTCAGGACAAGGCGCTCGAAAAAACATCAGAGCTTCTTGCAGAAAACGGCATAGAAGACCCTGAAAGCAAAAATATACACCTTGTAAAGGATTCACATGTAAATCTTGCAAAATACGTAGAAGCAGCAGGCAGACAGCCTTCAGCCATAGTATTCAACCTCGGCTTCATGCCGGGTCAGGATAAATCAATACTTACATCTATAGACACTACGATGCAGGCAGTAGAAGCAGCGCTCGACAACATCATGGAAGACGGTATCATATCAGTAGTAACATACTGCGGACACCCTGAGGGCAGAGAAGAACATGATAAACTCATAGAATACTTCACAGCGCTCCCGTCTAAAAGATATCATGTCGCGTTTTTCGATATGATAAACCAGAAAAAAACAGCGCCTTCAGTTTTCTTCGTTACAAGAAAAAAGAGAAAAAAGAAAGCAGCACCTGCGGAAAAGTAGCAGGAGGAAAAAGAGTGGATACGACAGAAGAATTAAGAGAAAAACTGAAAGTCATACTTTCAGACAGAGCCGCCGATGGCGAGCAGCCAAAAGGCGACATCCAGGTCCTCAAGCCAAAATTCATAGATTACGACGATGAGGGCTGGCTAACTGTAGAATTCCTGCCGCAGGAATGGCAGAAAAACGGCATAAACGTAGTACAGGGCGGCATACTCGGCTACATGCTCGACTGCGTATTCGGTCCGTTCGCGTTTATAGTAAGCAACGGCAAGCTGGCAGGAACGATAGACACGACAGCGAATTTCCTGCGTCCCGTAATAGCCGACGGTCGCAGCATCACAGTAAAAGCCCATATGATAACAAACGCAAAACGCATGATGCACGCCGAAGGCATACTATACAACGCCGACGGGAAAGTTGCTGTCACAGCGTCTACCAACCTGATGAAAAGCGTATAAAATAATAAATATTATTTTAAAAAGTTTGTTGAATTATCGGAGTAATAATAATATAATAAATATAGGAATAGAAAAATTCCTCTTCATCATTGATGAGTCCTGTGACGGTTCCGACAGGACGGTAAAATAAAAATTGACCGAGCTTAATGAGTCCTGTGACGGTTCTGACAGGACGGTAAAATAAAAATTGACCGAGAGATGAAGTTGCAACGAGAGGCTTATACCTTTAAGTCTCTCGTTTTCTTTTTTGTAAAGGAAGATTAAATATGAATTTGCCGGAAAACGACTATCAGATTTTGAAGTTAACTGATGATTTTTACAATGATTATCCAGATCCACCTTACAAAGAAATATTAAAGAAAAGAAAAAGAGCGTACAACTGCCTGATTTTTCAATCTCATTATGATTATTTTATATGTATACCATATAGAAGTGAGATAAAAC
>CAVGTL010000102.1:0-10420 GCA_963632005.1 Succinivibrio sp.
TAACGAATGCATAAAACATGTTTTTTAATGAGCGGTTTTACGGTAAAATATATGCAAGTAATAAAAATGAACGAATAAGGTCACAAGCCTGTCGCGCGCCCGGCGCGCCCATGGGCGCGCAAGGCGCGCGAAAGTTTTAATATTTATTACATATTATTTGTCCATTCATTTATTGATATATTCAAAAGGAAAAAGGGAGACACAAAGGAGAAACAAAATGGCTTCAAGCAGTACAACACGACCCGGAGCACCGGGAAACATGCCGGGCGGCAATGTCCCGGCAAAAAAGAAAAAGAAGAAGCTGCCGCCGTCAGCGCCGTATATAGCGTTCGGCGTAGCATGGGCGGTCTACGCGATGACGTTTAATTTTTACAAGCTGTGGCACATCATACCTGCTGCGCTGTTCAGCCTCATAATAGGCTTCGTATTCGCATGCCTGTCAGAAAAACCGGCCCCGAGACCGGCGCCGGAGCCCGCAAAGGACCGCGGGCAGGAGCAGGCCGCCGAGCTGGACAAGCTGACAAGCCAGCTCCGCGGCGTCGCAGCCACCATAAACGACCCGTTCGTAAAAGACTACGCCGTTTCCATCTGCGGCATCGCAGAAAAAATAGCCGACAATGTAGACATAAACCCATCGGACAGCCGCCGCTCGCGCACATTCACAAAACACTACTTTCCGACTGTCATAAGCGTGTTCGAGCGCTACTCAAACCTTGAAAAACAAGGCGTTTCAGGCGGAAACATAAGCGCGTCCATGGCAGAGATCATTGACTCGCTCGACCACATAGAAGAAATGTTCAAGAAACAGCTCGACGATATGTTCAGTGACGACGCGATCGATATAAAAACAGATCTCGACGTCCTGGCGTCCATAATGAAAAGCGACGTAAAGTAAATTTTCAGTAATCAAAAGGAGTAAAAAATGGATAAAGATCTTATGAACGAAATGAACCCGACAGCAGCCCCGACACTTTCAACTGCGACTGACGCAGATATCAAGGCGGCTGCATTAAATGATATGATGGCTCCGCTGACAAATGCCGCCCCGACCCTCACTCTCGACCCAACGCCGCAGCAGCCTGTCGAAGAAAAAAAGCCTGATCCCGTACCTGAAGGAAACACTACAGCGCAGATGCAGTTCACGCCCGAAGAGCAGAAGGTCATAGACGAATTCGCAAAGCAGATAGACCTGACTAACTCAAACCAGATACTCTATTACGGCTCAGACTCGCAGAAAAAGATAGCAGACTTCTCAGAAAACGCTCTCGAAAAGGTCCGTACGAATGATCTCGGCGAGGTCGGCGACATGATAAGCAGCCTCACGGCTGAACTGAAAAATTTCAGCGCCGACGAGGAAGAATCAAAAGGATTTTTTGGTCTTTTCAAAAAAGCAGGCAATAAATTCGAGACTATGAAGGCAAACTATGCAAAAGTCGAAGTCAATGTAGATAAAATATGCGATATCCTCGAGGACCACAAGTTCACTCTCACAAAGGACATCGCCATGCTCGACAACATGTACCAGCTCAACATACAGAATTTCCGCCAGCTCTCAATGTACATCGCAGCAGGCAAAAAAAGACTTGAAGAAGCCCGCACTGTACAGCTCGCAGAACTTCAGGCAAAGGCGCAGGCCTCAGGGCTGCACGAGGACGCGCAGGCTGCGAACGATTTTGCAGAGTTCTGCAACCGCTTCGAAAAGAAGCTGTATGACCTCGAGCTGACTCGCACTGTATCGCTTCAGATGGCTCCGCAGATCCGTCTTGTCCAGAACAACGACACGATGATGGTCGAAAAGATAAACACGACGTTAGTCAACACTATCCCGCTCTGGAAAAACCAGATGGTCCTCTCGCTCGGCATCGCAAACTCACAGCGCGCCATAAAGGCTCAGCAGGAGGTCACAAATGTCACAAACGAGCTGCTCAAAAAGAACGCGGATATGCTCAAGATGAACACAGTAGCAGTCGCACAGGAATCAGAGCGCGGCATAATAGACCTTGAAACGCTTCAGCATACGAACGCTTCACTCATAGAAACGCTTGATTCTGTACGCAAGATACAGGAAGAAGGCGCGCAGAAACGCCACGCCGCAGAAGCAGAGCTTACTCGTATAGAAAACGAGCTCAAGGAAAAGCTGCTCGAGTTCCGCGGATAATGCATGATACCGGAGGTGCATAACAAAATGCCTTTATACAAAAAGAAATCGTTCGGCATCATCATAATGATACTGCTCATCGCCGTCGGATCCGTCGCCGGATGCTTCCACAGCATAAGCGAAATGTACAGCGATGTTACAGATATTTTTGAAGACGGAGTCGATGATGACGACGAATGCATAGAAAGCTATATCGAGGACCGCATCGACATCGCCGCAGATATCTGCAAGATAGCGCGCAAAAACCTCGATCCATCTGACGATAGCAAACTGATAACAGAGCTTTCCGACACAGCCGGAGCACTGAAAACAGCCCTCGACGCTGAAAATATAAGCGACATAAAAGAAAAAAACGACGCGCTCAGCGACTCCATGAGCGCCGTATACAGCGCCCTGAGATCGACAAGCGACATATCCTCAAAGGACAAGCTTGATTACAGAGACATGTACGCCGATTTCGAATCACTCGGCGATCAGATACGCAACGACCCGTACAACACAGCAGCGCTCGAATACAACAAAAAAACATCAGGCGCGCTCGCCGCGCTCATAAAAAAGATCACCCCAGCCCACGACGCAGTGATGTTCAATTAAGCAAAAGGAGGGTACGCCCATGTTCATGCAGCAGCTAAAGAGTCTGACGACCGACGATACAGACCGCTTCAACGCCGAGTATGACACGATGGCGTACCCTGTTATTTTCTATTTTGACAAATTTTCCAATTACGATATAGGCTACGTAAAATGGCACTGGCATTACAGCCCACAGTTTGTGACAGCCACAGAAACTCCCGTCGAAGTCATCGTAGACCAGACACGCATGACGCTCGCGCCCGGCGAAAGCGCATTCATCAACTCAAACAGGCTGCATATCATACGCAGCGTCGATCCGCGCCCGGACGACGTTTCTATTTCCATACTTTTCCTGCCCGAATTTATCGCATCTGCCGACAGCATCATTTACACAAAATACGTCCGCCCTGTCATAGACTCACCAGATATCGCATTCATACATTTCACAAGTGATGTAGAATAGCACCGCAGCGTGAACGAATACGTCTTTCAGGCAATAAACGCCCAGACAGAGCACAGCCCCGGCTGTGAACTCGATGTCAGAAATTCCATAAGCGCAGCATGGCTGACGATAGTAAAAAACATGGACAGCCTGCCACACTCTCAGACTCAGGCAAACGAGGTAACCACGCAGACACGCGTAAAGCGCATGGTTTCATTTATATACGGCAACTACGCCAAAAATATTACCCTTTCAGAAATAGCCGCATCCGCCAGCGTCAGCAAAAGCGAGTGCAATCGCTGCTTCAGAAAATATTTCGGCGTGACACCGTTCCAGTTTCTCAACGAACACCGCCTCGAACACGCCTCTCAGCTTCTCCTGACAACATCCGACCCCGTAAAAAACATAGCCCTCTCCTGCGGCTTCGAGGACGCCAGCTACTTCATACGCCTCTTCAAAAAAACAAAAGGCATGACCCCGACAGCCTTCCGAGCATCTGTCAACAGCCAAAATACATAAAAAGCCGCCCTGTCATGCCATCAAGCACAACAGGGCGGCAAACATATCCGCTGCAGCCGTCACCGGCTGAGTTTTTCGCGGCTTCAGCCGCACTCCTGCCTGCGCGGTGACGCGCGCTCCCGAATATTTATTTATTCAAGATTCAGCTTATTCTTCATCAGATAATTAGTACCCGCAAAGAACAGCGCTGCTTTTGCTACGTAAAGCGCGATTATTCCCCACATAGCTACGTGCATCTGCGCTATCGAGCCCATATTGGTACTGCTTACAAATCCCATGATACCGGATACCATATATGAGCTGCTTCCGCTCGATAATATACTTGTAAATATTCCAATTATTATCTGAAGCGCTACGTTTATGCCGACGTAAGCGCCGAAGCTGCACAGGAGCTTATGGTTGTCAGAAAGCTGACCTATAGACATGGCAACGTAGATCTGAAGTATTGCAGCAGCCGCGCCTACTACCATAAGTATCAGCATCTCAAGCATAAGCACTATACCATTGGCTACGATATCTCCGTGGCCTCTGAATGTAATATTCGTAAAGATCGAGACAAAGTCTCCGAAGTTTATGCCGATGCTTCCGATTATCATAAACGAAACGAATATAACGATCATGCTGATAAAGCACCATGCCACAGACACGATAAGCTTTGAGGCTATATGCTGCCATGTTTTTACAGGAAGCGTGTGCATCAGATAACCTTCATTCTGAAGCAGGTTCTTGTAGAAGCGCTGGACTATAAGTATAAATGTAAGTACGCCTATTGCGACTATGCCGCCCACATAGAGCATCATGACTATTATAGTCGGGAACATCATCGACATTCCGCCGTGCGTCGCCGACTCTATCGAAAACTGTATGCGCGTAACTATTGAAATTATAATAAGCGCCGCGTACAGGATGCCGAGACCCCTCGCTGTCGCGCGAAATTCGTATTTTGTAAGCTTGGCTAACATCTGAATACCTCCCTGAAATACTCGTCTACCGACTCTCCCTCTTTCTCCCTTATCTCATCTACGGAAGTACATGCCGCTATGCTGCCGTCTTTTATGAATATTACGTCGTCAAGCACCTGTTCAACGTCTGCGATCAGATGCGTCGAGATGATTACCGTACCGTTTTCGTTGTAGTTGCTGATAATCGTATTTAATATGTAATCTCTCGCTGCCGGGTCTACCCCTCCGATAGGCTCGTCAAGCATGTAAAGCTGCGCCTGACGGCTCATTGCCAGTATGAGCTGGACCTTTTCCTTTGTACCCTTTGAAAGCGACTTCAGGCGCTGATCCTCGTTTATCGAAAGACGCTGGAGCATATCCTGCGCTTTCAGATGGTCGAAATCCTTATAGAACTCAGTAAACATCTTTACAAGGTCCTTTACCTTCATCCAGTCAGGCAGATAATCCTTGTCAGGCAGATAAGACACTATCTGCTTCGTTTCAGGTCCCGGCTTGTGTCCGTCTATAAGTATGCTCCCGCTCGTCGGCACTAAAAGCCCGTTTGCAAGCTTCATAAATGTAGTTTTTCCGCTGCCGTTAGGTCCGAGCAGACCTATGATGCGGCCGCGCGGTATATCCATGTTTATCCCGTTAAGCGCATTTCTGCCTGAGAATCTCTTTCCCAGGTCTCTGCACTGCAGTATGTATTCATTCATACTTGTACTCCTCCAGTAAATCTAAAATCTCTCTCTTTGAAAATCCCAGCTGTTTCATCTGCTCCGCAAACATCCCTATCTTTTCGTCAGCCAGACGTCTGCGCGCCAACAGTATCAGGTTCATGTCCTCGGTGATGAACCTGCCCGCCGTGCGCTGCGAATGCACGAGCCCCGAGTCCTCTATCGCTGCGAGCGCTCTCTGCATCGTGTTTGGATTGACTCCCGCCTCTTCAGCGAGGTCCCTCACCGAGCTGAGCTTGCTCCCCGGCGCATATATCCCTGTAACGATCCTTACAGTCATCTGGTCGACGAGCTGCGTGTAGATAGGCTGTTTGCTGTCAAACTTCCATTCCATTCATCTTTTCCTCCTTTCACCATTAATGCTCTGATATACTAATACCTCTTTTGAATAAATACTCTCATGCCCGCCATCCCCTTTAAGCAGGCACTCATGCGCAAGTGCCGTATCAGCTGTACTGTTGTATTACTGTATTACTGTACTAACGGCTTAATACAATAATACATCATTATTATTTTTTGTCAACAGGTTTTAAAAAAATTTTTCAATAAATAAAAAAGGCCGCCCTGCCGCGCATCGCATCAATGCAATACACAACAGGACGGCCAGGCCGTCAGGAGCAGCCGTCACCGGCTGACACCGTTTTTATTCTTTATTTCTACTATTCTATTACTCTTCTACGCGAGTGATATCCGCTCCGAGACCTCTGAGCTTTTCTACGAAGCCTGTGTAGCCGCGTTCTATATGATATATCTCAGATATCTCTGTAACGCCCTCCGCAGCAAGTCCTGCGAGCACCATCGCAGCGCCGGCTCTCAGGTCTGTAGATATTACAGGCGCGCCCTTGAGCTTCTTATCGCCCGGTATAACGGCGCAGCGACCTTCTATGGTTATGCCTGCGCCCATGCGGTTAAGCTCGTTTATATGCATGTATCTGTTTTCAAAAACAGTCTCTATAACAGTACTGCTGCCCTTAACTATAGTAAGGAGCGCCATGAACTGCGACTGCATATCAGTCGGGAATCCCGGATACGGCAGCGTCTTTATATCTGTAGCCACGAGCTCACAGTTTTCAGCGTTTACGCGAAGTCCCTCGAGCGTATCCTCTACCGTTACGCCGCATTCCTGCAGCTTTGCGATTATCGGTCTTACATGATCGGGAACTACGTTCTTTATAAGCACGTTTCCGTGAGTTATAGCAGCAGCTACCATAAACGTACCTGTTTCTATACGGTCAGGTATAACGCAGTGCTTAGTACCGTGCAGGCGCTCAACGCCCTCTATCTTTATAGTATCTGTGCCTGCGCCCTTTATCTTAGCGCCCATTTTGTTCAGATAATTTGCAAGGTCAACTATTTCAGGCTCCTCTGCTACATTCTCGAGCACAGTAGTACCCTCTGCAAGAGACGCTGCTATTACGAGATTTTCTGTAGCACCTACGCTAGGATAATCGAGATATATCTTTGCGCCCTTGAGCTTGTCGGCCTTAGCTTCAACGTAATTAGTCCCGTATTCTATCTCTGCGCCCATCTTCTCAAAGCCCTTGAGATGCAGGTCTATAGGTCTTGCTCCTATGGCGCATCCGCCAGGGAGGGCTACTCTCGCGCTTCCGAGACGCGCAAGGAGCGGTCCCATAGTAAGTATAGACGCGCGCATCTTCTTTACGAACTCAGCCGGAGCTTCATTCGTAGTTATCTTTTCAGAATTCAGCGACAGCACGTTATTTTCAAGGTCAGCCTTTACCTTTACGCCAAGGCCTTCCATTATCTTACACATTACATCTACGTCGCGCAGGTCAGGCGCATCGTAGATAAGACATTCTTCGTCTGCAAGCAGTGTTGCAGCCATTATCGGCAAAACTGAATTTTTAGCGCCGCTTACAGTTACCTCACCCTTAAGCGGTCCGCTGTTTTTTACTAAATATTTAGCCAATTCTCTCCTCCGGATATTTTCAGTGTATTTAATCTTTTTCTTTGTTTTTACAGATTTAGCGGCAAAAACGCATCTTAAAACGCGTCCCTTTTTTCGCGGCGCGTCTTTCATGTCGTATTTGCTTTAGATGTATTTATGTATTTTTCCTGATTATTTTATGGAAACAGCTTGAAATATTTCCTTTATCTAAAAAAATACAGAAATATTTGTTGGCCCGGTGACGGGCACAGCTAATACATTATACATTATTACATGACCTTGCACAATACAAGAGATAGCCAAATTCCAATAATATAGCCGACGATTCCGGCCGGGACCGTGTGCCTCATTTTTTTCACAGATGTCACGCCAAAATACACAGCTACAGCGTACAGCAATGTCTCACTGCTTCCCATCATCACGCAGGCGCTCCTGCAAAGAAAGCTGTCTGCCCCGAATTCATCGGCCAGCTGTTCAAGTATCACGAGCGTTCCGCTTCCCGATACAGGGCGCATTATCATAAATCCGGCAAGCTCCTCCGGCATACCAAGCAGGCTGAACAAAGGGTCGCAGACCTTTTCCAGTACGTCGAGCGCACCTGAATCAGTCATCAGGCGTATCGCGAGAAACACCGCTATGATAAACGGAAGTATATCAGCCGCCGTCTGCAGACCTTCGCGGCAGCCTTCTATAAACAGATTGTAAACATTTACCTTTTTTATCCAGCCATGCACAAGGATGACCGTTATGAGACACGGCAGAAATGCAGCCGATACAGCGCTCAAAATACCGCTCACAGCCGGTGTACCCTCCTTTTCTCGCAGAACCTGCATACAGCTATGCTCCCGACAGTCGCCGCTGCGCCGGCTATCACAGACGGAACTATTATATCAGACGGCTCAGCAGACCCCGCAGCGGCGCGTATCTGTATGACCGTTATAGGCACGAGCTGCAGCATAGACATATTTACCGCTGCAAACATGCACATCTCTTCACTTGCAATTTCGCGCCTGCCGTTTTCCTCGTCTAGTAGCTTCATAGCCTGAAGGCTGAATACTGTTGCGCTGTTTCCCGCACCGAATATATTTGCCGTAAAGCCCATGAGCATCATCATAAGCGTTTCCTCATTTTTCTCGCCCGGAAACAGAAAATGCATAAGCCCTCTGCTTTTTTCGGCCATAGCGTGTATGAGTCCCGATCCGCGCGCTATATTCATAAACCCGCTCCACAGCCCCATTATCCCTGCCAGCCCTATAACGAAATACACAGCCTCCTCGCAGCTGTCGAGCAGCGAATGCATAAATCCGGAGGCTTCGCCGCTCCCCTCCGGGGAGAGAATTGCGCGCACGGCGCGCGCACCGTACGAAAATATTCCTGCAAGTATCATAATTATCCAGACTTTATTCATGACAATTCACCGCCTTTACCTTCAAAATCCTTTATTAATGAATATATGACGGCGTTATCATGATATACCATGGAAAAAAATTGAAAAAATTCTATTAAAATATTGTTTTTCCACCAAAAATGTGTTTTAATGTATGTATTATGGTCAGAATATACCATAATATCGTTTAACAAAGGAGCAAGGAGCATCACATGAATAACATGATAACAATAGGAGATGCTGTTCTTCTGATCATAGGGATCTGCGTTATCCTGCTGCTCGTGTACATGATACGTGCGGTCAGGGCGCTTATACCGGGCTTCAAGTCGCTTTCAAAGATACTTGATGACACTCAGAACGTAACAGGTCTTGTCTCTGATGCTGCTTCCGGGGTTGAAGACGCAGTACTTTCACTCGCTGACTCCACAGAGGAAATGGCAGAATTCGTAAAAGACAATCAGAGTTCCCTAAAAGCAGTGGTAAGCCTGGTCAACGCTATTGTTTCTATTAAGAAACTGTTTTCATAACTTTACAACTAAAAGAAAGGAGATCATTCCATGAAAGCAACTGGCATTGTAAGAAAAGTAGACGAACTGGGAAGAATCGTACTTCCTATCGAATTAAGACGTAACCTCAACATCCATATAAAGGATCCTATCGAGATCTTTGTTGAGGACGATTACATCATGCTCAAGAAATATGAGCCTGCATGCATCTTCTGCGGCAACGCAAAGGATATCCAGACTATTCACGGCAAGAACGTTTGCACGAACTGCATCGCTGAGATGAAGTCTTTATAGTTCAGACAATACAGTAAAATATCAAATACTGAAAAAGGATGGCACATTATGCGCCATCCTTTCTTGCTTTAAAATCAATAATAGCTCGATCCTGCCGTGCGCCTGTTGCACACAAGAAACGGCTGTCACACATCCGCAACAGCCGTTTTTCTTTATATTATTTATTCCTCGTCAAACTTTATGAGCGTGCTTGTTCCGATAGTATCAGCACCTGCCTTGAGCATAGCCTTTACTGTCTCAACATCCTTTATGCCGCCCGCAGCCTTGATCTTACACTTGTTTCCTACGATCTTCTTGATATTCTTTACCATGTCGACAGTAGTATCGCCGTTGAAGCCTGTAGCTGTCTTTATGTAAGCAGCGCCTTCCTCAGCAGCCATGTTGCAGATCCTTACAAGTTCTTCCGGAGTAAGTATCGGAGCTTCGACAATGATCTTGACGTCAGCAAGTCCTGCATTGTTGCGGACAACGCCTCTGATCTCATCTCTGAGCTCCTTATCCTTACGATCCTTTAACAGACCGATATTAGGAACGAAATCGATCTCCTTAGCGCCCTCTTCAGCAGCATATATTGCTTCATATATCTTTGCCTTATAAGAACCCGCTCCTGTAGGGAATCCCGCAGTAGATACGATCAGTACCTCAGGGTGATTTCTGAGCTCCTCATAGCAGATCTTTATAAAGCCCGAATTAACGCATACAGCTCTGTACTTGTTGAGAATAGCCTGCTTGCACAGACTTCTTACATCACCTGTCGTAGTACCGAATTTTACAGCGGTATACTCAATAACCTTGCTTAAGTCTTCCATTTGTTGTTAGCCTCTTTCCTTCTTATTTTTTAATAATTTCGCCTTCCTGACCGTTAGAGAGCTTTGCAGCGTTTGCCTCGTCAGTATCAAGATGCATATCTCTGAAGTGAGTATCACCTGCTCTTACGAGTACTTCATCAAATAT